>DATEJO010000054.1:0-50180 GCA_035277905.1 Candidatus Sulfotelmatobacter sp.
CAGGCGGCATCTATGGCCGCGTTACTTTTGGCATCAGGGGAACCCAAAAAGAGATTGGCACTGCCGAATTCCCGGATTCTAATACATCAGCCGTCTATGGGCGGCTTGTCGGGCCAGGCGACGGATATTGATATTCATGCGCGCGAGATTTTGCGTATGCGTGAAATCACAAATCAGTTGCTGTCGAAGCACAGTGGGCAGAAGCTCGACAAGGTAGAAAAAGATGTTGAGCGCGACTTCATTATGAACGCCCAACAGGCTAAGGAATACGGAATCATCGACGATATCATCTACAAGACAGTGAAAGCGGTATGATCGGCGTTCGTCGTCAGGGTTTAGGGATCAGAGGCTAGGGACTAGTAAGAGCAGGATTGGGAGTAACGAGATCTAATCCCTGGCCCCTAAGCCCTAGCCCCTAACAGGAGTTGAGCTGAGTGAAAAACAAGTCGGGAACCGATGAGATTCTGCGTTGTTCGTTTTGCCATAAGTCTCAGGATGCTGTCGCCAAGCTGATCTCGTCGCCCAGCGATTATCCCCGAGCGTATATCTGTGACGAGTGCGTCGCGGTCTGCAATTCCATTCTGGAAGACGACCGGTCGGCGACTCCTCCGAGCAGCACCCCGAATCAACTGCCCAAGCCTCTGGAAGTGAAAGCGTTCCTGGATGAGTACGTCATCGGGCAGGAGCAGACAAAGAAGAAGCTCGCTGTCGCGGTTTACAACCACTACAAACGAATCTTTATGAATCGCCAGAAGACCGGCGATGGCATTGAGCTTTCGAAGTCGAACATCATGCTGATCGGGCCGACTGGCACCGGCAAGACGTTGCTGGCGCAAACGCTGGCGCGCATGCTGGATGTTCCCTTCGCGATTGTCGATGCCACGACTCTGACTGAGGCGGGATATGTCGGCGAGGACGTGGAGAACATTATTCTCAAGTTGCTGCAGGCGGCCGATGGCGATGTCAGCCGCACGCAGACAGGCATCATCTATATCGATGAAGTCGATAAGATCGGGCGGAAGGATGAGAATCCGTCGATCACGCGCGATGTGTCGGGCGAAGGCGTGCAGCAGGCGCTGCTGAAGATTCTCGAGGGCACGATTGCCAATGTTCCTCCGCAGGGAGGACGCAAGCATCCGCATCAGGAATTTACGCCGGTCGATACGACTAACATTCTGTTTATCTGCGGCGGAGCGTTCGTTGGGCTGGAGAAGATCATCTCGCGGCGCATCGGGAAGAAGTCGCTTGGATTCCGCAGCGGCGAAGACGCGGAGCGGGAAGAGTCCTTTGCTAACAAGAAGCGCAGCCAGGAATTGATGCAGGAAGTGCAACCGGAAGACCTGATCAAGTTCGGACTGATCCCCGAATTTGTCGGACGCCTGCCTGTGGTTGGCATGCTGGAAGATCTGGATGAATTCGCGCTGATCGAAATCCTGACGCGTCCGAAGAATGCGATCGTCAAGCAGTATCAGCGGCTGTTTGAGTTCGAGAATGTCCGGCTGAAGTTCAACGATGAAGCTCTTCGAGCGATCGCGCGCCAGGCCATGGCGCGGAAAGTCGGCGCCCGCGGCCTGCGCATGATTCTGGAAGAATTGATGCTCGACTTGATGTTTAACCTCCCAAGCCAGAAGAAGTTAAAGGAGTTCGAGGTGACGCGGGAGATGGTCGAGAAACGCAGCGCCTCGTTCGCCACGGTCATGGAAAAGGCCGGGTAGTATTTCTCTCCGCTAATTTTGGGCATCTGCAGAGGCGTAGCCGGGTACGTCTCTGCATGCTGCACTTGTGACTCACAGTTGCAAATTACTGCAGACAAGAGCCGTGGCAATCAATACCCTTACAACTTAAATGCCATTTCGCCATACCCTCCGCTCAAGGTAAAATCCAGATAGATCGTTTTTTGTTGCGCGATGGTTTCGTGTCCAGTGCGGAAATCGTTCGTCGGGAAATCGTTTCGTCTGTAACCCAGGAGACTCAGTGACTACATCCAAGGAAAAATACGAATCCAGAAAGCTGCCCATGATGCCCATCCGGGACGTCGTCATCTTTCCGTTCATGATGACGCCGTTTGTCGTGGGACGCGAATCGAGCGTGCGCGCTCTGGAAGAGGCTCTCGCAGCCGACAAGAAAATTTTCCTGGCTACTCAGCATGACGCCTCCATCGACGAACCGAAGGCCAACGAAATCTACCAGGTTGGCACCATCGTCAATATTGTGCAGAGCCTGAAATTGCCCGACGGCAACATTAAAGTTCTGGTTGAAGGCATTGAGCGGGGAAAGATCCTGCAGGTCGCCGACACCGAAGGATTCATGCAAGCCACGGTGCGCGTGGCCCGGTTCACGACCGAGACGAACCAGGCGCTCGAAGCCAGCATGCAGCGCGTCACTTCGCTGTTCGAGCAGTACGTGAAGCTTTGCCAGGCTCTCAATTACGAGACGATGATTTCGGCCGTGCGGATGGAAGATCCGGCCAAGCTGACGGATGTGATCTCTGCAAATCTGCAATTGTCCATTGAAGAGAAGCAGGAACTGCTGGAGATTTTCGATCCCGCTGAGCGGCTGACGCGCATTGCGGATGTGCTCGATATCGAAATCGAAAAACTGAATGTTGACCGGACGATCCAGTCGCGCGTGAAGCGCCAGATGGAGAAGGCGCAAAAAGAGTATTACCTCAACGAGAAGATCAAGGCCATCCAGAAGGAACTGGGCCGCGGCGAGAAGAGCGAATTCGACGAACTGAAGAAGAAGATCGAATCGGCGGGCATGCCGATGGAAGTCAAAGACAAAGCGCTGCAGGAACTCAAGAAACTGGAAGCCATGCCGCCGATGTCGGCCGAGTCGACGGTGTCGCGCAACTATCTGGACTGGCTGTTGGCCGTGCCGTGGAAGAAGCGGTCGAAGGAGATCCGAAATATCTCGCGTGCGGAAAAAGTCCTGAACGAAGATCATTATGGCCTGGAGAAGATCAAGGAGCGCATTCTCGAATTTCTTGCAGTCCGCCAGCTGGTAAAGAATCCAAAGGGATCGATTCTCTGCTTTGTCGGACCTCCGGGAGTCGGCAAGACTTCCCTGGGAATGTCGATTGCGAAAGCTACTGGGCGCAAGTTCGTCCGCATGTCGTTGGGCGGCGTGCGCGATGAAGCGGAAATCCGCGGCCACCGGCGCACGTATATCGGCGCCCTGCCGGGCCAGATTATCCAGATGATGAAGAAGGCCGGGACGAAGAATCCAGTGTTCATGCTGGACGAAGTCGACAAGATGTCGATGGACTTCCGGGGCGATCCTTCGGCGGCGTTGCTGGAAGTGCTCGATCCCGAACAAAATTTTATGTTCGTCGACCACTACCTCGACGTTGAATACGATCTGTCACAAGTTTTCTTCGTCGCGACGGCGAACGTAATGCACACCATTCCTCCGGCATTGCAGGACCGCATGGAAGTGCTGCGGTTGCATGGTTACACCGAGCAGGAAAAGGTGGAGATTGCCAAGCAGTTCCTGGTCAAGAAGCAAATGCTCGCCGCAGGGCTCTCGGAGAAGAACATCAAATTCACCGATGATGCGATTCAAGCGCTGATCCGGTCGTATACGCGGGAAGCGGGCGTCCGCAATTTGGAGCGCGAAATTGGCAACGTTTGCCGCAAGGTCGCGCGCAAGGTCGTCAAGGAAGGCGAGAATTACTCGATCACAATCACGGGCGACAACGTCAACGACTTCCTGGGCGTGATCAAGTTCCGCGACACGCTGGCGCACGAGAAGTCAGAAATCGGACTTGTGACCGGACTTGCATGGACCGAAGTGGGCGGCTCGATCCTGAGCACCGAAGCCACGGTGGTCGACGGCAAAGGTGGCAAGCCGATCTTGACCGGCAAGTTGGGCGACGTGATGCAGGAGTCGGCGCAGGCTGCGATCACTTATGTGCGGTCGCGCTGGCAGCGGCTTGGTCTGTCGCGCGACTTCTATCGCGGGATTGATATTCACATTCACGTTCCTGAGGGCGCCATCCCGAAAGATGGGCCGTCCGCTGGAATCACCATTGCGACTGCGATTGCCAGCGCTTTGAGCAAGATTCCCGTGCGGCGCGATCTGGCGATGACCGGTGAGATCACGCTGCGGGGCAAGGTTCTTCCCATTGGCGGCTTGAAAGAGAAACTGCTGGCGGCACACCGCGCGGGGCTGTTCGAGGTGATCCTGCCCAAGGACAACGAGAAAGATCTGGCAGAGGTGCCGGAGAATCTGCGGACTGCGATGAAGCTGCATTTCGTGGATACGATGGATCAGGTGCTGCAGATTGCTCTAGAATCGCCGCTGCCGAAGGTCGAGGAGGAAGTGGCGCAGCCGATCGCGGCATTGACTCCGACGTCGGAAGCGCCCACGGCGCATCAGTAGGATCTAACCACAAAGCTCACGAAGTCGCACGAAGGACTTCTTACGGAAATTCAGGGGCCCGCGCGGGATGCGGGCCTTCTTCTTTTGCCGGTGACTCTGTGACTCCGTGGTGAATCGGGCCGCTAAGCGCAGGCGGCGCGGACGCGATCGCAGGTCTCGGCCAGGGAACGTTCCACGCAGCCGGTCAGCCAGTGCTCGAGAAGGGCACGCTGCGGTTCGGGGATATAGCGGAAGCGCACACCGCATGCATCGGCAGTCTTCCAGATCACAGTTCCGGTTACGTCGAGCATTTCGTCCGATTCCGGGAGACTGAAGCGCAAGCGGATATCTTCGCCGGAACTCACCGAGACGCCTGAAATGAAATCGGGAATCGACGTCTTGAGGCCCGCGCCACCTTCGCTGAGGTTAACGATGATCGCTTCCGCCACCGCCTGTGCACGCGTACTGACCGCGGCGAGGATTTCCACCCGCTCGCGATGCAGCTTGCGACGTCGGGCCACTGTCGCGTTATACGCCGCCCGAAGACAGCGCTCAATCTGTACGGCCGATGCAGGTTTGTGAATCAGGAATTGCGCTCCGGCGGCGAAGGCCTGCCGCAGGTCGAGCAGATCGCGGACGATCGCGACGAGCACGCAGTCCGGATTCAGCTTCGAATGGCGCACTGCGCCGAGGAAATCCGCGACATTGTCGATCTCGCGCCAATCGACGATGATGACGTCGAACTGCTGGTTCCGGATCATTCTGAGCGCAGAGTCTGAGCTGTCCACAACTTGCGGCACGACCCGCAATTGATTCAGAACGTGGCGCGTGATGCCGAGAAACTGCGCGTCCGCACACAGCAGCAACGTATGCATCTCGAGGGTCGCTTGCCGGATGTTTTCCATGATGCGCTCCATTTGCCCTGCTACTGGTCACATCGGCTGAGAGCGGGGGAAATTCATAGGACCATGGACCCGTGCGTGAACACGTGGGTTACTTCCGTTCGAGCGAGCGGCTCAAGTTTCTGAGCTAACGAGCAACCTGATTTTGTAATCGAGTAATTTGGTAATTCAAAACTCTTCAGCCCCGGCGGCTTTTGAATTACCCGGATTACCCAATCACAAAATCCTGCATCATTCCTCCTGTGAGTGGTAGAACTTCTCTCAGAAGGAAGTTGCGTGCCATGACGATTCCGATTCGAGGTACGGCCGCGCTCATTGGTGCTGCGGTGGTCGTCGCGGCGACGTTGATCTGGCTCCCTGCCTATAGGATCTTTTTCGCGATCAGCATCGGGATTGGGGTTGTCGTCGCGGGTGGACTTTATCTCTGGCACAGGCTGCGTCCGGTAAAGGATGACGAGGTGCACAACAAGCGGCCTTTAGGATTAAGTTAGGCTCTTGCGCACCTGCCATCCCTTGCCAACTTCTCGCTATCCGTAGGAAACTTGGGCATGAGGGTTCTCTCGCGTTTTCTCGTGGCGGCTACGGATGTTGCTCACTTCCCTGTTCCGACCGTTCCGGAGATCGCGTTTTTGGGACGCTCGAATGTCGGCAAGTCGAGCGTGATCAATTCGCTGGTGGGCGCGAAGCTGGCACGCACCAGTTCCACTCCAGGACGGACGCGCAGCATCAACTTCTTCGAGATCCGCTGGCCGGGAAAGCCGCGTCCAGAGCTGATCTTCGCCGACCTGCCGGGCTACGGATACGCCAAGATTTCGCGCGAGGTTTCGCAGGAGTGGCCGAAGTTCATCGAGCCCTATTTGAACGAGCGGTCGACTCTGGCGCTTTGCGTTGCATTGGTCGATGTCAATGTTCCTCCGCAGCAGAGCGACCGCCAGCTGCTCGAATTCCTGAGCGCAACCGGGCGCGAATTCCTGCTGGTTGGAACCAAGAGCGATCGACTCTCTAACAACCAGCTCAATAACGTGCTGCGAACGCTGGGGAACGAATATCCGAAAGCGCGGCTGCTTCCGTATTCTTCGAAAACCGGCGCCGGACGGGACGAGTTGTGGAAGCAGATCCGCCAGACGGCTGAGACGTCGGGGTCGCAAAGCCCCTCACCCCTTCTCCGCTAATGTTCCGGCTTGTTCTGCCGATCATTCCCTCAAATTGGACGAGTCGAACATTCGGGAAGTTAGCTGCCCTTCATGTTCGCTTGGGTCCTGCTGGTGAAGGATTGCTATGCCCGACAAAATCAATGAAGGCGCGGCGTATCTGATAGCGTTGAGGCAGTCCGACCAGCCGCAGACTCCTGTCTCAAAGCCCCAGCCTCCCAGTGCCGGAAGCAGTGCCGCGGCTGCCACCGTGGGTGAGCGCTTTGAAGGAACCGAAAAGCGGCGAACTCCGCGCTACAAATGCGAAGGCAGCGCGCAAGTGCGCGAGGAAAATAGCGAAATCCAAACCTGGGTGACATTCACCGACATCAGCCTGCACGGCTGCTATGTCGAAGCGCAGGCCACCTATCCCGCCGGGACCGTTTTGCAGATGAAGCTAGAGGTAAACGGGATCCGTCTCGAGACCAAGGGGATCGTGCGCGTGAATTATCCATATCTTGGCATGGGAATCGCTTTCGCCGAAATGTCGGAGGAGAATATTGGGACGCTGAAGCGTCTGCTGGCTACCATCTCGCGGCCGACGGTAATCATGGAACCCGGAATCGCCTCTTCCCTTCCCGCCGTTGGCGCCCTTGAACTGCCTGTAATCATGAAACCAGAAGCCGCAATTGCTGCGCTCGTGGAATTTTTCGAAAGCCACCAGATTCTGTTGCGCGCAGATTTCTTGAAAATTCTCAAGAAGAGTCAGGGTTAAAGTTTCAAAGTTTCAAAGTTTCAACGTTTCAAAGACAACGGCTTCCCGGCCTCGGAGTTGAAAAACGAGGGCTCCCTAGCATGAGGCGCAAAGCACCGCGTCGGGAGGAGCACGCGGTTTGAGACTTTGCAACATTGAAACCTTGAAACTTTGAAACTTGTTTTATGATGTTCGGTCATGTCTCTTACGCTGATCACGGGTATCGGAGGCTTTATCGGCTCTTCCATTGCGCGGGCTTTGCTTGCCCGCGGCGAGCAGGTTCGCGGCGTCGATAATTTTGCTACCGGCAAACGCGAGAATATTGCTGAGATTCTCGATCGAATCGACTTCCGGGAATGCGACATTCTTGATCTGGACGCGATGCACAAGGCTTGTGCCGGAGTCGATTTCGTTCTGCATCAGGCTGCGATTCCGTCGGTGCCAAAATCTGTGCTCGATCCGCTCGGGAGCAACCGCGCCAATGTGGACGGAACCGTCAATGTCCTCGTCGCGGCGCGCGATGCGAAGGTCAAACGGGTCGTCTACGCGGCGTCGTCTTCGGCCTACGGAGATACTCCTACGCTTCCCAAGCACGAGCAGATGCGGCCTGACCCGATCTCGCCGTACGCCGTGGCAAAACTCGCAAGCGAGCAGTACATGATTTCGTTCTACCGCTGCTATGGGCTGGAAACCGTCTGCCTTCGGTACTTCAATATTTTCGGGCCGCGCCAGGATCCTTCGTCGCCGTACTCGGGCGTCCTCGCCAAGTTCATTACGCAGATGCTTCGCGGAGATCAGCCCACCATCTTCGGAGATGGCGAGCAGAGCCGCGATTTCACCTACATCGACAACGCCGTCGAAGCCAATCTGCTGGCCTGCAAAGCCCCTGCGCAAAAAGTTGCGGGACAAATCTTCAACGTTGCGACTGGACGAAGAGTCGATCTCAACGAGACCTTCAAATTGTTGCAGCCGCTGACCTCGTATCAAGGACAGCCGAAGTACGCAGCCGCGCGCAGCGGCGACGTAAAGCACTCGCTCGCTGACATTTCGAAAGCCGAGTCAGGTCTCGGCTATAAGCCTGTGGTTGATTTCGAAGAAGGGCTGCGGCGCACGGTGGAGTGGTACCGCAAGGCAGGCGTCGGACCACGGACTTCGGTCCTCAGGCCGGTCTCTTAATCGCGAAACACGTCCACTTCTTCCTCGCATCCGAACTTTGGGTCGATCATCGAATTTGGCGGAGGCCTAGGCCCTTGACTCATATCTGCGTGACTTGCGGCACACAGTTTCCTTCGGCCGAGAACCCGCCCGCGGGCTGTCCGATCTGTCGGGATGAGCGGCAATACGTCAATAACGACGGCCAGAAATGGATCACGCTCGATGACCTGCGCAGTAAACACCACAACGTCTTGTTCGAAGAGGGCGACCAGCTTTGGGGAATCCACACGCAACCGCAATTTGCGATCAGCCAGCGGGCGCTGCTCTTGCAGACGAAAAACGGCGGAGTGCTCTGGGATTGCGTCAGCCTCATCGACGACCGCACCGTGGAACAAATCAAGCGTCTTGGTGGACTCACAGCGATTGCCATCTCGCATCCGCACTACTACACGAGCATGGTGGAATGGAGCCGGGCTTTCGGAGGCATTCCGATCTATTTGCATGAAGACGACAGACAGTGGGTGCAATTCTCCGACCCGGCGATGGTTTTTTGGAACGGCGAGACTCATGCGCTGGCGGACGATCTCACGCTCATCCGCCTGGGCGCGCACTTCAAGGGGTTCCAGGTGCTGCATTGGGCGGCTCACGGCGGCGTGCTGATGACGGGTGACATGCCGCAGGTCTGTCCCGATCGCCGCTACGTGAGTTTCATGTACAGCTATCCGAATTTTGTTCCGGTCGATGCGACGACGGTGCGCCGAATCGTGAATACGCTTGAGCCGTACAAGTACGCGAGTCATTACGGGGCGTGGCCTAACTTCAAGGTCGTCGGAGATCCCAAGGAGGCGCTACGGAAATCCGCAGAACGCTATCTCCGAGCCATTGGGGACAGGGATCAGAGGCTAGGGCCTAGGGGCTAGGTCAGCGGGCAGAACTGCCGGACAGAATTCAGGAACTTCCAGGAGAGCGCCCGGAAAGCGCCAGGCAACCGCAAATTACGTTAGTTATCTTCGCCGCGCTTACCGGCGCGGCTACAGTGGTCCGCATGACACTTTCCTCGATGGTTCTCTCGCGCGACTGGCAGGAAGTCAGTGTTCTGGAATGCATCCTCGGCGGGCTTCAGATCGATGTCGCAGTTGAAAAAGAACCGCAGCGGGCGCTCGAGCGCCTCGAAACATCGAAAGTCGACGCGTTGATCGTCGACTGCGACCTCAACGGCAGCACGCAATTCCTGCGCGAGTTGCAGAACTCCGACAAGTGTCCGGCGCAAATTCCGTTGGTGATCATGGGCGGTCCGAAGTGTACGCCGAGTCTTGACTCTACCGGAGCGTTGTTCGCCTTCGAAAAGCCGATTTCAGTCGAGCAGGCCGTGCGAACGTTCACCGCGGCGCGAAGCATCATCCTCGATGGCCGTCTTCGTTATCACCGCGCCGGGCTGGAAGTTCCGGTTTCACTCAAGTACAAGGGATCGAAAGCGGTCGTTGGACATCTGCTG
Source organism: Candidatus Sulfotelmatobacter sp. (assembly GCA_035277905.1). Taxonomy (GTDB): domain Bacteria; phylum Acidobacteriota; class Terriglobia; order Terriglobales; family Acidobacteriaceae; genus Sulfotelmatobacter. The sequence goes on from DATEJO010000054.1 coordinate 9,799, forward strand.
AATGTGAGCCACGGCGGAATGCTCGTCCACACTGGCCAGTCTCTCGATGCCAAGTCGGCGATGCAGGTCGCGTTCAGCCTTCCGGGGGCGAGGTCGGGATTCACGATCCACGCCAAAGTGGCATGGCAGGATAAGGCCGGAAACGCCGGGATTCGGTTCATGAAGATCGCTCCGGCTCAGCAGCAGATGCTGGAATTGTGGCTGGCGCAGCAGTTTCTGGCGAACTAAGAAACTGGCGTTGCAAAGGCCGAGCTATCGTCGGCCCTCATTTGATTCCCAGAAAATTTGCTAACGGAAGCGCGCGGCCTTTTCCTGCTCTTCTTCATCGACCGAATAGCCCGCCAGCCGCGCCAACCTTGTACCCAGGCTCGTTCCGCCGAACAGGTGGAAGAAGATCCAATACAATCCCGCGACCACAACTATGGCGCCGGCGACCATCGGTACGGGCCATGGCGTCGCCTCGCCATTGATCGATAAGAAGACCAAAGCGAACAGAAGTAATGCCGCAAAAACGACCAGCGTGTGGATCGTCCAGGCCAGCCCGCGCCCGGAAAGAGGCTGCGAGAGCCAATCGAGACCTGTCGGTTTGATTTCCGCGACTGCGTCTCTTGCCTGAAGGCTGGGCATCACGGGCTCACCTCGGTTGGGCAACTCGATCACCTTCACCGGAACATGCGAAACCATCAGCCCATCTTCTTCTTCGCTCTGGCGCACGGCTTCACCCAGAGGCAATTCCTGGGTGGCGAACATTGACTCGGCCGGATCGGCATGCAGAGAAATTCCTTCCAGCAGATCGCCAAAGATCCACTCGCCAATCTGGCGGCCCATCTGCGGAGGCATATCGAGAAACCGGATTCCGCACTGGCCGGAAAGCGTGGCCCACATTACCTCGCCCTGAACCTCGACGCGCAAACGGGGATACTTCAGCTCAAAACGGACACGCAACCGTTCCTGCGGACGCACTGCGGCAAGCACTTGCGCCCCGATGCCACCGGCACCCAGATTGCGTACCACGCCCCCATTGGTATCGTCGAGCGTAAGATATGTGAGGGAGCGTAGTTCGTACCGGTGCTGGGTCCGTGCGTGCCTTACGGAAGAGAGCGCTGCGTCCATAGACCACCTGGAGAGAAATCTGCTCGGCCAGAGCCCTGTTTCCAGCATCTTATGCCCGGGCGATTTCGCCTTTTAGTAACTGCAGTGGTTCGACGCCGGATTGGAACGATTTCGATTTCTGTTGGATCAGCAAGCGTTAGCGATCACAGGAGCGACGGGAGAGAAAAGTGGCACGGAAGTCCATGTCCAATAGGTCATGTCAGGGTAATTGCAACTCGGCCCAAAGACCGATAACTTACTCATGATCCCTGTTTAAATGGCGACTCCTACCACCAAGCCCGAGCTGGAGTTGACGGAACCCGTGCGCGGGATTACTGTACCTCCCTGGCCGATGGCACATAGCGCAGCTTCGTCGATCCCCGACCGAATCGGGGACGAGCCCTCGTGCGCGCCCTCGCCACAGGACGCGTTGCAGGCTCTACTCGCCTTCTCGTCATTGCACGAGCAGGTACGCCGCCGGAAAGCCCTGGCTGCCCGCCATAACGGATTCGACTCGAAGACTCCCGTCGCGGAATTTGATCCCTCTGAACTGTTCGTTCTTGACGATGTCCTGCAGCTGGTGGCGGAGCGCGCTGTCTCCATTACCGGAGCTGACGGCCTGGCGATCGCGCTGGCGGAGAATAATGAGATCGTGCTGCGGGCGGCGGCGGGCATGGTCCGCCCCGACATTGGAGCCCGCATTGATCGCGATTCCGCTTTTTCTGGAGCTTGCTTTCGCACGGCGCAGGTGATTAATTGCGACGATACCGAAACCGATCCACGGGTGAACCTGCAAGCCTGCCGCAAGCTCGGCGCGCGATCGATGGTCGCAGTTCCGCTGTGCGGACGACGCCGCGTAATTGGAGTTCTGGAAGCTTTCTCCACCTGGCCCTTCGCTTTCAATGACAGTGACGTTCGCAATCTGACGCTGCTGGCGGAACTTGTGCTCGCTGCGCTGAAGCCAGAGGATGAAGATCGCTTTGCGCAGTCGGCTCAGGTTGCCGCGACGAAGCTTGATCCGCTTAAGCCTGCCGTTGTACCGGCGGCGGCCGCAGCGCCGACCCAGACTGTATTGCCGAAGATTGCGACGACGCCGGTCGTTGCAGCCTCAGCTCAGCCAGCTCCAACCCAGGCGGCAGCACCGAAGGTCGCTGCTGCACCGGCCGAACCTGCTGCCCCGAAGGTTGCGCCGGTTCCTGTTCCCGTCCCTGCAAAGACCGAGTTCTCGCCAGCCGTTCCCCTGCCGAAGGTCAGCGCGCCCGGTGTTGCCAAAGAGACCCCTGTTGTAGTCGCGCCTAAGGTTGAGGCCGTCAAGGCTGCAACAGCAACGGCTCTACCCGAAGTCAAAGCCGTAATTGCGCCAGCCGCACCCATAGAGAAAGCCGCAGCTACCGAAGTTAAGGCATCTGAAGCCAAGATTGCCGAAAAAGGGATCGCTGCAGGTGAAACTGCCGAAGGAAAGATCGCTGAGGCTGCAACCGCCGAGTCAGTTACCGAGCCCGCGCTCACTTTCGGTCAGACCGAGCCAGAACGCTCTTCCCGGCGCTTCCTGGTTCCCGCAATCCTGATCGGCATCGTGGTGATTGCCGCTTTTGCCGGAGGCGTCTGGTGGAAGCTCAAGATGTCGGAAGTCGGCAGCTCGATGGTGCGCTCTGAAGCACCGGTCACATCTGCTCCGGCTCCCAAGCCCGCCGCGCCGCCCGTCGCCGCTGTGCCTGCGCCACCCGCAACGTCAACCAATGACGCAAATTCCGAGGCACCGGATTCCGACAACACTCCGGCAAGCCCCCAAGAACTCGCGAAATTCCCCCGGATCACCGGCGTTCGCCACTGGTCTTCGCCGGATTCGAGCACGGTCGTCCTCGACATGGAAGATCAAGTCCAGTATGAGACGCACCGTCTTACCGGGCCTGACCGCGTCTACTTCGATTTGCATGACACGCAGCTTGCGCCCGATCTTGCCGGGAAGTCGATCGATATCGGAGACACCTTCCTCAGCCGCGTACGCGTTGCGCAGCCGGTTCCGGGCATGACGCGCATCGTGCTCGAAACCAAACCGGGCACGAGCTTCTCCGTCAGTCTCGAGTCCAATCCGTACCGGTTGATCGTCGAAGTGCGCAAGGCGGGCACGAACCCCAAGGGCGCCGTAAACCTCTTCCCGAACACACCGTCAACGCAGCAGAAGATGGCGATTGTGATTCCGCCGCCGACGAAAGAAGACTTGCAACTTCGGGCGCGCGTTCCCAAGCTGCGAATCGTGGTGGACGCCGGCCACGGTGGGTGGGACCTCGGCACTGTAGGGCGTCGCGGCCTGCTTGAAAAAGATCTCGTTCTCGAAATCGCGCAGCGGCTGGGCAAGCTGCTGGAAACGCGGCTCGGCTCTGACGTGATCTATACGCGGCAGGACGACAACTATCTTCCGCTCGATCAGCGCGCCGAGATCGCGAATCAGGCACAGGCGGACCTGTTTATCTCGGTTCACGCCAACTACAGCGATCTGCCTTCCGCGCGCGGAGTCGAAACCTATTACACGAATTTCTTTTCAGCGCCAGGTTCGAAGGAAGCCGGAACGGATCTTCATACTGCCGCTGCAAATGCCAACACCCCGACGCTCTCGGCGGCCGATTTGCATGACCGCATCGAGCAGTCGCGTCGGCTAGCCGCCAGCGTTCAGCGCTCGCTTTACGGAACGCTTTCCGTACAGAATCCCGGACTGCGGGATCGCGGCGTGAAGGAAGCCAGTTTCGTCGTCCTCACCGAGAGTGCCATGCCTGGCATCCTGGCCGAAGTCTCATTCGTTTCCAGTCCCACAGACGAACAAAAACTCCGCAGCGATGGATACCGCGAGCGCATCGCCGAAGCCCTCTACCGCGGCATCGCCCGCTACGCCGCGCAGTCGAAGGGCGTGAAGATGGCTAGCTCTCAAACCTCCGTCGTTGGTCGTTAGTCGTTGGTCATTGGTCCTCCTTCGTTGGTCGTTGCTCCTTTGTCGTTGCGTTGTATCCGGCCATTCTCATTTTGTGAATCCCCGCATTTCGGAACGTGATTTCAATCACGGACGGGAGGCATTGTCACGCTTAGGCTGGAACTCATCCTGAAATGGGAGGAACAAAAGGAATGAGATCCGTGGGGCCTGTGTCGGTGCATCCGTTCAACCGGTTGGAGTTCACCTGCAAGAGCTGCGGCGCTGTGGGTCGCGTCGACTACGAGTACGGCGTGTGGCCGGTGATCGGGCAGGAGCGGGAGTACAGGCATTGTCCCGGCGATCAGGTACGGCAGTTGCCCGGTCCGATCGTCGCGGTGTGGGAGAAGCGCGGCGACCGCTGGGTTCTGGCTGCGAACCGCGAAACAGTCGAAGAACTGGCCGCCGCAAAATAAGTCCTCAGTTCAAGAAATCTCGAAGCAGATGCTTTCTACGGCTTCGTGTCGCCGGCACAAATCAGCAGTCACGAAAACGAAGGGCCCCTTTCGGAGGCCCTCGTTGGCGCGGTATGAATTGTTATGATTTGGCGCCCGAAAGTAACTTATCCTCGAGCTGCGTGCTCCTTGGCCTTGGCAATGTACTGTTCGACCTGCTGCTTCTGCGGATAATCCGGGTTCGCCTTCAACAGCTGCTGCCATGCCTCGACCGCTCCCTTAGCATCGCCTTTGCCCTGCCACTTGATCCAGCCCAGGTTGAATAGCGTCTGCGGATGTCCAGGACGATACTTCAGCGAAGTCTGCATCTCTTCCATCGCTTTGTCGATATTCCCCGCATACCAATAGGCTGTTCCCATGTCAGTGCGTACGTCTACGTTCTCGGGATGAATCGTGACTGCGCGCTCGTAATACTGAATCGCCGCCGGGTATTGTTGCGCGTCGTAGTACAAATTTCCGAGCTTCACCAGCGAATCGTAATCATTCGGATCTTTATTCACCGCTTCGAGATACGGGGACGCAGCTTGCATCAGCGCGGCCTGTGCCTCAGCCGCTCCGGCTTTTTGCGATTTCGCATCTTGTGAAACGGAGCCTGCTGCCGCTGTTCCGGGCGACGCCGATCCGCGATACAGATATCCCAACGCCACACCCAGCACTAAGCAGAATGCGGCGAGTAAATATGCCTGCAGCCCGGTCCATCCCACAGAACCCGAGTTAGTAATTGATTGCGACGGCTCTTTCTTTGTTACGCTCATTGGTTTGCTTCTCCGATCTGGTGCCGGCAGGCGCCAGGTTAGGCGACCCCAGGTGGAACAGCCGCCGGACGACTGCCGTCATCTGCGCCTGTTCCTCCTTCTCTGGAACTTCCTTGAGCTCGCGGGCGAGGGAGCTGGCAATCTTCTGTATGACTTGGCCTGTGATTGCGTGTAACGACTGATCCTGCTCCCGGGTAAATGGCCCGCGCTCTGCGATGAAGGACTCCAGTTCTTGCCGGCAAATCTCTTCCAGCCGCTGCCGCAGGGCAATGATGGTCGGCAACGAGCTTTCTGTCTGCAATTTGCTGCGAAATGTTCGCGTCTCGGCGGCCACAATCTGCTCGGCTTCGACAAATTCCCTTACAGGCTCCTGCGTGTCGCTCCGCATCGTGCGCTCGAGAGTTTCTATGTCATACAGCAGAATTCCATCCACACGCCGAACGTCCGGATCGACGTCGCGCGGCATTCCCAAGTCGATAATCACCAGCGCAACACGATTCCTCTCGGCCGCGATTCTCTCCGCCTCTTCGCGCGTCAAAATTACGTGGGGACATCCGGTCGCGCAGAGGACGACGTCGGCATCCAGAATCCGCTTCCAGCGCTCTCCTAAAGTTGCAGCGGTGCCCCCGAGCGTTCCTGCCAGTTCCGCCGCTCGTACCGGAGCCTGATCGATCACCACGACCGGCTTTGCTCCGTCGGCAATCATGCGGCGCGCCGAGAGTTCGCTCATTTCTCCCGCGCCCAGCAGCAGCACACGGCGGTCCTCGAGAGTGCCGAAGATGCGCCGGGAGAGTTCAAAGGCCGCCATGGGGATCGGAACGGTCAGCTGATGGATCCCTGTTTCCTCGCGGACTCGCTTCGAGACCCTTAGCGCCGCGTCGAGCGTTGCATCGAGGAAGGGCCCAGACGCGCCCACTGCTTGGGCCTGCTCCCACGCTGCTCTTAGTTCCGTGACAATGTGGGACTCGCAGAGCACCAGTGAATCCAGTCCTGAGGCCACGCGGAAGATGTGAGTCAGCGCCGCGTCGTCGAGCAAGCGATAGAAGTGTTGCCATTCGGTCAGCCGCAGCCCGTGCTCCGACCCCAAGAACTGCAAGACGGAATTCGCAGCCAGAGTCGGCTCGCTTGCCCACAATAGGAATTCGGTTCGGCGGCATGTGGAGATGATGACGATCTCTTCGATGCCTTCCGCGCTGCTCAGCCGGCGGAGGATTTCATAGCGCCGGTTCTCGCTGACCCAGAACCGCTCCCGCATCGCCAGGGGCGCGGTGTGGTGATTCACTCCGATCACCATCAATGTGGGTTCCACGACGAATCCCTCGGGCGCAAGTTGCAGTGTTAGAAACGCACGACGAATGCCAAATCGTTCTGCTGGGTGGAAGGCACATTCCTTGCATTTTCATTGGCTTGCGGGATGAGAATGTTTTCAACTCGCTGTTCAAATTCGCAACACTGCGGCATATCACGCGGAGTCACGAGTCTTTTCACACCATCTGGCTGTATTTCCACGAACTTGGAGCATTGCCATGATCACGGCGGCGCGTGACTGCAATCACAGACCACCTGCCGCAATTTCGGCGAAACTGCCAGACGGTTAGTAAGTTCTCATCGCCTCTTGAGTTCCGCTTGCATGATTCGCATGCTTCCGCGCAGCGGGACTGCAAGACTTAATAGTTGTGAAAGGAAACGCAATCGTGAAGACAACGAAGCTTGTGCTGTTGATTCTGATGATCGCGCTGGCGCTGTTCCTCATCCTGCCTAACCTTTCCTGGGCGGGTGACGATGGTGCCGCTCTCTACAAGACCAAGTGTGCCGCATGTCATGGCGCCGACCTCGCCGGAAAGCCTGCGATCAAGGCTCCGAGCCTAGTCAGCGAGAATTGCAAGAAGGCATCGGATGCGGAACTGACCGAGGCGATCGCGAACGGGGGCAAGGAGAAGAAGCCCTCGCACGCATTTGCGTCCAAGGGATTGAATCCCGACCAGATCAAAATGGTTGTCTCATACATCCGGCAGTCGCAGAAGTAGAGATTTTGGCAGGATTGCTGTTCCGACAGTGCGAACCGCGCCGCTTCACCCGGCTGGCGCGCTAGAGATGAGGGTGAATCATCCGCTCACCGGTAGGTTCTGGCGATACGCCGGACGGCCGGATCGCCCCTCGTTCGCCACCCCAACGGAACAGCCAGCCCGGGTCTCGGTGCTCACCCCCAGACCCGGGCATTTGTTTAGGCTACATAAGGCAGTTGATGCACTATTACGGCGTCAACTCCCATGCCACTCCGGAATTCGCCGCCCCTCCGTTGCTGGTCACACCGTACAGGTTTCCCGAAGCATCCACGACCGGCGGTCCAGGGGGATAATTCCCATCAGTCTTCCCTGTGAAGTTGAACAGTGTGGTGAAGTTCCACGATCCGCTACCAGTCGGCATCAACTCGAAGATCGTTCCACAGCATGAGGATCCGTAGCGCTCGGACGCGCCAAAAACATTGCCGCTGGAATCGAGCACGACTCCCGACGGATTTGCCCCATCGCTGCCGATAAATGCGTGCAGCAGAGTAAATGAATACTCGTTGCCCTGGGGACTGAGTTCAAATACCGTGCCACAACCATTGGGAGAACAGTCAGTATTGTTGCCGTGGCCGGCATAGAGCGAGACTCCGTATAGATTTCCTGCCGCATCGATCACGAGCGAGATTGGAGTCGCCCCGTCTGACTCGCCGGAGAAAATATAGAGCGTGGTCTTGGTCCATCCACTGCCGTTTGGAGCCATCTTGAAAACTGTGCCGCAGCCATCGCCTCCGCAATGGTTGTTGACCGTTCCGCCGCCGGCGCTGACGCCATACAGATTTCCCGTCGCGTCGAAAACCAGACCTCCACCGAACGCTCCGTCAGACCCCGCGGTGAAGTTGTGAATGACGCTGAAGGTCCAGGTTGCGCCGTTCGGAGTGAGTTTGAAGATCGTTCCACAACCCTGCGGGCAGGCACCCGTATTCGCGCCGCCGAAATCGGTCGTGCCATAGAGACTTCCACTCGCGTCGAAGATGACTCCGGAAAACGGCAGCGCCCCGTCGGTGGATCTGGTGAAACGGTGCAGTACAGTTTCACTCCAAGTGCCATTGGAATTGCGAGTCAGCTTGAATACCGTACCGCATCCTCCGCTCTGAAAGGTGCAAGTTCCACCGCCCTGGGCAGTCGTTCCATATAGATTTCCCTCGGCATCCATCGTGAGTCCGCCCTGCGGGGCAACGCCATCAGCGCCGCCTACGAAGACGTGCAGTCCCGTGTACTTCCATCCGGAGTCGGTCGGACTCAACTCAAAAGCCGTTCCACAATTCGTGTCGCATCCGACTCCATAAACTCCGGTTTCGCCGTAAAGATTTCCCTGGGCGTCTGAGATTAAGCCGGCACCGGGCTGGTTCGGACTGCCTCCATTGAAATCATGCAAGATGGTTTCCTGATACTGCGCCGCGGCCAGAGTACATGCGCCCGCAACGAACGTGAGTGCAACGAAAAAGTGTGCAAGAAATTTCAGCGACAACTTGGCTTTCATTCTTTTGAACCCTCGCTTTCGAATTCAGCTATTTTCATCAGAGAACCCCGGCGCAGAAAACTGCGACGGAATGTGGTCGAGTGGGGAGGAACCTCAGGAATCGAAACTAACCCGGGAAAATACGCGGTCGAAGAAATTAGCCCGGATCGGATGAAAATGCAATAGGGGGAAATACTCGATCCCACGGCTGGTTAAGGCTGCTCAAAATTCGAAATCGAGCGAGAATTGCATTTGCCTCGGAATACCTGCCTTATTGGGGGTGGCGAAGGTGGGAAGGGCCGTACCCTGCGGGCCGTAGAACTGGTTCAGCGCGAGCACGTTTGTGTGGTTCAGGAGGTTGAATGACTCCGCCACAACGTCCAGCTTTCCGTGCTCCCCGATTTTGAAAAACTTCAGCACCCGCAGGTCCAATTCCGCCTGCGTGCCAGTCTCGAGTGAGTTTCGGCCAAAGCCGATCGGTCGCGAGGACAGAGGAAACGCCCCACTGCGGTTCGCATCGAATCCTGTCAGAGGATCGATAGGCCTGCCGCTCCCAATTGTGAGGATCGGGGCCGTTTCAATGTTGCCGAATATCTTGGAGAGCGCGCCGCTCGGCTTCTTGCCGTTGTCCTCATCTCCGAATGGCAGATCGAATGTTCCGCTGAACACGAACCGATGCCGCTGATCGTTGGCGGAGAGCGCACGCTCAGCAGAGAGCAGGTAAGGATTGTTCGGCTGCTCATTGAAGTCGGAGGCATCGTCAATCGCCTTTGAGTAGGTGTAACTCCCGGAAAACTCAATCTCATTCGAAAGCCTGCGTCTCAAGGACAGAGACAATCCGTCGTAAACGGAACTGGCATGATTTTCCCACTGGTAGATGTTGTCGAATTGTGGCTGCAGCCTCGCCGGGGAAAACACAAGCATCCCAAGCTGCTGCGGGAACGGATTCGAAATCCCAAGTGCGGCGGCGTTCCCTGGAGCCAGGAGGACGGGAGGAAGTAAGTTCACATTCCGAGTGCGCGAAAGATGCAAACCGCGTGCGAACAGAAATGTCGCGCTCGCAGTCAAATTCGGACTAATCATTCGTTCCACTTCAGCGCTCGCGATTTCGCTACGCGACGTCGGCAGGTTCGGATCGGCAGTGTAAATCGAACGGGCAATACCGAGGATCGGCGCAGGCAAGTTCCCGCCATTTTCCGACTGAAAGACGTTGACCGCCGCTGGCCCAGAGGCGACTTGCTCCAAGCCTTGTACACCATTGACTTCAAGGGCGCGATTCACGGCCGCCAGCAAATAACGATCGAAGAAAATGCCGAATCCTGCCCGCAGCACCCAATTTCCCGACGGGCTGTAGGCCAGTCCTAGGCGCGGGGCGAAGTCGTTTGTGTCCTCGGTGATCTGCGCGGGAAGGTGTTCGAAGTCGAAGCGCAAGCCTCCGTCGATGGTGAGGTGGTCGGTAACCGCCCAGTGATCCTGGATGAATCCGGAATATCTTGGCGCTGCGAAGTCCGTGTTCGGATTTCCGAAGACCTGACGGTATTCGTCGGGTTGTCCGCTGAGGAACGAATCGAGAGTCGGAAAAATATAGAGCGCGCCGAAGCCATCGTAAGAAGCCACGTTCTCTCGAATCCAATCCAGGTCGCCGCCAAAACTGATCAGGTGCCGTCCTCTGGAAACGGAAGCCACGTCGTTCAACTCGTAGTGGTTCTCGCGCCTGCGTTGATTTCCGTAGTAGGGGCGGCCGAAATCGACAAGACCGGCAATGCTGATGCCCGGCCCTGTCTGATCGGCGGTTTTCAGCACGGCTCTGCGCGTGCTCACCTGAAATCGCACGCTGTTAATGGCTGTGTTGCTGAGGATCGAGGTTAGCGAGCCGGTGACTCCCTGATCGTCGATGAAGCTGCTTCCCCGCCCGCTGGGATCGACCAGCCCACCGGTGTTGAATGCATCTCCGACCTCGCGGCTATTAGTCGATGCGTATTTGAGAAAGAAGGAATTTCTTGCGCTGAGATGGTGGTCCAATCTCGCCGACAACTCTGTTTCGCCCCGCGCGGTCCGGAACAGATCTGGATTCAGTGCACGCACGCCGACCCGCGACAATGCGCCCGAGGCAAGCACTCCGTTAACCGCGGTCGCGACGGAAGGCGAAATTAACGAACTGTCGTCGCCGTGTGCTCCTTCCTGTTCGCCGGCGACGTAGTAGAAGGTTCGGTCATGCACGAAAGGTCCACCTGCGGAAAGACCTGTCCGGTAGCGATTCAGATACGGGGGCTCGGTCTCATTTGTAAGCGGGTCTCTGGCATTGAATGCGCCGTTCTGGATGAAGATGAAGGCATCTCCGTGGATGGTGTTCACACCGGTCTTTGTGACGACGTTGAGCGAACCTCCTGCCCCTCCGCCCGATTCGGCGGACAATCCGTTGTTTACCACCTGGAATTCGTCGACCGTCTCGGGCGAGAGTTCGGTTCGTGCCGATCCGGTGAATTCGTCGTTATTCTCGACTCCATCGATATTGAGGCTATTGCTGCGCGTGCGCATGCCTGCGAAGGAGAAGCCGCTATCGGCGATGGCAGTATTTCCGCTGCTGCTTCCTTGAGTGTTCGAGGGCGTCAGTTGAGGAGCCATCAAGGCAAAATTGAGAGCGTTTCGGCTGACGACTGGAGACTCCTCGATCCGCTCGTGGCCAATCGTCGTCGCCTCCGTCGTCTGCGTGGAGTCAATAGGAGGTGGCTGTTCCGAAACCGTGACCTGCTGCCTTACCCGGGCGGGTGCAAGGCGAACCGTGAACTGAACCGCTCCTCCAATGGAAACGGTCACCGCGCTGTTCACGTAGCGCGAAAAACCCGGTGATTCCACGCGAAGCTCATATTGACCAACAGGGAGTTCTCCCGCGCGGAAGAATCCCGATGAGGTGGTGGTCATGGTACGCGTCAAATTTGTGCCTTCGTTCCGCAACCACACTCTGGCTCCGGAGACCGCGCCGCCAGTCTGATCTGTGACGCTTCCTTGAACCGCGCCCGCGACTCTGGACGTCTGCGCTAAGACCGCGGCCGTAAGGACGAGAACGCACAGAGTTGCGAATGAAATCGTTCGTCCGGCTCTTTCGAATGAAAACATGTGGGCCCTCGCTCACTCAAAGGATGTGGAGACAAATGCTCCATTGAGAGCGGGGCCGGATCAGATTCGAAGAGATAAAGGCGGAGAGTGACCGATGAAGTCGGAGCAATCGGTTGCAACCGGCGCGTAGATGGTGGACGCCGCGAAACGAAAATCTGTTGCAGAGTGGGTGGGGATCAAGTGCGCCAGCACGCGGGCAAAGGCGATGACCGCTCCGGCCGCGAGCACGACGATCACGGTGTTGTATTCAACGTCGTAGCCGGTGTGGAAGGTGTTGTCCCAATGATCGAAGAGTTCGGAGACATGTCCCCAGATGCAGAGCGTCAGGAGCAATAACGAGCCGAATTGAATCAGGTGTTGCCGCACTTGGGATTGGATGCGCCAAAGGCAGAACTGGTGAATGAAGAATATGGTAGCGGTTGGATCTGAAGAGAACCTGAAACGTGGACGAACTAAATACTCTCGTCGAGAGAGCGTCGCCTGTCGGACGAGCGAAGCTCTGCTCCGCCCTATTTTTTGGCCAACGGCTGGCCCTCATTCAGAGGAACCCCCAGTGTCCCCGCAGTTCCCGAACTCACGTCGTAAACCCCGGTCCGCAGATAAACGTATTCTTTCGGGACATCGATCTCTTTGTGAATCTGCAATCCCACTTTTTGCAGATTCGCGTACACATCGGGCCGGACCAGGTAGTCTCCGTTGCTGACCACAAAATTCAACGGCTTGCCTTCGCGGTCATAGGCGATCAGAGCAACCTCGAAATGTCCGTGCCGCGCACCGTCTGGCGAAGGTTCGAAGTGCAGATCCCGCGGCGCAATGGCGAAATCAACTCCGTAGCGTGTGATCGGGCCCTTCAGATCAGGATTCGTACCGGCTCTCGGCGCACCAGGAGAGGGCTGCGGATTAGAAGGTTGCACCAGCACCTTGTAGAGGATGCCCGTGTATTCGGGAAGGTTTCGTCCCATGAGCGAAAGCAGAGGATCCGAACTCGGCTTCTTTGCCCCTCGCAGCGCGCTCTCCACGTCATCGGCGAAATATCCCCGGCGATACGCGAGTGAATACCTGCCCTTCAGCAGCTTCACATGTATGTTGCGGAATTTCCCGTCCATCGCCGTGTTCGCCGGATCGTAAGTGATCGTGTAATAACGCGTTCCGTTATTTACCACCCGGGCCAGAGCATCGCTAAGGCCATTGGTGTTGTAGAAAGCATGCCCGCCCGTATCCTTGGCCAGTTCTTCCATGGAGCGATGACTCAAATCCCGGTTCAGACTGTCGGCCTGTAGCTGCTTCACCTGATCCTGCGACATCAGCGACGGCCGCTTCTCTGCGATCTCGCTCCCATCCGCCTGAAAAACCTCGTCGGTCATCAGCCCCTCGGACGCAATGGGATACACAGCCATGCGACTGGCCGCCATCAAGTCGGCTGTCTTCCGCACCTCGTCTTGGAAGCTGGATGCAATCGTGAAGGGATCCGGAATATCAGGGTCAGGAAATACGTTCACGGGAAACGATCCTGAGAACCAGATCAGGTTTTTTCGTCCCGGGACGCTTGCGAGATATCGCGCCAGCTGCTGCATCGCATTGAGAGTGATTTCAATCCGCGATTCGGTCTGAACCTGCGATGTGTCTGCGAGGAACTGTTTCGCCGCTTCGATCGGGTCCACGGCGGCATCAGCCAGCGTCTTGGGTGGAGGACCCTGCGCATTCTCCTGCAAGAAGTCGACAAAGCGCTGGTTACTGGCGCTCTCGGCGTCGGAGGCGAGCAGGGGCGACGATTGCGTGCCCGCATTCTTCGTCTTCACGGCGGCCAGCAACTGGTTGGAATCGGTGGTTACTCCCTGCAGCATTCGCAAGCGCGACGCCAGCGAGAATATAGCGACCCGTGTTCCTTGTGGAATCGTGCGCAGGTACTTGATCATCTGCGCGTGCACATAGACTTGATCGCGCGAGGGCGTGTTCAGAGCGTCCAGCAAGACGACGTTGACCGCGTCGGCCGCCTCAATCACGGGAAAGTTCGTAAACACATGCGCGGGCATTGGCGGCAGCGTAATTTCGGTCGGAGCCACGCCATGATGCTCCTCGAATGTCAGAATGGTTTGCGGCTTGCCGTTTTCCTCGACCTCAAAGTCCTCTTTGCCCAGGCCGGTGACGGCGTCGCCTTTGTCGTTCGTTACCACCACATCGACGAGCACCCGCTGCACTCTCGTCTTGATCGTCGGCAGGCTCTGAGGCGAGCTTTGTGCCGCAGCCGAAGGAAAGGAGGCGCCACTCCACGGAAGCAAGAGACAGCAAAGGAGGCAAAATCTCAAAAGCATGAAGGACCTACTATGGTAGATGAAGGTATCACCGCAAGCAGCGGCTCCGCAAACGCCCCGGCCTCGGCATTGGAGGATTCTGTTCCCAAAGAAATCCATGTATCTCGTGTGACATCTGACCTTGCCTTCAACAGGGCGCGGCGCAGATCATCCTGAAGGCGGAGGCGGCAGCCGAAAGGATAGGGATGGTACATCTAAGTCCTTGCGGCTCAATATTGTATTCACAAGCAATTGCAGACAATGGATTAGATTCGGACCGGGGGAGGGGAGGGGTAATTACTAAGAAGTAAACTCCCCACGATTGAGGCGTGTTCGCGCGCTCCTAGGAAGAGATGAAGTTGCAGCTCCAAAAAAGGCGAACGGTGATTGGCCAACGACGAACGGCCAACGACGAACGACGGGTCGAAGACCGCCCTTTCTTCTAACTCCTCTACTTTCCCTCACAAAACCCTGTGATTTAAATCACAGCCTTTTCTTGCCCCCGAAAGTAACCTGAATTTGCCTGTGGGAGTTCTTTCATAGCTTGCCGTAAGGGGGAATCATGGTCGTCGCTGGCGCTACTCCAAATATGAGCCGCATGATGGCTCGGGACTTTTCCAAAAATCCTATGCTGGTGTACTGGGAGATGACCCAGGCTTGCGGCCTCGCCTGCAAACATTGCCGCGCCGAGGCCATGCCCAACGCCAACCCGTTCGAACTCTCCACCGAAGAGAGCAAGCGCTTCCTGCGCCAGCTGGTCGATTTCGGCGATCCTTTGCCGCATCTGATCCTCACCGGAGGCGATCCGCTCAGCCGCCGGGACATTTACGATCTGATCGACTACGCCAACGGACTCGGCCTCGAAGTATCAATCACGCCCAGCGCAACTCCCGAGCTGACGAATGACGCGATCACAAAGCTGAAGGATCACGGAATCCAGAGCCTCGGCCTGAGCCTCGACGGATCGTGCGCCGAGAAGCATGACGCGATCCGCGCCGTCTCCGGAACCTTCGACCGCACGATCGAAGCCGCCCGTCATTGCGGACGCCTCTGCCTTCCGATCCAGGTCAACACGCTTGTGGCGGAAGAGACCGCCGACGATCTGCCCGCGATTTACGAATTGCTCCGCACCGAATTTCCCGTGATGCGCTGGAGCTTGTTCATGCTGATCTCGGTCGGACGCGGTAAGGCACTGAACGAAGTTTCGCCCGCGGAAGGCGAGCGGATTATGTGCTGGGTCTTCGATCTGTCGCAGCATTCTCCGTTTGCGGTGAAGACGACGGAAGCGCCGTCCTATCGCCGCATCGCGATCGAGACGATGCGCAGCTCCGGTACGCCGAAGCCGGAGATGAAATCGAGCTCCGTCTATCACGGATTCCAGATCCGCGATGGTCATGGCATCGTCTTCGTCTCGAATCTTGGAGAGATTTATCCTTCGGGATTTCTGCCGCTGCATTGCGGAAACGTCCGTAAAGATTCGCTGGTCGAAATCTACCGCAACGCAGAAGTGTTCCGCGGACTGCACTCGCCCGACCAGTTCCACGGCAAGTGCGGAGCCTGCGAATACGCCCACATCTGCGGAGGCTCGCGCGCCCGGGCTTTCGCCTATACCGGAGATCCGTTGGGAACGGATCCGTTCTGTCCCTACGAGCCCGGAACAGACCAGCAGGTGAGAGCGTGACAGGTCACGATTTCGATTGAACTGGTCGGGAGTAGCCGCTGATTACGTGTACAGCGGAATCGGCTGCACCACGCGCGTGATGGTTCCGGTTGGGCTGGGCTGATCGGGCTTCAGCCCGCAACGCATGGAACCGAAAAGTCCAAGCAACTGTCCCAGCATGACGTCCAATACTGCGCGGTGCTGATCGTCGAAGTCCGACGGCAGAGCAAGATGCAAGGCATAATCGGCAAGGCCGGACACATCGCCGCAATCCTGCGCCGTCACCGCCAGCTTCACTCGTCCCAGGCGCTTGCGATCCATTTCTCGCAACAGATCGAGTTCATAGCCGCGACGCCGGGGTTCGCTCGATAGAAAAGCGGTAAACGCCGTGTCGCCATTGACGCTCGACATGGGACCATGCCGCAGCCCGAGCGGCGTTTCCGCCAGCGTGGTGATCTTGCCTGCAGTGAGTTCAACGACTTTCAGCGTGCACTCGTCGGCTACGGCGCGCAGGACTCCGGAACCGACAAAACAGGCGCGAGCGCATCCGAGGCTGGTAACTTCAAAGGCGGCATCGGACGCCGCGCCTAGAAAATCTCTCCCCGCGCGCGCCATCTCGGCAACGACACGCTCGAACGCATCGAGCTCATCGAGGTGAGCGACGCACTGTCCGGCCAGAACCATATTCGTGAACGAACTGGTCATTGCCAGGCCGCGATCGTTCACCGATTCGTCGAGCACCAGCGCGAACGCGCGATCAGAGTGCGCCGCGCAGAGTTGCGCCATCTTGCCAGTCTGATTGCAGGTCACAACGAGATGTCGGATTTCGGGATTGCGCTCTAGCGCGCGTTCGAGCAGCGCGACGCCTTCCGGACTGTCTCCGGAGCGGGAGAAGGAAATCCAGAAATATTCCCGTCCGGCACGATGAAAATCGTCGAAGTCGGTGAGCAGGCTGGTGCTGGGAAGCGGCCAAACATCACAATTCCAGCGCCGCCGCAAAAGCGGAGCCAGCGCGCGGCCTGTGTAGTCGGAAGTGCCTGCGCCGACCAGATAAACAGTGGGCGAGGAGGTACTGCCGCGTCCAATGCCTGCGCGGCGAAGAACGTCGGAGAGTTGTGGCCGCCGATCGCGGCACAGGCGATAGGTCGTGCTCCACGTGTCGGGCTGCTGCCAGATCTCACGCGGAGTGTGGAGTAATCCCCGTTCCGTTTTCTCGTGCTCCGGCAATTCCAACAATGCGCGCAGCGGATTTCCCAAAGTCAGACCCTCCGGCAAGGACAAAACAGTCTATTACAAGGTGCGCCAGTTGAAAAGGTTTCGAAATAAAAAGAAAGATGGTTCGGAAGGAAACGTTAAGGCGGCTTTTGGGACCAAAGGGGGCGAGTAATTGTCGGACCGGCTCAGACCTAAGTTCGCCGCCCCTTGAAGTTAGCGTCTCAGTGACTAGAGGAAGACACATTGCGAACGAATGAGTACGGATTACGCGCTTCTTCGGGATCATCGGGCCACCCCTTACCGGATGCGTTCGCCAGTTGTGAGAGTCTCTTGATGTCGGTCGGACGGATGGCATCTGTCACTTCACAACGCGATCTGTCCAAGGTTTTGGCCCCGATTGCCTTCAAATAGTCTGAAATTGCTGTGACCTCCACGAGAACTTTCCCTGACCCAGCCCAATGGCGGTCCTCACCGTTCTTCTTTACACCGGAAACCCAAAACGATTCACCTGTCTCCATGTCAACGTAATTACCGCCCGAGTCTCCGCGCCGCTGCCCCTTCAACTTCATCAAGCCTCGGCCGTTGAAGTAAAAGGTCCGACCAGTCTTCGATGGAGTGACATATCCAATCCAAGCCGGACCGTTGTCATTATGGCCGCTCTTTAACTCTATGTACCTGAGGAGTTTCACAGGTCAGAGTGTGCCATACGATTACTGGGTGGATCAATTGACGAAAACAAGCCTTAACACTGAAATTTCGACTTCTTTCGATTCAGTTCGCATCGAAGCGTGTCTCGGCATTCGGACGATGAATGAAGTCGAGATGTTTCGACGGTCAGTCGGGCGAATGATGTTAAAGGTACGGAGTAAGACTGATCGAGTAGTAGAGACCAGGCTTACAGTATCGGAAAGCAGTCCTATGGAACTTCATTTTCGGTATGGGATTTTCGCAAACGTGGAGACAGCCGGAATACGAAATTTGTGCTAAAGCGAATTCCGTTCTGGGCTTCGACGGTAGCATTCGAGCCCATGAAATGCGCCCGCAGATAGTCGGCATTGAAGCGAACGGCGTAGGAGGGAGACAGAATATATTCGATTCCTCCTCCGACTGCCCAGGAAAAGCGGGACTGCCATCCCCTGAAGTACACATCATTCACCGGAACGGAGCCATCTACCAGGGTCATGCCCAAAAGGGGCCGAACAAGGAAACGCATACGATTTTTCTGAGCCGCAACAAACACAGGGCCTACGAAGGCGCTCAAAACTGCGCTGCTATGTCCGGACTCAGGATCCCTTCCGGCACGAACATAGCTTGAATCCAGAGTCGCGCCCCAACTTCGGTTGATGGTGACGGTTCCACTGACGTCAACGCCATTCAGATCGACGGCCGGCTTTCCTGAAAAACCGAGTCTCAGGTGACTGTAGCCAATCGCGATGTCACTCGGAGTGCTTTCGGCTGCAGGGGTAGGATCGAATTGGGCAAACAAAGGAGCAGCAAGCACGACCGCGAAGATAGACAACTTTACTAAGAGTCGCACGGCATTCCTCGAGTCGTGCACTCCGGGTCGCAATCGGGATGTCATCTCCGTGGGCACTCGCATTTAGTGCACGCTCAGAACAGCGGCTCCGCTGACGTTGTTCATAGTCGCGGTCACAGTGGTCATTCCCGGACGTGCGCTTCTTGCGACGCCAGCAGACTTTATAGTCGCCACTTCCGGCGAGGATAGTGTCCAAGTTACCCAGGGCGTCACATCTCTGGTTGTGCCATCGCTGAAGCTAGCTATGGCTCTGAACCTGGTCGAACTGCCCAGTTCTAGCGCGGCAGCAGCGGGCGTTACGACGATCGAGTTGGTCTTTGCGCCGGTGACGGTCAGTTGGGCCGTTCCTATCAGCCCGTCTAACAAGGCCACGATGGTCGACGTTCCAGGGGTTAGCCCGTTGGCATCGCCCGCGGAGATGGTCGCGACCGAGGGTGCGGAGGACGTCCATAACACGAAATCTGTCAGGTCTTGAGTGGTGCCATCTGCAAACGTTCCAGTCGCAGTGAAGGCGAACCCGGTTTGCGCAGCTATGCTGGCACTCGATGGTGAGATCTGGATTCGCGTCAATTGCGGGTTGACCAGGATCGTGCTGGTGCCGGTGACTGCGCCAAACTGCGCGGAGATTGTCGCGTTTCCTGGTGCGACTGCACCCACGCTACCCGTGTTGTCGACTGCGGCAACCGCCGGGTTCGAGGAACTCCAGGTAACGTCATTCGTGATCACCTGAGTCGTGCCATCGCTCAGGGTAGCGGTGGCAGTGCAGTCTACGAAGCTATTGGGCGCCAGTTCGGCGGTGGCTGGCGTAACGGAGATCGACGATATTGTCGCAGTCGTTACGTCGAGGGGCGTAGAGCCCGTAACTCCATTAAAGGTGGCAGAAATGTTGGCTGTGCCCGGGCTGACGGCGGTAGCAATGTCCGTATTGTTGTCGATGGTGGCGACGGCAGTGTTGTCGGAGTTGAATGTCACATCGTTCGTGATGTTCTGGACGCTGTTATCGCTGAAGCGGCCGGATGCGGTGAAATCCAGCGTCGTCCCGACGGCTATTGTCTGCGATGGAGGCATGACCGTGATCGATACGATCGTGGCGTTCGTGACGTTAAGCGTAGTTGAGGCACTAATGGCGCCGAGGGTCGCAGTGATGGTGGAACTTCCCGCCGTCATACCTTTCGAGTCGCCCGTGCTGAGGATTTGGGCAACCGCAGTATTGGACGATGCCCATGTGACCTGCCGGGTCACATTCTGAACAGATCCATCCGAGTAATTGCCGAGCGCATGAAATTGCAGGGTCGTGGTAAATGCTATGGTTGGGTCCGCAGGCAGGATCGAGAGTGACATCAAAGTCGGGGATTGGACGCTTACTGACGTGCTTCCGGTAATGGAGTCAGAGGTCGCTGAGATCGAAAGTGAACCCAGGGCGAGAGCCGCTGCCAGCCCGCCACCATTGATCGACGCAATGTTCTGGTTCGAAGAACTCCAGGTGACGGACGAAGTAATGTCCTTCGTGCTTTGATCGGAATAGGTCCCGATGGCTGTGAACTGATTCAGCGTGCCGAGAATTATCTGTGGGTCTGCAGGAGTTATGGCAATCGAGACCAGAACTACAGTATTTCTACTTATACCGGGGGCAAAGCCGCCGGCGCCGCAACCGCTCAGCAAGGCGAGGCACAACAAGGCAGCGCACGCGGCATGCGCCTTTATGAAGACGTTCCATCGATTCGATTGGGGAACTCTTACCATGTCACATGAAAGAGCCGAAATTCATGAACCCCAGGCAATGGCTTCGGTAGAAACCGTCAATCAAAGATCTTCAATCCCGATGATTGGCGGCAAGCGTCCTTAATTGTAGGCAGGCTGGTGGCGGCATACAATCGCACGAACGTGTAGGTTACCCAGAATTTTGGGAGGGCCCTCCGAAGCCCTCTATTCCCTTGTGATTCAATGAAATGAGGGCTATGGCGATGTTACGCCATCATCCGAGGGCATACAATAACGCCGGAGGAGACGTGTGCAGTGAGTATCTCCGTAGAAGTCGTTCTTGGAGTCTTGATTGCACTCGGTTATTTGATGACCCCGGTTGTGTTGGTCTGGGGTTGGGCGAGATGGATACGACTCCCAAGACAGCGAACTATCCCAGCCATTCTCTCTTTCACCGGGTTTATCTTTGGCACAGCCTCGGCGATTCTCGCAATTGGGTCAGTCGGCTATGCGCAAGTTCACCACTTCCCGTACTATGACCCCCTCCTGCTCAGGATTTTCCGCTGGGGAGGTCTGCTATCTCTCGCTGGAATCATATTTGGCATCGGCGGTGTATGGCGATCTGGCTCCCTGCGCTGGCACGCGCCTCTTTGCTGCATAGGGATGCTTTCCTTTTGGGTGCTGGCGGCAGAGGGTGAGTAATTGATTTTAAGTGCTAAGCGATTTTCGCCAGTCATCACGAGAACTTGCAAAATTGACGAACTGCGCTTTGCTGTTCCTCAGTTTGTAATCAAGCCTCTGATCTCAAATTCGCCGCGGTATTTCCCGACTTACTCGACAGCGCAGCGACTCTATGGTCTTCGTGGAGCGAGTGTGTCGAGGGCGGGAATTGAGACCGGTCTGGTCGAGGAATGTTCCGGTGGCTGGGTGCCGCTCCGTATCGCTGCGACAAGAATCTCCATCGCCATTCCTGTAAGTGGTGAGAGATAAATCGTCGCCGCCAAGAGCTTCTCTCTTACCCAAACTTGGCCAGTTGCTGGCTGGCCATCACATCCTGTAAAGGGGAGACTCAGCCATCGCGCTCGCTCTTTATCATCGGCAATCTGTTGAAATGCTTCCCGCGCACCCATGGCCATGGCATCGTCCTGGGCGGCCACAAGGCCGATCGGTGCACTCCGCGATGTCGATAGCCTCAACCACGACGATACAGCGCGCGTTGCGCTTTCTGCAGTCCAGTTTGCCTTCAGCATCGAAGCGTGAATGTTCGACGGTTTTGTCTCGATCATCCCTGCCGTACGTTTCTGGGCGGAAGAACTTCGTGATGGTCCCTCGATATAGAGGATCGAGCCGCCATTTGGCAACAACGCCGCGAACTGTCGGCCCTGTATGCGCCCGATCTCCTCGTGATCCGCACTGACCGAGAACACCGGTGTTTTTGCCAGCCTGCGAAGTTCCGCCAGGTACTCTGGGCGCCGATTCAGGACGGCCCAACCGATTCCTGCGGCGTTCGCAGCTTTGGCCACCTGGGGCAAGGCAGTGCTTCCGACTGGTTCCAGCACAATCGCATCCGGCCGGAATTCCTTCTGGCCTTGAATCGCCTTCAATACCTGCGTGCTCTGGTTTACGGCGTCATCCTCCGCGAGAACGATTTCAGCATCGACTCCCAGCTTGCCGGCGGTATCTTCCGCGCATTGGGCTTGCGCCACCTGGAAATCGTTCTCACCGCCGTGAAGTGAAATCAAGAATCGGAGTTTTTTCATCGCATCATGAAGATGAATTCTTCTGTTCACGATACGCCTTGTGCGTGACGAAGTCCTTACTCACCGTGGTTACAGCCGATCACGCGGGACAAATTAATTCGGGGATGCCACCTCTCAAATTTCGACTTCTTTCGGTTCAGTTCACATCTTGTCGCACGACCAGCAGTATCGTGGAATCGATTTGCAGTTTCCCGCAGAATTTCGTAAAACCAGAATTTCACCGGATGCAACTAATGTGCTCCGAAGGTGTTTTAGCTCTATACAGGGTCTTGACTTGCTAAGGAGTGAAACATGACGCGTTCGCATCCCCTGAGTTCGCTGGTGCTGGTGGCCGCGATGTGCCTGTCAGTAGCGGGACTCGCTTGTGAACATCACTACTACCGGGCCTATGACCCGTACTACACCGATTATCACGTGTGGAACGGCGACGAGGACGCGTATTATCACCGCTGGGCCGACGAGACGCATCACGATCCGCATCGGGATTTCCGCAAGCTTCCTCCGAACGAGCAGAAAGAATATTGGACGTGGCGTCACAATCATGGCGACCATGATCATGATCGCGACCACGATCATCGCTAGAGTTCGCGCCGGGCTCTCAGGCGAGCGCCTTGAGAGCCTGGTCGGTTGTGGTGAGTTTCGCCCCCAGGCGCTGCCATTCGGCAATGGCTTTCTCGCCTTCTTCGCGCTTTAGAGTTTCAATCGCATCTTCGACAACAGCGACGCGGCGTCCGCGCTCGAGCAGGCCTTTCACAGCAAATCCCACGCAGTATTCGGTAACCACCCCGAAGACCACGAACTCGGCGCGGTCTCCGAGCTTTCGCACAAGCTCATCGGCGTGGCGGCTCTCGAAAATGCTGAGCGTCTGCTTCTCGAGAAGGATCTGCTGGTATTTGGAGAGATCGTCCGGAATCTTCGCTTCCGGCTCGTTGGGAACGCGCACAACTTTTTCGGTGAGCGCTTCGGGGACGAGTTCTGCCCCCGTGGTTCCCTTCACGCAATGGGGCGGGAACGTTTTGAACTCAGGATCGTTCGGAGTATGGAAGTCTCCGGTAGACACGAGAAAGACGCGATTCTGGCGTGCGGCATCGGTCAGGCGCCGGATGTTGGGTAGAAGTTTTTCCGCACCGGGAACATAAAGATTTCCGCCGGGCAAAACGAAGTCGCGCTGCATGTCGACTTCCCAGAAAATGTGATCGCGAGAAAGCATCGGTCTCCTACACAGCGTCTGAAGGCGGGTTCATTTTGTTGCCTTTGCGGCATGCATAAATGCATGCCCTGACACGAATCAAAACTTACGCGAAGCCGTTGCGCGTGAGTGGCAGTTCCCGGACCCGTTTTCCTGTCGCGGCATAGATTGCATTGCAGATTGCAGGGGCCATTGGAGGCACGCCGGGCTCTCCAGCTCCTGCAGGCGGAGCCGTGCTCGCGACGATTTGCACGTCGACATGAACCGGGGCATCGTTCATGCGCGCGACCGGATAGTCCGAGAAATTCGACTGATCGATTGCACCGTTAGTTGCGGTGATCGCTCCCGTGCGCGCGAGGCTCGTGCCGAACACAGCAGCACCTTCGAACTGCTGATGCACCATCTCCGGATTCGCAACTGTGCCCGCATCGACGGCGGTGTAGACGTGCGGAATGCGAACGCCTCCGCCATCGTCAACCTCCACTTCGACGACCGAAGCAACGTAGGTCAAAAAGCTGCGGTGCACGGCGATGCCCATGCCCCATCCGTTGCCGGGCTTCTTCTTGCCCCAATTTGCTTTGTCCGCCGCGAGTTCCGCGACATGCCGCAGGCGCGCGATTTCGTACGGATATTTCTGCGCGAGAGGCGGCGGCTGCGTGCCGCCGTCGAGCGTTCGTGCCGATCCAATCAGCGCGAGCAAATAGTCATACGGATCACGGTTCGCGGCGTAGGCCAGTTCGTTCACGAACGACTGCACGCCGAAGGCGTGATAGATGTTCGCGACCGAACGCAGCCATCCGATGCGAACGTGGGCGACGGCCTCGCCATTCTCAGAGCGGAAATTTGGGACCTCGAAGGGAACGACATCCCATCCCATCGACATTTCACCGGCTCCACCATACACCGCTTTCGTATCGAAGCTGGATCCGATAGGCGGAAAGACCGAACGCTGCAGCCATGCGGTGGGCTTGCCTGAATTGTCGAGCGCGGCCTTCATGTACATGGCCGCGACGGAGTGGTAGTAGTCGAACTTGATGTCGTCTTCGCGGCTCCAGACGACCTTCACCGGCTTGCCGGTTTTCTTCGACAGGACCGCGGCCTCGACGGCGTAATCGGGTTTCGATTTTCTGCCGAAGCCTCCGCCGAGAAACGTGACGTGGCAGACCACGTCTTCTTTCTTCAGGCCGAGAGCTTTGGCGACTTCTTCGCGAACTCCGACCGGATTCTGGGTCGGCGACCATACGACGACCTTATCGCCCTGCACGTCTGCGACAGCGACCGGCGGCTCCATCGAAGCGTGCGCGAGGTGCGGAGCGAAATATTCGGCCTCGACAATTTTGCCTCCCTTGGCGAACTCCGCGTCGGGATCGCCAATCGTGTGCACGACTTTGCCCGGCTGGCGCGCGGTTTGCTGCAGCTGCTTCTTATATTCCTCCGAGTTGTAGGTGGCATTGGCACCGTTGTCCCAGTCGACTTTGAGTTGCGTGCGTCCTTTGAACGCGGACCACGTGTTGTCGGCGATGACCGCGACACCACCGAGCGGTTGAAACGCGTGGGGCGGAGTGAACGGGGGAATCGGAATCGTCTGCTTCACACCTCTGACTTTGAGTGCGGCGGAATCATCGAGCGACTTTACTTTTCCTCCCAGCACCGGCGGATGCTCGACCGCGGCATAGAGCATGCCTTCGAGACGAACGTCCATGCCGAAGAGCGCCTTTCCGGCGCAGACGTCGGTGACGTCGTAGCCGGGCGCGGGCTTGCCGATGTAGCGCCACTCCTGCGGCGACTTCAGCTTGACGTCTTCTTTTTTCGGCATCGGCTGCTTGGCGGCAAGAGGCGCGAGTTCTCCGTAGCCAAGAGTGCGGTGCGTCGCTTTATGCGTCACGCTGTGCGGAGGATCGGCCACACACTGATCTTCAGGGACGCCCCACCGCTGGGCGGCGGCGCGGATGAGCATGAGGCGGGCGGTCGCTCCAGCTTCGCGCATCGTGTCGAAAAATTCGCGGACGGAGTGGGAGCCGTCGGTATCCTGCGATCCGTACTTTTCGTCGCCATCTCCCTGGATGACATGAACGCGGCTCCAGTCGGCATCGAGTTCGTCGGCGAGAATTCGAGGCAGGCTCGTGCGCACGCCGTTACCCATCTCCGTGCGATGGGCGACGATCATCACCATGCCGTCGGGCTGAATGCCTAGATAGACTCCGGGATGAAACACTGCGCCATCGACTGACGGAATCGCCATCGAGACATTTGCGGGAGGAGCGACAGTGACGGCCGAATTCGCGAGGACCGGAAAGTGGCGGACGCAGACGACGAAAGCTCCGGCCGAAAACATTCCCTGGAGGAAACTGCGGCGGCTGACATTTTCAAGGGAGGTCATGCTCTCTCCTTCGCGGCTTCTTTGATGGCAGCGCGGATGCGCTGATACGTGCCGCAACGGCAGATGTTGCCCGACATGCCGTCTTCGATGTCGGCATCGGTGGGCTTTGGTTTTGAGGAGAGCAACGCGACGGCCTGCATGATCTGGCCGGGCTGGCAGTATCCGCATTGCGGAACGTTCACCTCGGCCCAGGCTTTCTGCACGACATGTGGACCGTGAGCGGAGATGCCTTCGATTGTGACGATCTCGCGGCCGTCAATGCTGCTCATCTGCTGCGTGCACGAGCGGATCGCTTTGCCGTTCAGGAGCACGGTGCAGGATCCGCAGAGTCCCATGCCGCATCCATACTTGGTTCCTGTGAGGCCGACGATGTCGCGCAGGTACCAGAGCAGCGGCATCTCGGGATCGCCATCGAAACTTTGGGATTGCCCGTTGACCTTAAAGCGCACCATGACAGACTCCCTGGGTTGAGACGTTGGGAAATATTGAGGCTATTCTACTGCGGGAGGCGTGCGCACAGGATGCAAGAATTTTGGGGAATTTCGTAATTGGGTAATTTTGTAATTTGGTAATTTAAAAACCTTTCGCCCTATGGTTTTTTAAATTACCCGATTACGAAATTACCCAATTACAAAATTGCGTCCGGGCTATTTTTCCCAATGCGTGGTCGCGAATTTTTCGGGATCGAACGTGCCTGGATCTAGCTTCGGGTTGGCGACGATGTCGGAATAGTCCTCGGAGAATACTTTCTTGCCATCGGAATAAACTTCGACTCCGGCGGCGATCCATGCGCCTGCCAGCCGCTGGTAATGGATAAATCGGATATCGTTTGTCTTGCTGGGATCATCGTGGGCAGGCTCGATGTCGCGGACGAACAGCAGCGTCTTCTTTTCCACCCAGAACTGCTTCGACTTCACGTCGCCTTTTTCGGCGCCGACGACGTAGGCAGGCTTGCCGTCCCAGTCTTCTTCGTGGAGTTTTGAGAGATCGTAGCCTTCGCCCTTTACAACCTGGATTGTCGTGGCGGGATCCTGCCGGTAGACGTCGAATCCGAGGACAAGCAGCATGTTCACCGAATGCCGCGTGCCCGTGACCTTGTTGTCCTTGATGATGTTGACGTCGCCATCAACGAGCACGTAGCCGTTTCCTTCGGAAGGCTGGCCAATATCGATGCGGAGTTTCCCCGGAAGCGACGCAGCCTCATACCACGTCTCGGCCGAACTGGTGCCGTCGGGCTTGTAGGTCGTGCTCTTCTGCACGAACGTCACGGTCTGGTACCAGGAAGACTGATAACGGCTGTGCATGGCGCGGAGCAGGTCTTCGCCATTGGCGATTTTCTGAGAATGTGCGGCGTTCGCCGCAAGGAACAGCAGAGCAGAGAGCAGAACGTGTCTCATCGTTGGTTTCCTCAATGTGCCGGAAGTTAGACGTCTGAGGATGATAAACGACTACGGAGGCGGGGTAGAATTCAAGCTCAGTTTTATTGGGGGATTCGGCGCCTATGACAGATTGGTTCGCGCGTCCCATCTTACACGTGGCAGATGTTGAGGTCTCGCTCCGCTTTTACATTGACGGGCTGGGGTTCACGAGGCCGTGGCGCTATGAGGAAGACGGCAAGGCATCCGTTGCACAGGTGGACCGGCAGGGGTGCGCGCTCATGCTGGCGGATTCGTGGCCAGAGAAGATCGGAAAAGGGGTGATGTTCATTTCCCTCAACGTCGAGCCGGCGACGCCCGAGGCCCTTGTCATCGCGCTGGATGCGCTCCGCGGGGAACTCGAGGCCAAAGGTGTTGCGGTTAAGGACGGTAGGGTGGGAATACAGGCTGCTGGTGGTCGACGATCTCGACGGGAATCAGCTCTTGTTCAACTATCCGGCTGAGGATGCTTCCCGGAAGACTGATCGAGAGAAAACCTGATCCGCTGGCCACGCTGCGCTGGCAGTTTGGGTCCGTAAAAAACAGGCGACGTGAGCCATGTTAAAAACAGATCCGCACGGATTGTTGTACAGACTCGTGGCAGGCGTGGCGGGAGTCGCAATTGCCGGTTTCGGAATCGCTCCGTTACGTCATGGTGATCTTTTTTCCACGAACTCGTTTGGAGAACTCGTGTTCGCGCCCCTTGCGATTCTGTTCGGAGTGATCGTCATCGTCTTCGCGTTATTCAAGCCTGATTGGTTAGTGGCAAGGCGGGTTGAACGGAAGCAGCATCGGCGACGATAGAGTGAGTGGAAGATCAAAACGTGCTATGGCAGGTTTCGACAGTTACCGTCGTAAGCCTCATACTCCCCGACGGAGTGTTCTAATGTCTGTCTTTAGCACTTTATGCGCTGGGTAATTGCTCAACTTGCGGTGATCGCCATCGGGATGATGGTTCTCGTCTACCAAGTCTTGCCTTCTCACCCAGGTATGTTGGGCGGGGCATTTTTTCTCGTGCTAGGAGCGATGAATGTGCTCTTCTGTAAGACCACGGGCCGGAAGCTTTTTGCAAAATCTCAGTCAAGTCGCCCTTTCATTGCCAATTTCTGGGCGCACAGTGGAGAAAGGGGAACTCAGTTCTTGTTTCTTGGGATCGGAATTATTCTCGCAGTAGCCGGATGCATTTTCGTTGTCGCAGAGTAAGTGGCGAAAAACGCGATTACACTTAAAGTTCTGTAATTGAACCGCCTGCCTAGATCAAGAACGAAAGCCTCGAAAAACTCTGTCCCGATCAACTGCCTCGGCAAACTCTTCGAACCCCATGTTCGCAATTGAGAGATTGTTCTCGATGGACTGAACCATCGCAGGAACTGTACGAAAACCGCGACCTCGCGATTTGATGAGGTCGACAACGAGCAGCGGAAAATCTGTTCTGGAAACGCTTTCGCTGTCAACGACAATCAGAAAAGAATGCTTGTAGTCGTACGGCAGTACTCGTAGCAATTCCGCAACTGGCTGATCGCGATATTGCACGTCCTCAACAAAGTCCACGTAGGCGTGAAACACATTGCCTCCTTCGTGGACCGGAGCGCGAATCAGGCGGCAAATTGTCTCCCAGGCTTCCTGATTTTCGAAGTCGGTGCGGATCACTGCTGGATTTTCGGTCGAGGAAAACATTGCAACCGGAAGTCTAGCAGGTCAATTAGCGAAGCATCCCCGATTTCAGTTATCGCAAAGACTCCGATCGAATTCGACGACTGTTAGCCATGCCGCTGTGGCCCCTGCCGCGGACGCAGTTTTATCGCCGGGTTGTCTCAAGATATTCGGTGATCTGGCGCTGCCAAGCCTTCATCTTCGCGCTATAGCCATTCTCTGAAAATGACTCGAGCAGCGCATAACCGTGTTCGGCGAAGGCGGTGACCGTGAAGGCGGCGTTCACATAGCAGCGCTCGGGGCCGGCCGGATCGACTTTCACTACGATGTGGGCTGCGTGAGATGCAGGTGCCGTGCGGACATATTCGGCTCGATGCGACTTCCAGTCGGTGTCGACGATCGTCCAGATGGCGTCGCCGTCGCCTGTTCCCTGGCGGAAAACGGTGTCGCGGCGAAATTCGATTGTGTCAGGAAAAATCGGAGTGGGATTCCACTCTTTGATCCAGAGACGCTCGCCCTCGGGACTGAACAGGGGGAATGCGGTATCCGCGCTGCAAGCGAGTTCGAATCCTCCTTCACGCTTCACCTGTTGCACTGACGCTTGCGTAGAAATCTCAACTACATTCATAACTCCTCCGATATGTTGCTCCGCGCCGCAATCTGCGACGCCGTTTGATTTCATTAACTTCTGCCGACCGCGAGCGCGAATGCCGCGGCCGCGTAAATCACGAGATTGCCGATGCCATACAGCCCATGCAGCAGGTGAATCAGGATCGCCATCACGAAAACCGCCAGCAGCAGCCAGGCCCCGCGAATCGCCGTCTTCGGAATCAGCAGAAGAATGCTGCCGAAGATTTCTCCGAAGCCGAGGATCATCCTCACGATATTCGGCATATGCGTGCGGGCGAAATCATGGGCGGCGCTGGGCAACACGAACAGCACTGCCTCGATCAGGATGACGATTCCTAACGCCCCTTGCAGGACGGTCAGTCCGAGTCTTGCCTGGGAGCTGCTCATTCATTTCTCCTGTGCGACTTCTGCGATGCGTCGACAACAAGGAACAAAGAACATAGGGTCCCTCCGCTACGCTTGCCATTCCCTTCGGAATGGCAAGCTCCGGTCGGGATGACACTCTAGCTTTTTGATCTGCGCGACTTTGCCTTGATCTCTTTAAGGCGGTGACTGGCGCTCGAATCAAGATCGAGGCCGTAGAACTTTTTCAGTTCACGAATTCGCTCCAGAGATTCGGCGCTGAACGGCGTCTTGCCGTCGAAGGCGTGCAAGACGATGCCCTCCAATACATCGCCCAGCGTCATATCGTGGTATTCGGCAAAACCTTTCAGCACTTTGAGGATGCGCTTTTCGATCCGCACCCCGGTCTGCACCCGCTCGATTTCCAGCCTCGGATCGTCTGTCATGTGTACCACTGTACCACAGTACCTCGAT
This sequence comes from Candidatus Sulfotelmatobacter sp., assembly GCA_035277905.1. Classification (GTDB taxonomy): domain Bacteria; phylum Acidobacteriota; class Terriglobia; order Terriglobales; family Acidobacteriaceae; genus Sulfotelmatobacter. The sequence goes on from DATEJO010000054.1 coordinate 39,955, forward strand.
AACAACAAGGGGAAATTTGCAGTTCAGGTGTGCGCTCCTCGCGCTCACCGGAAATGCCCGTGGGAAAGGTGCATAATGCGGCACACAGAGACTGGAGGCCCGGAATGAAGAACTTCGTGCTGGGAATTGTCGCGACTCTGATCGCTTTTTCTTTTGGCGGGTGGCTGTATGTGAGGCTGGGATATCCCGACCTGCGGGCCAAGACTCCGCCATCGTGGCTTGAGTCCGAACTAGCGACCACGGCCGTGAATGCCTCTGCTGCGCGGCACGCGCCGTCGCAACCAAACCCGATTCAGCCGAGCGAGGCCAACCTTCTCGACGGAGGCCGGCTGTATCGCGACAAGTGCGCCGATTGCCATGGGCGTCCTGACAATCCTTCGAGTGATTACGGAGCGTCATTCAATCCGCGGGCGCCGCAGTTCATGCAGGCACATCTTCAGCTGCCCGAGAACCAGGAGTTTTATCTGATCAAATACGGCGTGCGCCGTTCCGCCATGCCGGCCTGGGGAAACATCATGGCCGATAGCGAGATCTGGCAGGTGGTGGCGTTTCTCAATCACATGGATAATCTTCCGACATCGGTGCAGCAGGAACTGCATCGGCCGGCGGGGAGCGACTGATCACTTCTGCGGATTCTCTGCCCGGTATCCCTGCCACACATACTCCAATGCTTCAGGCAGCGTCTGCTCCTTCACCGCATGGTCAACGTGGACGGCATTACGGGCGATTTTCTTATTGCGCCAGGCGGTTACAATATGTGGAACGCACATATCACGGGTAATCAAATCCAAGTGTCTGCAATTCGAAGCCTAACGAAGTTATGTGTCGTCTCAATTTTAGGGCGCGAGTCGCGGCCTCGCACTATCCTTCGCGGCTTGGCGGCTGGATACACGATTTGTATTTCTCCCGCGGAGAATCTCGCATGTTTAGTCGGGTCCGCCGAGCCCCATCTTCAGCGGGCAATCCGCAAGTACGTTGCCGCGGGCGATACGGTGTACGACGTCGGGGCGAATATGGGGTACTTCTCGCTCGCGCTGGCCAAGCAGGTGGGACCTGCCGGGCGCGTGATTGCTTTCGAACCGGTCCCGCAAAATCTCGAACTGCTACGCACTAACATCAACAACAACCATCTGCAGAATGTTCAGGTATTCGATTCGGCGGCGTCGGACCGAAATGGCGAGGCGACGATTCGCATCGCTGACAGCATGGCCACAGGCAGCCTGATTTGGCACAAGAGCGATGCCGGTGCCATTCAATTTCAGATCAGAACTGTCGCCATTGATGATCTGGTCGATGCCGGGAGAATACCGAAGCCGTCCTTCATTAAAGTCGGCGTCGAAGGAGCGGAGGGACTCGCATTATCGGGCATGCGCCGCACAGTCGCTGTAGCGAAGCCCGTCCTGTTTATCGAAACTTCAGAAACGGGCCGCGAGACAACATGGTCGGTGCTTCGCGAACTCGGTTATCGCTGTCAGGAAGCGAATACGCGAAAGTGGGTGGAGCGCTTTGAGGAATATCGTCATTCGGATTTCCTCTGGTTGCCGCCGGCTCGAGCGCAAGGAAATGGTACCTCGGTGTAGCCTATTGTTAGTGAACTCCATCAAATGGATGCGAGGAATAAATCAATGCGCTAGCTTACCTGTCATGTAGCCCTGCCACAGATACTCCAGCGCTTCGGGTAAGGTCTGCTCTTTCACCGCACGATCGACGTGGACGGCGTTGCGAGCGAAGACGAATTGATAGTGATATCCCTTGTCAGCGAGCACCTTGGCCATCCGCTCATTGGCGAGAACCCAGTCGTGCATGTGGTCGCGCATCACGTTCGGGTTGAGCAGATCGCGGTCGCCGACTTCCATCCAGATTCGAATGGGCTTCGCGGGATTTTCCGGGATCAGGTGTTCGTGGAATTCCCAGGCGCCATGCGGCGTTACGGGATTCGAGGGCCACTGCTGATTCACAAACGTACCGGAATAGCTGAGCACGCGATGATACAGCTCGGGATGATACCAAGCCATGATCAGCGCGCATGAGGCGCCGGAACTGCCTCCCATGGCCGCGCGGCCGTCGGGATCTTTCGTGAGCTTCACGTGCGCTTCGGCCTCGACGCGCGGCAGCACTTCCTTTTCGACGAACTCCGCGTACTTGCCGGACATCGTGTCGTACTCGAGGCCGCGTTCGCTACCCTGCGCGTCACCGCCGCCATTGCCGATCGAAATTGCGATCATCACTGGCACTTTGTGTTCTGCGATCAGACTGTCGAGCGCAGAGAACAGCAGCCGGTCGGGACCGTCGGCTCCCACGATGAAGGGCGCAACCGTGCCAGCCACATATTGCTTTGCCACATACACGGCGACCTTGCGGGTGTACGGTGCCGGACGGCTCGTGGTAACGATCAGCTTTGCGGGATCCTTCGGATCAGGCGTGCCAAAGGTGCCCGGATCTCGCGCGATGCCGGGATAAATCTTGCTGTCGGCCGAGCTCATCGTGAACTCGATGACCGTTCCCTTCGGCGCGTTCGTGTCAGAAAATTCTGGGGCGGGATTGTGCGTCGGGCCGAGGATGAAATTTCCGTCCGCGTGCGCTGGAGGCACCGCGCCGTCCGGCAGTTCCTTCGCTTTCACGTATCCCGGAGTGTGAGGATCGCGGGTTGGCGGCGCGGGATGATCGGTATGCTGCGCGGCAGAGATCGTCGATAGGAGACCGAGGCAGGCAAGTAGGCTGAGAGCGCGCACGCACGAAGTCATCCAGACATTGTGCACATTTCAGAGGTCTTCCGAAAGCCCGACACCGACATTCCGAACCTGCAGCCTCACATCGGACCGCGATAGCGCCGCAGGCGAACGGCCCCTGCGAGGAATCCCGCAGTGACTACCAATCCGATCCACAATCCAGGACTGAACAGGAAATGAACTGGAACGATATGCGTCATGGGGTTGGTCGGAAATGTTTCCGGCCCATTTGCTGCCGCCGGAGCCGAACCGATCAGCCGAGACGCCACTAGCATCATGAAATGCGAGGTGCGAAACAGGACGAACTCCAGTCCTCCGATTGCGACGACGGGCAATGCTGCCCACAGCAAAACTGCGCGCCTGGCCCATCCGGAGACCAACAACAGATATGCGTAAATGGGTGCAGGCCAGATCGCGTGCGCGGTAAATATGTGATAGACGAGCAGCCACCACATCTGTGGAACCGACAGTTCTGTCCAATAGCGGGCGACGCTGAATCCATTCACCAGCAGGACACCGGTTCCCATCAGCAACATCAGACACTGTGTGCCAATCGCGACCACACAGGCGATCAGCGGCACAAGCACGATCGGAATGCTCGCCTTCGACAAAACGGTGGTCCAATCGGAAACCGGCAGCGATTTCCAGAACAGGATGCTGCGGTCACTTCGCTCGCTGTGCAGCGCGTCGCTGCAATAGAAGACGCTGACCAGAATGCTGGTGAGCATCATCAGCCCGGCAATGAAGTCGTAGGGAGTCGCGATCGCTTCGCGATAGTGCATCCAGTCGAGCGCCGATGCTGCGGACATCTGGTGGGGCAAGCGTGGTAACCGGATGATGAATCCGAGCAGATACACAGCGCCCACAATCACCGGCGCCCAATAGAGGAACCGATACTCCCAGAACTCGCGCTGCACCGACCAGTAGAACCTCCGGGCTGTCGTGATAGTTATCGGCGCAGTTGCTCGCGCTGCTACCGCGGAGTCCGGCATGGCGTTGGCTTGCGTATTCATTCAGCGGCTCCTTTCATGCCCGGCTGATTTCCCATCACCGCGACAAACAAATCGGCGATGCCCGGACGACGAACCTCGCCGAGCGCGGCGAGCTTTTGCCGTTCGACGCCGTCGAAGAGAAAAATGCTGCGGCCAATTGCTAGCCGCTCATTGATCGGCTTGAGATTTCGCGCTGCGGCGGCGTTCTCGGGATTGACCGCCAGTTCGAGATATCGAGATTCGAACTCCTCCATGCTGCAGGAAAAGACTATCCGTCCCCGGTCGATGAACATCACGTCGGTGAGGACGTCCTGGATTTCATCCACCTGATGCGTGGTGACGACGATCGTGCGACTGCGGTCGAAATAATCATTCAGCAGCGAATCGTAGAACTGCTTGCGGTACAAAATGTCGAGCCCGAGCGTCGGCTCGTCGAGCACCAGCAGCCGCGCGTCAATTGCCATAACCACCGCCAAGTGGAACTGCGTCACCATGCCCTTCGAAAGCTCGCGAATCTTGCTGTCCAGCCGGATGGTCGTCTTCGCGAGAAAGCCCTCCGCTTTGGCGCGTTCGAATCGCGGATGCACGCCTTGCACATAATCGAGAGCCTGTGAAACCCGCATCCAGCGCGGCAGGACGGCCACGTCGGCGATGAACGAGACATCGCGCATAAGTTCGTCCCGCGCCTGCCACGGGTCGCGACCCAGTACATTCAGGCTCCCCTCGTAGGGAGTCAACCCGAGAATCGCATTCAGCGCGGTCGTCTTCCCTGCTCCGTTCGGACCGATCAGCCCGAGGATGCGTCCTTCCTCCACGCGCAGGTCGATGCCGTCCAGAGCTTTTGTCGCGCCAAACGTTTTTCGCAGTCCGCGCGCTTCTATGCATGCCATGATTTCAGCGCTCCTGTTTCGGCGGATTCGTGGCGTCCGGTTTCAGCTTCTTTAAATCGCCAGATGGCGGCTCGCCGTTTCCGCCATGCAGCAGTTCGTCGGTCTTCAACCCGAGCCGCTGAATCGTGGCCTGAATGCGCGGCCATTCTTCCTTCAAAAACTTCTGCCGCTCGCCTTTCAGCAGCAGTCCACGCGCTCCCGTGTTGATAAACATCCCGCGACCTCGCCTGGTCTCGACCAGTCCTTCATCGACCAGTTCCTGATAACCTTTCAGGACCGTAAGCGGATTCACCCGGTATTCCGCCGCGACCGTGCGCACCGAGGGCAAGGGATCGCCCTCCTTGAGCGCACCGTCGAGGATCATCGCGACCACGCGATCGCGAAGCTGGCGGTAAATCGGCTGACTGTCGTTCCACTCACGGTCCATCGTGGTTTCCAGATCGTTTTTGAAGGGATAGCGTCACTTTACACGTTGCAGGTCCAGATGCGCGTGGACCATTTTGTCTCCGGGCATCATGAACATCCAGTCCTCGGTGTGATGGTTTGAGTCGATCACGTTGAAGGCGGCGTGATCCATGTGGCCATACTGCGTGCTGCCGGAGACATCCTGCAGATTAAAGTCGACCAGCTTGGCGTCGGTCGAATCTTTCGCCACCATGTGCGGACGATTTCCCGCATCGCAATAATGGACCAGATTCAGGTGATCGCCATCCACGTAGATCATTGTGATGGGATCGTCATTCTTGGTGTCGTCGGGTGTCCCAGGTTCCTTGATTTCGTGGACGATTGCGTTTCCGCGCGAGGTCACCCGGATCGTGACCCATAGGGGCTTGTTGTTCCAGTCTTCCTGCGCTGGAGTCGCGGTCACGGTTCCCTTCCAGACGCCGGCGAGGGTTTTCAGTTGGTCGAATGATTTTTGCGCGTCCGACTGCGCGATGGCAGCCGTCGCAAGCGATACCAGAGCAAGAGCCAACACAATTCGCAGAGACTTCATAATTTTTCTCCTCAAAGTCTTTTTTGCCGTCGGGGCCGAGCCGTTTGCTCCCGGGATTCGATCGACGTAACAGCTCGATCCATGCAGCGGATATATAGTGTTATAGTTAACTATAACACTAAATGCAAGAGAATTTTTCAAAATTTGATTCGGAATCTTAAGTCACTGAAGAGACAGGAGCTTAATGCGTGTCGGGAAGCTGCCCGTTACTTCCCATCCACTGAAAAAGCCAGCAGCACATTGCCTGGCATGCCGCTCCATTGACCGTAGCCAGAATATGTATAGACCATTCCTCCCGCGATGGCAGGGCCTCCACCGTCGAGAGATCCGCCGTGCGCCTTTTGTCCGTTGACAGTGTCATAGACGCGCTCTGTATCGAAATCCCAGACGATGGCGCCCGAGGCGGTGGCGTATGCGCGCAGATGTCCGTCCATTGATCCCTCGAAGACCACGCCAGGAATCACAGACACCGCACCCATCTGCGCGGGGCTGCAGTTTTTGCGCTCGCCGCAGGGCTGCGGCATGGCGCTCCACACTTTCTCTCCGGAGATTAGATCGAGCGCGAACAGGCCTCCGCCTTTCTCCGGATCGACTTCATATTTGCTCGGATTCTCTTTCGTGGGGCGGAACGCAATATCCCCCACTGCAACGTACATGTGATCGCCGTCGGTCGCCGATCCCCACTGGCTGCCGCCGAGTGAACTGCCTTTGCCCACGCGGGTCTGCCACAGAATCTTCCCCTGCTGATCGGGATCGATTCCATAGGCTACTCCCGACTTTTGCCCGATCACGAGTTCACGCTTTCCATTCGAAAGCGAGACGAGGATCGGAGGCTGTCCGAAATCGAAGTCCGGCCCTCGCGACACAGGACAATTGCCGGGCCCCTGAACATTGCAAGCGAGGTTATAAGCGTCGTTGGAGGTGACTTGCCTCGACCAGAGCAGCTTTCCCGTGGAGCGGTCGAAAGCAAGCACTGCATCGCTGGTGTCGGTCGTCGGATCGGAGTAGTTGTCGCCTGTCGAAACGTAGATCGCATTAGCCTTCTCGTCTATGGTCGGTGTGGACCAGACCCCAGCTCCGGATGGTCCGCGCTGCTGCACGCCCGCGGATTTTGTCGTGGGCTTTGGATCATCCGTGATCGTGTAAGTCTTCCAGACAACTTTTCCAGTCAACGCGTCGAGAGCTACGACACTGCCGCGGAATGTACAGCATTCATAATCTTTCTTTTGCCCCACAACCTCCTCTAGCGACGACACTCCCAGGTAAACAAGGCCGTCGTAGAAACTCGGCGCATCAGTGATCATGGCGGCGGGATGCTCGTCCACGTGTGTTTTCCATAGGAGCTTGCCGCTCGTGACATCTACGGCATAGGCATTTGCCTTAGAGTCGCCAAAGTACACGGCCGATTTGTTCACGGCGACTCCGGAGCGGATCGACGACTCCGCATCGAATGCCCAGTAGAGGCAGCCAGAGTTGGCGTCGAGCGCGTAGAGCTTGCCCGCAACTGTTTCTGCAAACAGGCGGCCGCCGACAATTACGGGCTGTCCACGCGAGTTCGTGACATCGCCCAGACCGAAGGCCCACTTGAAACGCAATTTGGGAACGTCTGCGGGACTGAGTCCGGCGGCGGCTGCCGTTTGGAAGCGCGTGTTCGCCAGGCTGGCTCCGAAGCCGTTCCAATCCGAACGTCCCGAACTATTTGTTGGAGCCGTGTTCTTGCAATATCCGGCGCTAGCTTGCGCGGCGGTCTCGCGTGCAGAACTCGAGGGCTTACCGAGATAGTCGGCGATTTCAGCGCGCTCGGACGTGCTCAGTCCTTGTGCCTGCTCTCGCATCACACCGCCGTCGAGCACTTTCAGAATCGCCGTCGCGCTCATCTGACGCAGTGCATCCACAGACGGCGTGCGCCCTTGCGGCGCGTCATGACAGGCCGCGCAGTGTTGCTTGTACAGAGTGGCGCCGTTCTGGGCCAGAGCCGCGCAGGAAAATAGGAGCAGACACATCAGGCAGTTTTTCAACGTTCCCCCAAGCCCCGATTGAGTCGCGCCATTATAGCTAGATCTGCGTGCTTCGAGAGATTTTCGCGGGAGCCGAACGCCGAAACCGGAAGCCCCATTTATAATTTCCGTTCCTCTTAAGGACAAACAAGGACGCTCTTTGGCACTGGACGAAAACATCTACGAACTGCGGCGCGAAAAGATCAGGAAGATCGAGGCTTTGGGTCAAGCTGCCTACCGCACAAAATTCGATTTTACTCACACTATCGAACAGATCTGGGCTCACTACGACAAGCCCGTCGAAGAACTCGAACAGTCTCGCGTGAATGTGCGCGTAGCCGGACGCATTATGGCGATCCGGTTGATGGGCAAAGCCGGATTCGCCCATATACAGCAGGGCGGCAAGCGGCTACAGATCTACGTAAAGAAAGATGCGGTCGGCGAACAGGGATTCGAACTCTACAAGTTGCTCGACCTCGGCGACCAGATCGGCGTCACCGGATATCTTTTTCGCACGCGTACCGGCGAGCTAAGCGTGCATGTTGAAGAGATTACCTTCCTCAGCAAGGACCTCCTGCCACTTCCAGAAAAATGGCACGGCCTGACCGACGTCGAACTGCGCTATCGCCAGCGCTACGTCGACCTGTTCATGAATCCCGAAGTGCGCGAAGTTTTTCTGAAGCGAACGAAGATGATCCAGTCGTTCCGGCGGACGTTTGACACACACGGATTCGTCGAGGTCGAGACGCCGATGATGCAGCCGATCGCGGGCGGCGCGGTGGCGCGTCCGTTCGTCACGCATCACAACACGCTCGACATGGATCTTTATCTGAGGATCGCGCCGGAACTTTATTTGAAGCGTCTCGTGGTCGGCGGACTGGATCGCGTCTACGAGATCAACCGCAACTTCCGCAATGAGGGGCTAGGCTGGCGCTGGAATCCGGAGTTCACGATGCTCGAGGCGTATCAGGCCTACACCGACTACCAAGGCATCATGAATCTCACGCAGGAGTCAATCACCGAGGCTGCGATCGCGGTGAACGGCAGTCCGAAATCGAAATGGACGCGTGTTGTGGACGGCAAAGAAGTCGTCGAAAAACTGGACTGGTCAAACTGGCAGCGGCTGACCATGCGCGAGGCGATCATCCAATTCTGGCCTACCTTCGCCGGTCCGACACCGGAGTTATCAGATTTCTCGAACGCCGACACGTTGACGGCGCGGCTTCACATAGCAAGGAAAGCAATGGAGGAGTTCATCGTTCGCAACAAGGCTGAACTGCCTTTGTTGGATGCCCGAGAGAAAGACAAACCAGCTATTACCCTGAAAGCGATTTTCAACGAGATCTTGGTCGAGCTTAGCAAGGGTGGTAGCGCTGGCGCTGCGACTGCGAGCGTTTTCGAATCGGTCGCTGAAGAACACCTGATGCAGCCGACCGTAATCTACGAATTTCCGACGGCGGTCTCTCCGCTTTCGAAGCAGAAGCCCGACGAGCCCGACTGGACCGAACGCTTCGAAATCTTCGCCGGACAAATGGAAATCGCTAACGGATTCTCGGAACTCAACGATCCCGAAGATCAGCGGCGGCGTTTCGAGGCGCAATTGAAAGAGAGGGAACGCGGCGACGAAGAAGCGCACCAAATGGATGAAGACTACATTCGCGCCTTGTCATATGGCATGCCGCCGGCAGGAGGCGTCGGCATCGGTATGGATCGCCTTTGCATGCTGCTGACTGATCAGCATACGATCCGCGACGTGATTCTGTTTCCGCTGCTGCGTCCGGAGAAAACCAATACCGCCGAGGACGCTGAGGACGCCGAGAAAAAGTAACGGGAAAACACTCCGATGGGACGAATTTCGTTGGTGCCGCCGGAGGCCGTCAGAAATAATGCGGGTTCGCCTGCTGAGGGCGCGGGATAGCATCCCAGCTATTAACTGCTGGGTACCCGCCCATGCACTATTACTAGTGCATCCCCGTTTCTATACTCTTGACATCAGTTTTGGGCTCGTATTAGCGGCGCTACCGTAATGTCCGGTCGCTGGGGGACATTGGGTCGGTAGCGCTTTGCCATTCCCCCTTGCGATTACCTCACCTCAGAAAATGTAAATCGTGTCGAACTGCAATCGCACGAGCCAGGGTTCTGTCGTCGCCAGCGGTCGTCCGACGAGCGCGGTGAAGCCGAGCTGCACACTCTTGTCGAACTGGTAGAACGTATCAAAGCGGTGCTGCGTCACGTTCGTACCTTGCCGGATGTCGCTGTAATTGAAGTTTCCCATCACTGCCTCGCGCTCGATATACATGCGCGTATACCCGAATTGGATATCGTGCTTCTCCTGCAGGCGTCCGATCCGTCCTTCCGCCCAGTAGCCGCGGCGCTGATTCGAAATGCAAGGAGCGTTGACGGTCTGCTTGAAGGTTTGCGTCGCAGTGTTCGCGGGAGCCGCAACAATGTTCGCCAGATTTGCGCAGGCTCCCATGTTCTGGACGTAGTCGCCGATGAACGAAATCGGATATTTCGCGTTTCCGGTATCGATATCGAGGCGCGCGATGTTGTCGAACAGCTGAAACTTCGACGCGAACTGGGCGATGGTAATCGTAGAGACTCCTGTCGGATACGCGGTACCT
>DATEJO010000055.1:0-3458 GCA_035277905.1 Candidatus Sulfotelmatobacter sp.
AATTCCGACGAGATGGTGAAGCGGTTGCGGAACGGCCAGTATGTTGGCAATCACGGCGTAGCCGGTGCCCAGAACCTCTGGATAAAACAAGCCCAAGACGCCGACAAATAGTCCGCCCAGCGCCGGAATCAGCGGGAACCACACTTTCATTTCTTCGAAAAATTCTTCGCAGATGTAAAGAGCGCGCGTCATCAGCCAGGCGAGTCCTGCGCACAACACGCCCAGCAGAACGAAGAAAGGCAATTCGGCAGCGTGGAAGTGATAATTCGTTTGCAGCGGAAATACGGGCAGCCCGCCGCGGAATCCCATCGCCACCATGGTGCCGGTCGCGGAGGCGAGCGCAATTGGAATAAAGGACCGCGCGCGGAATTCGAAGACCAACAGTTCGATCGCCATCATCACGCCGGCGAATGGCGTCTTGAACACAGCGGCCAGTCCGGCGGCGGCACCACAGGCCAGCAGTATTCTTCGCTCTGCGGGAGATGAAGGGATCATCTGCCCGATAATCGATCCCAGAGCAGCTCCGGTCTGAATGATCGGACCTTCGGCGCCGAACGGACCGCCCGTGCCGACTGTGATCGCAGCGCTCAGCGGCTTGAAGAAGCTCACCCGCGGTTTCACGACGCTGCCCTTGGTCAGCACGACCGCCATCGCTTCGGGAATGCCGTCGCCCTTGATCTCCGGAGAAAAGTACTGCACGAGCAGTCCTACGCCGAGACCACCTGCCGCGGGCAGAAAGAGATGCCACCAGTGATGCGGCGCCGTGTTTGGCGGCAGGTAAGCGCTGCTCCATTTGCCGAAAAAGAAAAGATCGGTCAAAAAATTGATCGCGCGCAGAAGCGCCTCGGCCACGAATCCGCCGAGCGCGCCCACTCCAATTCCCAGCAGAGAAATGACGAGCAATCTTTCGCGTGGCCCGGAACCCTTCTTCCCTGATGTTGCGTTTATCGTATCTTCCATAGTTGTGACCGCTTCGCCCTAAATTCGCTCATCCACACGCCACCGCGTTCCGCAAACATTGCGACCTTGACGAAGTAACTTGTGAAATGGATTTCTAACGCAGACGTTTCATCCAGCTTTCGTCGTTCTCGTTCCCATGACGGTCCGTTTCGGTCGTGCCGACTTCCCAAGACGTAATTTTTGCAGGGCAGCAACCAGCCGGGGCCCCGCGAATTGCAGTTGCTCGTGATGATGCATCGCCAACTCGCTCACCACACGTTCTCCCTTTGGCGTCAGGGCCAGCAATACCTCCCGCCGGTCGTCCGTTCCCCGCTCCCGCTTGACGAATCCGTGCGATTCCAGGCGGTTGATCAGTTCCACCGCGCTGTGGTGCTGAATCTCGAGCCGGTTTGCCAGATCCCTTATCCGTGGCCGCATTCCCGTTGGCATGCCCTTGATCTGGAGCATGAACTGGTACTGTTGCTTCTCGATCCCTGCCGAGCGCGCCGCCTGCTCGCTGAAGCGCAGAAATCTCCGGATCTGATACCGGAATTCCGATAGTGCCTGGTAATCCGCAACGGTGAGCTTTTTCATGCCTGATGTATCGTGCCTCGACAAATATATCGTATCACGATGTATGTATCGTATCACGACACATTCCGGCAACAACAATTTGCATGCAACATGTTGCACACCGAGGGACACCGGCTTTCGGGCGGTTTTCCAATCCGATCATTTAAAATGAGACCTTCATGCTGACAGGCTCGGAAATCCGCAGAAGGTTCCTGGACTTCTTTGTGCAAAAGGGACACAAGGAAGTGCACTCGTCGTCCCTCGTCCCGGCAAACGACCCCACACTCTTGTTCACCAATGCCGGAATGAACCAGTTCAAAGACGTCTTCCTCGGACTCGAGAAGCGCGACTATTCGAGGGCCACCACCTCGCAGAAGTGCGTGCGGGCGGGCGGGAAGCACAACGACCTGGAGAACGTCGGGTTCACGAACCGGCATCACACGTTTTTCGAGATGCTGGGGAATTTCTCGTTTGGCGACTACTTCAAAAAAGATGCGGTTGCGTACGCGTGGGAACTGATCACGTCGCCCGAGTGGTTTGGGATTCCCAAAGACAAGCTCTACGTGACCATTTTCAAGGGCGAGAACGGCGTGGAGCGCGACAGCGAGGCCTATGACCTGTGGCTCGGGCAGGGCGTGCCAAAGAACCGCATCTACGAGATGGGGATGAAGGACAACTTCTGGCAGATGGGGGATACCGGCCCCTGCGGCCCATGCAGCGAGATTCATTACGACATGGGCGCGATCGCGTCGGACCAGGGGCACACGGATTGCACGTTCGGGTGCGAGTGCGGGCGGTATGTGGAGATATGGAATCTGGTTTTCATGCAGTTTGATCGGGATGTCTCGGGCAAGCTGACTCCTTTGCCGAAACCGTCGATTGATACCGGGATGGGCCTTGAGCGCGTCACAGCAGTGTTGCAAGGAGTGATCTCGAATTACGAGACGGACTTGTTTACGCCCTTGATCAAGCGGGCGGCGGAACTGACAGGGGCGTCGCTGAAGAAGGAACTGAATAAAGAGGCGCATACGAAATCGGCGGCTTCACTGCGCGTCATTGCGGATCATTCACGTGCTGCGACGTTTCTGATCTCCGATGGAGTCCTGCCGTCGAATGAGGGGCGCGGGTATGTGTTGCGCAAGATCATCCGCAGAGCGATTACTCATGGGCGGTTGCTCGGGCAGACGAAGCCGTTTCTGTATCAGATGGTCTTTGCCGTGCGGGATCTGATGCAGGATGCGTATCCGGAATTGAATGAGACTGTGGATCGTGTGTCGAAGGCGGTGCAGGCCGAGGAGAAGCGGTTCGCTCACACGATGGAAGTTGGGCTAGAAAAACTGGAGACGATCCTTAAGAGTTCTTCAAATACTCTGGCTGGGGAAGATGCGTTCAAACTCTACGATACGTTCGGCATGCCCCTCGATTTCATGCAGGATGCGGCACGCGATCAGGGGATTGCTTTCGACAAGGCCGGCTTCGATCGCGCGATGGATGAGCAAAAGGCCCGCGCTCGCGCTTCCTGGAAAGGCGCGGCGAAGCAGACGGCCAATCCTGCTTATCAGTCGCTGCCCAAATCGGAGTTTGAAGGCTACCGGCAGACGCGATCCGAAAATTGCGAAGTGCTTGCCATCATTCACAACGGAAAGGGCATGCAGCAGCTTGAGGCGGGATACGAGGGTGAGGTCATTCTCGATCACACGCCGTTTTATGCCGAAGCGGGCGGGCAGGTTGGAGATCGCGGGTGGTTGTATTCCGACGATCACAACACTGTCGTCGCTGATGTGAAGGGCTGCTACTACCCGATCCAGGGAGTGCGGGCGCATCAAGTGATCGCGAAGTCTCCGATCCGCGTGGGAGACAAGGTGGACGCGGTGGTGAATACCGACATCCGCGAGGCGACGATGCGGAATCACACGGCGACGCATCTGCTTCATGCCGGGCTGCGC
>DATEJO010000056.1:0-15284 GCA_035277905.1 Candidatus Sulfotelmatobacter sp.
GATCGGTGGAACTGGCTTCGACACTGGTGGGAGCTTCGAGTTTCAGCACGCGGAAAATTGTGTCGTAGCTGTAGGAGCCCATGTCGCCGAGAGCGCCGCATCCGAAGTCCGTCCATCCGCGCCAGACGAAGGGAAGATAGACGTGGTTGTAAGGACGCACAGGAGCGGGGCCGAGCCAGAGATCCCAGTCGAGGCCGTCGGGGACAGGTTCGGTTTCCTTGGGACGCTCGATCGCCTGCGCCCAGAAGGGACGGCTGGACCAGTTGACGACTTCGCGCACGGGACCGATAGCGCCGCTCCAGACCCATTCGCATAATTGGCGGGTGGATTCTGATGCCTGATTGGCGACGGCGATTTGCGTGGCGACTTTGGTCTCGCGCGCAATTTCGGCGATGCGTCGGGCTTCGTAGATCGTATGCGTCAGCGGCTTCTGACAGAAGACGTGCTTGCCCTTCTTCATGGCCGCGGCAGAGACGGCGGCGTGCAGGTTATCGGTGGTGCAGACGACGACGGCGTCCACGTCGTGCTGCTTCTCCAGAAGTTCGCGGAAGTCGTTGTATGCCGCGCACCCATGGTAGGTGCCGGAGCGCTGCTTCCCGGCGTAGCAGGCCTCGACGATCTTCTGGCAGGGCTCGCGTCCCGAGACGCCGCAGGTCGCCGTGAGTGAATGCGTCAACTGGATGGGCTGATCGGGGCTCAGCCAATCCCATCCGCTGGAGACGCCGAGAAGATTGCGGACGGAATTGCAGAACTCGTGGGTCGACCACTGCGGGTGATTGGCACCGCTCTTGTTGACGTCGCAGACCGCCACGCCCTGTACATCGGGCTCGTGCAGGAATTTCAGCATGACGCGCATGCCCTGCGAGCCGACTCCGATGAAGGCGAGGTTCACTTTATCGCTGGGAGGAATGAAGCCGGGACCTCCGAGGACGTGGCGAGGCACGATAGAAAATCCGATTGCGGCAGTGGCGGATTGAGCGAGGAATTCACGACGGGAGACTGGGTTATGAGGGCTATCGGCGGAAGTGGGGTTCTGCTTCATGGTCTCTCCTGACTCACGGCACTTCGTGGTGGTGATGTGGAGTGACTTACGCTAACGGGAAAGGGATACTTTAAACGAAATGGCGGAGGAGTGGCGGAAGTTTTATGGACCTTCGGGCTGATCGGACGACTCGTCCCGGTTCTTCGTTTTTGAGAGCGGGCGCGGAACAAAGGGTCCCTCCACGCGCGGCTGGCTCGGCTTTGCCGATCCAGCCACTTGGTCGGGATGACAATTTCAAAACTGATCTACATCTTCAGCGATGGAGGCCAGGAATCTCTGTCCGCACCGAATTGTTCATTCGGCTTGCTGCTCATGGAAAAGACTATGGTGCCGCCATTGGCGATGTCGGCGTGACGGAACCACAGTTTTGAATGCGGCTTGCCGTTGAGGGTGACCGATTCGATGTATTGATCTCCGGGCGAATTCCGCTTGGCTTCTATGACTAGCTTCTTTCCACTTCCCAGTTCAACTTCCGTGTGGTCGAAGAGCGGACTGCCGAAAACATAATTGCCGCTGACGGGATCGACCGCGTAGAAGCCGAGAGAACTGATGACATACCAAGCGGACATTTGTCCGCAATCTTCGTTGCCGGCGAGGCCGTCGGGCTGGTCGTCGTATTCGAGATCGAGAAGGCTGCGCACGCGAGCCTGCGTCTTGTGCGCGGCTCCAGCGTAGCAATAAAGATAGGCCATGTGGTGACAAGGCTCGTTTCCGTGGGCATATTGGCCGACCATGCCGGCGATGTCGGGAGGCGCGTCGGGCGGGAGTTGAGAACTCGTGGTGAATAGTGTGTCGAGCTTTTCGATGAAGGCCTGCGCGCTTCCGAAGAGGCCGATCAATCCTTCAGGATCGTGCTGGACAGTGAAGGTGGTCTCCCAGGGATCGGACTCGGTGTAGTCGCGCCATTTTTTCGAGTAGCCCATCTCGGTGGAGGTGAAGGGCTCGGCCCAGTCGCCATTCTCGAGGCGGGAACGGATGAATCCGGTGCTGGGATCGAAGAGGTGCTTGTAATTCTTCGACCGATCGACAAGAAGTTTAGCCTCGTCGGATTCTCCGGCGGCTTGTGCGAGATGCGCGACAGCCCAATCGTCGTAGGAATATTCCATGGTCTTGCTGGCGGATTCTTCTTCTTTGTCGCAGGGAATGTAGCCAAGCGTGCGGTAGAAGCCGAGGCCGCGATAGTCATCGACCATGGCGCGCTTCTTGAAAGCGGGATAGATTTTGGCGAAGTCGATTCCCTTAAAGCCTTTGGTCAGCGCTTCGGCGACGACGGAGCTGGAATGATATCCGGTCATGCAGAAAGTCTCTTTTGCTTGCAAGGGCCAGATGGGCACTCCGGCGGGACTTTCATGCGCCATGCGTCCGATGCAGTTGACGAAGTCAGGCACGCGCTCTCTTTGGAAGACAGTGAACATGGGGTGCTCCGCGCGGTAGGTGTCCCAGAGCGAGAAAGTACTGTAGTTGTGCAGTCCGGCGGGAAGCTGGTGAACCTTGCCGTCCATGCCGCGGTAGTTGCCGTCGACGTCATCGAAAAGAGTCGGCGCGAGCATCATGTGATAAAGCGCCGTGTAGAAGATGCGCTTGTGGCGCAAATTCGAGGTGCTGATGCGGATCTTTGAGAGATTCTTGCTCCACGAGGAATAGGCGTCCCGGCGGACTTTGTCGAAATCCCAGGCGGGAATTTCGGATTGAAGATTATGCTGCGCCCCCTCGATGCTGACACCGGAAAGTCCGGTCTTGACGAGGATTGTCTCGCCTTCTTTCGTGTCGAAATGAAAGAGGCATTTGAGCGACGTGCCTTTCGCGTCGCGAGTCTGGGAGTCCAGCGGCTTTTCCTCGGAGATGATCTGGAATTCGCGAAACGGTTTGGAGAACTGCATCGCGAAATAGATCTCGCGGCCGGCTGCCCAGCCTTTGACGCTGCGGCCGCCGACGATGGTGTCGTTCCCGACGATCTTCAGGTTGGACCCGAGAATCTCGGCATTTCCGTATGTGTGGACGAGGTCGAGGATGAAGTGGCTGGTGTCGCTCTGCGGGAAGGTGTAGCGATGGATGCCGGCGCGTTCGGTCGCGCTGAGTTCGGCGCGGATGTTGTAGTCGCGAAGGATGACGGAGTAATAGCCCGGCTCGGCGATTTCTTCTTCGTGGCTGAAGCGGGAGCGGTATCCTTCGCCGGGATTCTGGCGTGAACCGGGCATAGTTTTCGCGGGGCCGGTGCCGGGCATCAGCAGAAAGTCGAGCATGTCGGCCGCGCCGGTACCGCTGAGATGGGTGTGGCTGAATCCCATGATGGAGCTGTCGGAATAGTGATAGCCCGAGCACCAGTCCCAGCCGTCGTTGTAGGTGTCAGGGCTGAGTTGCACCATGCCGAAGGGAACGGTTGCGCCGGGGTAGGTGTGGCCATGTCCGCCGGTGCCGATGGAAATCTTCACGAATTTGATTGGATCTTCGGTGGAGGATGCGGATGGTGTGACAGCAGCGGGGCTTGATGATTTGCCGCGAGGAAGAAGACGGGAGATCGGAAGTGCCGATAGAGCAGACAGGAAACTGCGACGAGATACCATCGTGATCCTCAGAATGAATGAAACAGTAAATTGTATTGCGTCGAGAGCCTGAACGGAGGATTCGAATCGGCTGCCGTCATTCCGGAAGAGCCCAGGCGAACAGGACTCCGCCGCTGCTAGTAATGACGAACTGACGTCCGTCGAGTTCGTAGGTGATCGGCGAACTCACGATCTCGGAGCCAGAGCCGGCGTGCCAGAGTGTCTTGCCGTCGCTGGAATCGAGGGCGAGAAAGTTGCCCATGGCGTCGCCGGTGAAGGTCAACCCGGAGTCGGTGGTGAGTACACCGGCGCCCGATCCCCATGGGCCCAGCTCGTGCGTCCAACGGATTTTTCCGGTCTGATAATCGATCGCTTCGAGCGTGGCTTTGCCCCAGACATCGTAGTCGGCACCTGCCCATCCGTAAACTCCGTCGGCAGGCTTCGCGAAGTAGATGCTCCAGCTGGGATGAGCATTGACGACGAAGAGTCCGTTCTTTGTGTCGAAGCTGGGCGAACGATAGTTCGTCAGGCCGCCTTCGTCGGGAGCGATGAGGCGTCCGTCGGGAGCGGGCTCTTTCTCCGGATTGGGAATGGGACGGCCTTGCTTGTCGACGCCGAGGCTCCAGTTCACCGGGCCGTAAGGAACGGTCAACAGGCTTTTGCCGTTCGTGCGATCGAGAACGAAGAAATAGCCATTGCGCGAGGTCTGCATGAGCATCTTTTTTGGCTGGCCGTGAAAATCTCCGTCGACGAGAACAGGAGTTTCAACGGCATCCCAGTCGTGGGTGTCATGCGGGGAAACCGAAAATCCCCAGGCGAGCTTGCCGGTATCGGGATTGAGCGCAACGATCGAGCAGGTGTAGAGATCGTCTCCAGGACGCGTCGATCCGTTGAGAACAGGCGTGGGATTGCCCGTTCCCCAGTAAACGAGATTGAGATCGGGATCGTAAGTGCCGGTCATCCAGGTCATGCCGCCGGTGGTCTGGTTGGGAGTTCCGGCGGGAGGAGTGGAATTCCATTGCCATTGCGTCGCGCCGGTTTCGGGGTCGATGGAGCGGATGTATCCGGTGAGGTTGTCGAAGTCGCCGGAGACCCCGACGAGCACGTGGTTCCCGACGACGAGAGGAGCCATGCTGGTCCAGTAGCCCTTGGTGACGTCGGCGACTTGCACGTTCCAGCGTACAGTTCCGTTTTTGGCGTTGAGCGAGACGAGGTGGGCGTCCGGAGTTACGAAAAAGAGATATTGGTTGTACATGGCAACGCCGCGATGTCCGATGTGTTCGCCGGGGCTGCGGGGATGCGTGTAGTGCCAGATTTGATGGCCCGAGCGGGCGTCAACCGCCCAAATGTTTTCGGGGACTGTGAAATAAAGAATTCCGTCGACCAAGAGAGGCGAAGACTTGATTTCGGATTGCTGATGAGTCTGGAAGGCCCAGGCGAGAGAAAGATTCTTGACGTTCTGCGGAGTGATCTGCTGCAAGGAACTATGGCGGCGTCCGGAATAGTCGCCGTGATAGATGGGCCAACTGTCGACGGACGGATGGAGAAGCATCTGTGGCGTGGCTCCCTGGGCGACGGCGGGACGAGCGGGTGCGAAGGCGAGAAGTGCGATCGATGCGGTAAGAGATGTTGTGGTGATGAAGCTCATCCTGGTTGTGGCCTCTTGGATTCTCATCAATTCATCGTGCGGCTAGCGCAACGTTTGCAGATATGCCATCAGGTCATGAATGTTTTCGTCGGTGTACTTCGGGAAAAGATCCACGTGTGCGTTCACCGGAGAGTCGATTTTGTATTGGACGTCGCGGGTCCGCCATGAACGGTAGAAACCTGTGTCGTCGATGAGGCCGACGGTGAATTCATCCAGATACGCGAGCCTGCCAGTGATCGTTTCGCCCGATGCGAGAGTGACGCTGACTTTTGATTTCGCGCGGCGCGGGTAAAGCATCTGCTCCTCAAGTTCGAGGCCTTTGTAACGCGATGCGATTCCGGCCAGGTCTCCCGTTGATGAGTGGCAACCAGTGCATCCGCCTGCACCTTCAAAGAACTGCTTGCCTGCTTCAACGTTGCCCGTCTGGAGATCGGATGGATCGACGCCCTTGCGGCCGCCGTTTCCGCGTGCATTGGCAGTCGCGGCGTTGTTCTGCTGCGTGTGAATGAAGGCGACGAGGCCGGCGATCTGATCGTCGGTGCGGTCAAACGGAGGCATGCCTTTGTCGGGGCGACCGTTGCGGATTACGAGGCTGATCTTGTCGCCGTTGATATCGCTTCGGACCAGACGGGAACGAGTGAGATCGGGGCCGGTTTCGCCACCGGTTGCGTCGCGGCCGTGGCAAAAGGAACAGTCCTGGCGGAAGAGGGCTGCACCTTTCTTGATGAGATCGGGTGGATAGGACTTCCGTGCAACGGGCGCGGTCTGCTGCGCGTTCACAGGCGCAATAGTTACTGCGCAGACGATCAGGGCGCAGGCGATCCGGCTGAGGGTTGATCCGAGAAGATTCATCATTGCCGGTCAGCGGGCCTCGCCAGACATTTGCGGCCGCGGATGAGGAGCGGTGCTGCCTTCGGTCATGCCCAGGACCCACCTCACCGCTTCGAAATACATTTTGCGGATGTCGGGATCGCTCCAGGATTCTTCGGTGTGGCCGAGGGTGGAATAGAAGACGCGGCCCTTGCCGTACATCTTGTCCCAGGCGACGGCAAAATCGTGGTCCGTGCGGTGGATGCGCGGATTGTTCTCATAATTCAGCTTCGTGGGATCCAGGCTGAGGAGCACGTGCACTTTGTCGCGGGACCAGTCTTTGGGCTGATAGATCTCGTCGTATTTGACGAACTCATGAGGGAAGTGGCGGACGGCGGGGAAGCTTGGATCTTCGTTGATGATGGGCGCGTTGAACGTGGACCAGGGGTGCTGGTCGAACCAGCCTCCGATCATCTCTCCATATTGGGGCCACTTGTAGTTGGTGTCGAGGGCGGCGTGAATGCCGACGAAGCCTTTGCCGTCGTCTTTGATGAACGAGATCATGTCGTGCTTCTGGCTATCGTCGAGATCGAGTTCGCCCGTGGTGCTGACGAAGACAAGGGCGTCGAAGTAATCGAGATTCTTGGCGTTTCGGCCGAGATCTTTTTTCGTGATGAGTTCAGTGTCGGTGCGGAGGGTTGTGTCCCAGAGTCCGGTGTCGTGGCCCATGTTGTAGATCGCAGCCATGCCGTCGGGGACGGAATCGTGCTCGAATCCCTTGGTTTGGGCGATGACGAGAACGTGCTTCAGATGGATAGGTTTTTCATGGGGTGGAGCGGGCGTGGAGGCGTTCTGGGCAGTAGCGAATATGGTAAGAACGGCTAAACAGAAAGGAAGAAGAGCGAGTTGAGCTTGGCGCAAGAGATCTCCCTGGAGAACGTTCGTTTATGTCTGGCAGAAGATCAGGTGTGGTCCCACAACACCAGTGTTGGTAAAGGTAACACAGGCTAGGGGGTTTAAATCGGCGGACCAGAAAACACAGGGTCCCTCCACTCCGCATGCCATTCCTTTCAGGAATGGCATGCTGCGGTCGGGACGACAAAGTCGGGAACGGTTCTGATTCGCGTTAAGGGATAGAGACCTGAATGGGGGAGGAGTAGCCGCTCTCCTGCCCACTGGAGTTTACGGCGGTGGCTGCATAGTAGTAGGTGGTGCCGGCGACGACGGCGTTGTCGGTGTAGGTCGTGCTGGGGTCAAGCGAGGTGTTGATTTTCGTGTAAGAGCCGGAGGTCGTTCCACGATAGACGTTGTATCCCGTCACCGACGACGTGCTGGCAGTCCAGGTGAGAGTCACACTGTACGTTGGCGACACGCCGGTACCAGAAAGAGATTCTGTGCTCCGGGAACTGGTGGAAGTCGTATAGGTCAGCGTAGCGGAGGAGGATCCGCTGGTCGTCGGCGCATAGATGATGTTCACTTGCGCGCTCTGCCCGGAGTTCAACGTGAGAGGGAAAGAAGCTCCCGAGACGGTGAACTGAGAGCTGCTGCTGGATGCTGAAGATACTGTGACGCTTCCTCCACTGGCCGTGATAGTCGATGGCTGCGAGCCGGTGCTGCCGATATCGATGCTGCCGAAGCTCAGGGTTGACGGCGTCACGCTCAGCTGGCCCGCGGTGGTCGTGGAGCCAGTTCCGGACATCGGAACGTTGAGGTTCGGGCCGGGGACGAAGACGCTGCCGTTGAGCAAGCCAGTCGTTGACGGTGTGAAGGTGACGCTGAGCGTGACGCTTTGTCCCTTATTGAGCGTGATCGGAAGCGTGGGGCCGCTTACTCCGAAGCTGCTGCCCACCACCTGAAATGCGGTGAGCGTTTCGCTGGATGACCCGGAGTTCGTCAGGACGAGCGAAAGCGACGAGTTGCTGCCCACGTTGACCTGTCCAAAGGAGAGGCTGGATGGAGCCGGCGTCAAAATGCTGCCAGAGGTTCCGGTGCCTCGAAGTCCCAGCTGAAGCGTGGGGTTGGAGGCGTTGCTGGTCACCGTGACACTGCCGTTGGTCCAACCGGTCTTGGTGGGAGCGAATGTCACGGTGATCGTGGCCGTCTGGCCGGCGGTTAGCACCGCGGGCAGGCTCAGTCCGGAAACGCTGAACCCCGTACCGCTGGCAGCGATGGCGGTGATCGTCACGCTCGTTTGCCCGCTATTCTTCAAGACGGCAGACTGGCTCTGCGACTGCGCGATGGCAACGGATCCGAACCTGATGTTGGCAGGATTGCTCTGCAATTGCTGGCTTGAGCGCGCCTGTAGCGGAAGAAAGCCTGCGATCAGGAGAAAACCGGTAACAATCGAAAGACGAACGGAGAAAGGGGTAGTGCTGGACTGGGGGAGTCTCATTGATTCAGTGTGCCGGGTCACCAAAAAGCCGCAAAGATACCGTTAGGACATATCTGGTTACGGCCGGAGGGCCCGGTTCCAAAACGAAAAAGGCCGAACCGTGGGCCGATGCCGGAGGTTGGAATACCCGCGAGCTATAGTCCAAAGGCACAAGCGTCCCCCCTCCGCGTGACCTTCCCTTCGGGAATGGCTCGCTCCGGCCGGGGAGTTGCATGAGTGCTCGGAGGGGCAAAAAAGATCCCGCCGGCAGGGCGGGATCGAAGGCGAAGGAGCTAAAACTTCCGGTTTGGCTTATGGGATCTGCACGTTGCTGACGATATTGGAGTATCCGCTCTCCTGATTGGTGGTGTTGACGGCCGTGGCCGCGTAGCAGTAGGAGGTGGAGTTTGCGACCGTGGAATCGGTGTAGAGCGTCGTCGTGTTTAAGACTTGGTTAATCTTTGAGTACGAGCCGCACTGGGTGGTGTACACCGCCCGGTAGACGTTATAGCCCGAGATGTTGGGAGAAGAGCTGGCATTCCAAGACAGGTTGACTGTGTGACTGCTGGTGATGCTGGTCCCGGTTCCGGTCAGAGTTTCTGTCGAAGAGGAAGGGGAAGCGTTGCTGGTGACGGTGAGCGTGCCAGTGAACGAGCCGGCGGTTTGCGGGCTGAAGGTAACGGTGACCGGCAAGCTGGCCCCTGCCGCAATGGTCACCGGCAGAGACAGGCCGCCGATCGTGAAGACGGAATTGTTCGTGCTTGCGGCGGTGACGGTCACATTCGCGCCGGTCGCCTTCAGCGTCGCGGTGCCGGAGGCACTCGTGCCGTCGGCGACGCTGCCAAAAGCAAGGGTGGACGGCGTGATGGAGAGCTGTCCGGCTGCGGTGGCGCCAGTGCCCGAGACTCCGATCGTCAAAGACGCATTCGACGCGTCAGAGGTAATGGTTACTGTTCCGCTGACCGATCCTGAGGAAGTTGGAGCGAACTTGACGCTAACCGTCGCGGTCCCACCGGCTGTCAAAGTTAGAGGGGTCGTGATTCCGCTAACGGCGAATCCGGTGCCGGTGATTCCAACCTGAGAAATCGAGACGCTCGCGCTGCCGGTGTTCGTAATAGTGGAGGAGAGCGTCTGACTTTGCCCGTCAGTGACGGTACCGAAATCCAGAGAGGATGGACTCGCACCGAGGGTGCCGACCGCGGCGGTGCCCGTTCCCGACACAGGTATCGCCAGCGTGGTGTTCGAGGCGTTGGAAACGACGGTGAGAGTGCCGTTCGAAGTCCCGGAACTGGTCGGGGCGAATTTCACGCTGAAACTCGCACTCTGCCCAGAGGCGAGAGTTGCAGGCGCAGTCATGCCGGTGAGAGTGTATCCGGCGCCGCTGATGCTGGCCTGCGAAACGGTGATGCTGGAACTACCGTTGTTGATCACGGTTCCGGAGATGGTTTGGCTCTTGCCGACCGTGACGCTGCCGAAGCTGATGCTGGAAAGATTTGCGCCCAGAGTTCCGGGATTCTGAATGCCGGTGCCGCCCGCGCTGAGACCCTGGCAACCGGACAGGATGGCGAGACTCGTCAAAAGGAGGAGTCCGCCGAGCAGTTTTTCAAAATGTTTCGAGCGAAGTTTTCTTGCCGTGTCTATCATTGCGTCGAGCCAAGAAAACCGTAACCAGTCGCTGCACCACTAACTGGACCGGGGGACGGCTCATCCCCACCAGTGTTGTCCTACGGGTCCAAAAACAATAGATAACCGTGGTACATCACGCGGAACGGCGAAAGCACAACCAAGTAATACTCAGTACCGGAACAGTATTAGCTGTAGTAATCGGCAGGTAATCAAAGAGGTATACGAACGGGCATGTACGTTCGGCGTTGTCCCGGCGCGATCTGTTGATGAAAGAAAGAAGCAATTAAGATCAGCCGCATGGGGCATTCCGTTCGATATTCGCAAGCGCGAAGGTACCGCCGATTTCATCTTCAATTTCCAGTTTGTCTAAGTTTTCCTGCAGGCGAGGTAGCGCGCAAAGTTGATGGTGTTAGCAAGAACGTAAGCCTCGGTGGATTGCTTGTCAAGACAGAGGATGTACTGCCGATTTCGACGGCGGTGAATTTGACTCTGAACGTCGTGGGCCGAAATTCGCGACGGCCAATCTTGCTTCACGCCGAGGGAGAAGTAGTGCGCGTGCTAGAACTGGCGCCAGGCGCGGGGTTTGAGATCGCCGTGAAGTGCACGCGTCCGATTAGCGAGTTAAGATCTCAGGTGCGTGCGATCAGAAGCGCCTGAACAGTGTTGTAATTTTCATCAGCGAAAATCGTTGGTACATTTGCAAATCTATTTGCAGGATTTTGATCTGCAGGATCTGACCCGCAGGGTGTCACGTACGCCCACTCCGCACTGTCCTTGCCTTGGGAAGGAACGCTGCTGCCGGTTCGACGCTGTGCTGAAACTTCTCCAAATCCCCATTCGTCGTCTAATCCGCTAAACTGTTGTGACCGAAAAAGATCATGACTGCGACATTGCGGAAGTGTCTCCTACCTTTTCTTCTTGCTTGCTTTGTCTCCAATTTCAGTTTGATCAGCGCTCGTGGCCAGGTTGCGCCTGAACTATTCAACGGCTTGCAGTGGCGGCTGATCGGGCCGTTTCGCGGAGGGCGAGCCGTAGCTGTGTCAGGAGTGCCGGGAGATGGGACCACGTACTACTTCGGGTCCGTCGATGGCGGAGTGTGGAAGACGACGGATGCGGGAGTGGTTTGGAAGCCGATTTTCGATCACGAGCCGGTGGCTTCGATCGGCGCAATCGCGGTAGCCCCGTCGGATCCGAAGGTGATTTATGTCGGGACGGGCGAGGCGGATATCCGGTCGGATCTAGCATCGGGGAATGGCGTGTATCGATCGAGCGACGCGGGTCAGACCTGGCAGTACTTAGGCTTGGGCGATTCAAGGCAGATCAGCCGAATCGTGGTGGATCCGTGGAATGCGAATGTCGTCTTTGTCGGTGTGCTCGGGCATGCTTACGGCCCGAATAACGAGCGAGGTGTTTACAAGTCCTTCGACGGCGGCGCGAATTGGAAGAAGGTCCTCGACACGGGATCCGAGATTGGAGTCTCGGATCTGGCCATCGCTTCCGCCATGCCTAGCGTGATGCTTGCAGGGACGTGGCATGCGCAACGTCCGCCGTGGAGTACGTACGCGCCGCTGGATGGGTCGGGCAGCGGACTGTATCGGTCGC
The DNA here is from genome assembly GCA_035277905.1 of Candidatus Sulfotelmatobacter sp. GTDB lineage: Bacteria > Acidobacteriota > Terriglobia > Terriglobales > Acidobacteriaceae > Sulfotelmatobacter. The sequence goes on from DATEJO010000056.1 coordinate 11,643, forward strand.
AAGACGAAGGTCAGACGTGGTCGCGGCTTACGGGTGGCGGACTGCCAGTAGGAGATTGGGGGCGCGTTGCCGTCGCAGTTTCGAGTGATGGACAGAGAGTCTATGCGCTCATCGACGTTCCGCAGAAGGGCGGATTGTATCGATCGGATGATGGCGGAAATACGTGGACACTGATCAATGCGGATAAACGACTGATCAGCCGCTCGTGGTATTTCGGGAATATTACTGTCGATCCCGAGAATCCAGACGTCATTTACGTGCCGAATGTGGCGCTGTATCGGTCGGAGGATGGAGGCAAGACAATTTCGATCGTTCGTGGAGCGCCGGGCGGGGATGATTATCACCAGATATGGGTTGATCCGAAGAGTTCTTCCCGGATGGTACTCGGCACAGATCAGGGAACGACGATCAGCCTCGACTACGGAAAGACATGGAGCACCTGGTACAACCAGCCGACGGCGCAGATGTATCACGTCATTACGGACAACCGTTTTCCATACGTGGTGTATGGCACACAGCAGGATAGCGGCAGCGCCGCGGTTCTGAGCCGCGCGGATCATGGCCAGATCACGCCGCGCGACTGGTTTCCGGCGGGTGGGAGCGAGAGCGGGTATATGGCGCCGGATCCGAAGAATCCGGATATTGTTTATGTGTCGCAGACGTACGGAGGCGTGGAACGTTACGATCTGCGGACATCGTTCGGGCAGGACGTTACGCCATGGCCTCTTCCGAGTTGGGGATCGGAAATCAACGAGCGCAAATATCGGGATCCGTGGACGCCGGTTCTGGTGTTTTCTCCATTCGACAAAACCTCGCTCTATCTGGGAACGCAATACGTGATGAAGACCGTGGATGGTGGGCTGCACTGGAACGCGATCAGTCCTGATCTCACCGGAGCTGCTTCATCGAAATCGAAACAAGAAGGCAAGATTACGGTCGAGAATGCGATGCAACGCGGATACGGAGTTGTGTTCACAATTGCGCCCTCCAGTTTGGACGGAAATCTTATATGGGCGGGCAGCGATACGGGCCTGATTCACGTGACGCGTGATGGAGGAAAGACGTGGAAGGACGTGACGCCGAAGGGTCTCAGCCCGTGGAGCAAGATCTCGCTGATCGAAGCGTCGCACTTCAACGCGGGCGAGGCGTTTGCGGCAGTGGACCGGCATCGGCTCGACGATCAAGCTCCTTATATATATAGGACGCGCGATTACGGGGCGAGCTGGGAGAAGATCACGAACGGAATTCCGCCTTCTTCTTTCTTGCGGGCGGTGCGGGAAGACCCGGTTTGCAGGGGATTGCTCTTCGCTGGGACTGAATTCGGCATTTACGTTTCGTTTGACGATGGAAATCACTGGCAGCCACTGCAGTTGAATCTTCCGGTGACGTCGGTGCGGGATATGACGGTGCACGGAGATGATCTGATTGTCGCGACGCATGGGCGGTCGTTCTGGATTCTGGATGACATGACTGTGCTGCGGCAGGCTGCCGAGGCTGGGAAGGCCGAGAGCGCATTTCTGTATCGCCCGGCGACGGCGACGCGCGTCGATAATGATCCGTTCGCGGGGACGCCGCTTCCTCCGGAGGAAGCAACGGCCCAGAATCCGCCGAATGGCGCGATGATCGACTACGTTTTGAAGAATCCGGCGAAAGACGTATCGATCGAGATTGTCGACGCGAAGCGGAACCTCTCTCGCCGTTTTTCGTCGGACAGCCCGGCTGAAATCAAGCGGCCGCCAATGCCGATTGCGGAACGATGGTTTCCGAAGCCGCAGGTTGTCGAGCGTACTGCCGGTATGCATCGGTTTGTGTGGAATCTGGAGTGGGGCGGCGGTGCAGCGGATGCGGGAGGAGATGAAGGATACGGGAGTCCGCATGGGCCGCGGGCTGTGCCCGGAGACTATGAGGTTCGCCTGACGGTCGACGGGAAGAGCTGGACGCAGCCGCTGAAGGTCACAATGGATCCGAGATCACCCGCGACATCTGAGGAACTCGGGCAACAGCTGAAGCTGGGGCTTGAGATGTACTCAGCGGCTCTGGATGCCCGGCGTGTCTTGGGAGAGATCGGATCGACGCAGAAGCAGTTAGCTGAAGTGAAATCCAAGGTGGCCGGTCATTCTGAGCTGGAATCTGGCGTCGCGAGTGCAACAACGGAAATCGGGAAAATTCTGAGCGGTAAAGAGGCTTCGAACGGGATGGGACTTGCAACGGCAAGTGCGGGCTTCTCCGCCGCATTGAGGGTAGTGGAGAGCGGGGATCGCACGGTGCCGGCGCAGGCGATGGAGGTGTACAACGAGTCGTCAGCCGCAATGAAAGCTGGCCTTGCCCGGTGGACGGAGTTCAAGCAGACACAGTTACGCGAGCTGAATGCGAAGCTGGAAAAGGCGCATGTGGAGCGCATTTCAGTCGCAGGTGAGGCGAAATAGCAGCTTCGCGGATGGGGTGGCCCTCGCGAAAATAAAATGTACTCCAGACGCCAACGGATCGGCGCTCGCAGATCCATGGCTTGTCCGCGATCAAAGAACCAATAAGCGTTCAGCGCGCAGCCTGAAGATTCCCCAAAAAATCGGGTGTACAAACGTTTTCCGCGAAGAGTACATTTACTTCTTTCCATTTCATGCTTGGAGGTCACCTTTGAAATACTCCTGCTACTTCGCCGCTATTTTGTTGGTCAGTACCATGGTATTTGCGCAACGCCGCCAGCCGAATAAGCCGTCTGAGCCGAGCGTCACTCCAACAGCGACAGGCGAACCGGCGGAAGAAAAGTTTCCGCCAGAAGCAGGTGTGGTTCCTCCACCGAAACCCGAAGCTCCGAAATCTGTATTTGAGGGGATGAAGTACCGGCTGGTTGGCCCGTTTCGCGGCGGGCGTGTGCTGGCTGTGGCAGGAGTGCCGGGCCAGCCGGATACCTATTATTTCGGAGCGGTTGCCGGAGGGATGTGGAAGACAACTGACGGCGGGCTGAACTGGAGGCCCCTATGGGACAAATTTCCCGAAGCATCGCCCTCGATTGGAGCGATCGCAGTAGCGCCATCGGACCCGAATGTCGTTTACGTGGGGACAGGCGAGGCGTGCATCCGCGGAAACATCGTGATGGGGAATGGCGTTTACAAGTCCATTGACGCGGGCAAGACGTGGAAGTTCATCGGGCTGCGAGACACGTATTCGATCGGGCGAATGATCGTCGATCCGAAGGATCCGAATGTTGTTTACGTCGCGGCGCTCGGGCATCCGTTCGGGCCCAATACGACGCGAGGCATTTTCCGGTCGCGCGATGGAGGAAAAACCTGGCAGCGGGTTCTTTATGTGGATGACAAGACCGGGGGAATCGACATTCAGTTTGATCTCTCGAATCCGAACATTCTGTTTGCTGGAATGTGGCAGGCGGTGCGGAAGCCGTGGACGATGGAGTCTGGAGGGCCGGGTAGCGGGCTGTACCGGTCAGCAGATGGCGGGGACACGTGGAAGAAACTGACCGGCAATGGATTGCCCGAGGGAACGATCGGACGCATCGGAGTCGCGACGACGCCGAATCCGAATCGCGTTTATGCGCTGATCGAGGCGGAAAAGGGCGGGCTGTTCCGCTCGGACGATGGTGGAGAGAAATGGCAGCTTGTGAACGATGACCGCCGATATCGCCAG
>DATEJO010000057.1:0-14368 GCA_035277905.1 Candidatus Sulfotelmatobacter sp.
AAACGGAACGTGCGCCTCCGACAAAGTTCGTTTCGCTCTCACAATTCGCTGCGCGATCGCCGGCTCGGCGGCAAGAAATGCTCGAGCAATTTCGTCTGTAGTGAGCCCGCCTAGCAGGCGTAGCGTCAGGGCAACGCGGGCTTCGGTCGAGAGCACCGGGTGACAGGCAATGAATACCAGCCGCAACAGATCGTCACCAATGTTGTCATCCATGGCGGCTGCAAGGTCCGGCACCCGCATTTCGCGCTCGGCCATTTCCCGCCCGAGGTCTTCATGTTTGCGGTCAATAAGGGCGTCGCGACGGAAAGAATCGATAGCACCGTGCTTCGCAGTGGCCATCAGCCAGGCTCCCGGATTCTCCGGAATACCTGACTTCGGCCACCGCTCTAACGCCGCGACGAGCGCATCCTGCGCGAGTTCCTCGGCGCGACCCACGTCGCGCACGATGCGTGTCAATCCTGCGATGAGGCGGGCTGATTCGATCCGCCAGACCGCCTCAATCGCACGATGTGTCTCGGTAGTCTCCACGACTACCGATCACACCATCTTTTACCGCTTGAGCGCAACCGCTTCGGCTTCCGCGCAGCTGACCTGATTCGACTGGTTGGCTTCGTAGATCTGCCGCAGTTCGCACTCGCCTTCCCCAGCGACCTTCAGGAAGTCCTTCGCCAACTGGATTGCCTCTTCCTTTGAGTTCGCCTGCAGCAGCGCAAATCCGCCGACAACCTCCTTCGTCTCCGTAAACGGCCCGTCGGTCACGCTGATCTTGTCTCCGGACCGCCGGACCTTTGCGCCCAGCTTCGTCGGCAAGCATCCTTCGGTTCCGAGCAGCCAGCCCTTCTTCATTCCCTCTTCGATCAGCTTTCCCATGGATGCCATCTCTTCCGGAGTCGGAGGAGTGCTGCGCTCTACAGTCTTGAAAATACTCAGGAATTTCATCGTTGATCTCCTTAATCTCGGGTTGTGAGCCAGCGTCTCTGGCTTTCCAGCCTTTTTATCCGCGCTCTATGAATACATCGAACGGCCGTGCGCAAAATCGACAGGAATTTCACGAACCTTGCTATTCTTTCCCGGAAAGCTTTTCCCGCAACAGTTCTCCCCGTTCCTTCAATTCGGGAGTCAGATTCTCGCCGAAATCAGCCGCTTCATAAATCGGACGAATCTCTACCTCCTCGCCATTCTCAAATGGAGCCCGCTTCAGCCATTCAACCGCCTCGTCGATCGAGCGCACCTGCCACAGCCAATATCCGGCAATCAGTTCCTTAGTCTCGGCGAATGGGCCGTCGATCACAGTGGGTTTAGCTCCCGAGAAGCGCACACGCTTGCCCTTCGAAGTCGGCTTCAGCCCATCACCAGCCAGCATGACTCCCGCTTTAACCAGTTGCTCGTTGAACTTTCCCATTTTTGTTAGAAGCTCGGTAGAGGGCAGTACTCCAGCTTCGGATTCTTTGCTGGCCTTTACCATCACCATGACTCTCATGTTCATTCTCCTTATGAAATTTGGGTTGGACACCGGAACTCCCGATCCCACCCTCTGTGAGAACGTCGAACGAAGAGGCGCCAGATCGACAACAGCCGTTCTTATTTTGACTGGAAATTGAGAAGATCGTAACAGTGCAGGAGCGTGGAGCGTAGATTCGATGAAGAAAGGTGCCCGCGGAAGAGGTGTCTGAAAAACTCTGTGTTCCGCTGCGCTGAGGATGTTATTTACCGGTGCGGATCGAACTCAACCTTAACGGTGAGTGTCGCTTCGGTTGGCGCGGGGGCATATTTCCACTGCTTGATCGCTTTCATCGTCGACTGGCCAAGAATCGGGCTTCCGCCCAGCAGCTTCGTGTTCTTCACGGTTCCGTTTGGCGCAATCTGCACTTCTACCCGCACGACCCCACCGATATAAAGCCGTTTCAGGGCATCCGGATAATCCGGATCGACCCGGCTGATCACTTTCCGGTCCTCTCCGCTAGTCTCATACGTTTGCGCAGCCCGGGCGATTCCGCTCCACGACGCGCACAGTGTCACGATGCTGAGTACGAATACCACCCCGCGTCGGCCTGCCTGGCGGGCTGCACTCCCTTTGTTCCCCATTTGGCTCGTCCCTTCGGACTCCCGTTTACGGCAATTCCATACTCAACTGATAAACCTCTTGCGTGCTGCGATCTCGAACGAACATCCACGATCCATCCGCTGCCCGGCCGCTCCACAACCCAAGCGCGCCCGGATACCGCTCCAGCGTTTCCAGTTCGAAGACTTCCTCCGGAGCCGTGCCTCCGACCTTTACCCGGCGAATCGCCTCGATTCCGTTGACGAGATCATCAAAACACAGATACTTGCTGTCGGCCGACCAGACCGGATAGCTTACCGATCCGGCCGATTCTTTCAGCCACGTCGACCACTTCTGCGTTTCAAAGTCGAACAGCATCAGGGTTGTGTTATCCGGAGAAATCGCCGCGATGTGCTTTCCATCGGGCGACCACCTTGGACTGAATAGGCCTCGCGATCCCGGGATTACTGTCAGCTTCCCCGTTTTGAAATCCAGCAGCCGGATATTCATGCCACCGTTGTCGCGGCTGTAATCGCCGAACATGAGCTGCTGACCGTCTGCCGACCAGTTCGCATCGATTTGGCTGCCGCTTTCTTTCACAACTGGGCGCGGTGCTCCGCCATTGGCTGGAATAATGTAGAGCTTCCACGATTCTCCCGCCTTCATGCTGACGAATGCGATCTGTTTCCCATCGGGCGACCAGCGCGGCAATGCAGTCCGTTCGTCTCCCGATGTCAACTGCAGCCGGTCCGAACCATTGGCGCGCGAACGCCACAATGTCCCTTCCGGAATCGCCACATACGAAATCCACTTGCCGTCAGCCGAGAAATCGACGTCCGTTGCCGAAAGGCCTGGAATCAACGGAACATATTTCTTCTTTGCCGCCTCATACTTCACGACTTCTACGGTCGGCTGCACCCCGATGGCCCAGATCTTCTTGTTGTCCGGGGATGGGGAAGGATTCCCAAACGACATCGGCCCGGCTGTGATTTGCGCCGGAGCAGCATCTTCATCAGCGCTGAGCGCCCAGAGACTGGTCACGATGAGGTTGGTGTTCGGTATACCCTGGCTCGCCTGAAAGATGTAGTACTGTCCGTCGGACGTCCAATTGCCGCAGCATGCAGTCTTCTTGTACGGCCAATCGGCCAGCAGAGAATGCGGACTCGATCCGTCACGGCCGACTTCCCACAACGCGGTCGTATTCTGTTCAGTATCGCTAACCGTAAACCGGATCCGTCGTCCGTCCGGTGAAAACCGGGGTGCAAAAACCGATCCAGACGCCGTGTACAACTCATGCGCATCCGTTCCGGCTCCGCTCGCGACGTACAGAGTCGCTCCCTTGGCAAATACCATCAACTTACCGTCCGCGGACCACGCCCCATCTCGTCCGCTCAGATCGCCAACGCGCTGGGGAGCGCCCTTAGCGACCGGCAGAGTCCAGAGTTCGTTTTCTCCGGATGCCGAGCGGGAAGAGACCAGCAGCTTCGAATGATCAGGTGACAAGTCGAGCGCTTGCAGGCTGGCGAATGGACTCGCCAGAATCGACCGGTTCGACCCCGGCAGTTGCACCTTCGCAATCACGCGGTTCGACTGCGGCAGTTCGGTCACATAAAGCTGCGAGTCGTCGGCCAGAAGGTTTTCTTTGCGATAGCCATCATGTGTCACTTGTGTGATGGCCGTCACGCGAGGCGCCGGATCCGACGCTGCCCCACGCACCATGTTTCCCTGATACGTGCCCGCCAGCACGATCATCCCGAATATCGTTAGACCCGCCAGGACGAGCCGGATCTTCAGATCCCCGTCCTCATGTTCTTTCCGCATATATCCGATGGTAGGACTGCTGGATTCGTGGATGAACTAAAAATAACCTGCTGGGATTACGGGGGTAATCGCTCTGTTTGTAGGGAATCCGACGGGCTTCGACAGGTCGAGCCGAAGCCATAAATCCAACTTTGTGCTCGATTTCCGGAAATCGATACGCCGCGAGCGCCGGAAGCCCCAAGCCGGAAGCCCAGGGTTATAATGTCTCAAGCCTGTTCATAACCCGGCCTTTAAGTACACAATGACCGATCAAATTAAGCGCAAACTGCAGGAAGAGATCAACGCGCTCGAACACGAGTTGATCCACGAACTTCCCAAAGAAATCAAGAAAGCCGCCGCCCTTGGCGACCTCAGCGAGAACGCCGAGTACCACATGGCCAAGCAGCGGCAGGAGTTCGTCAAGGCCCGGGTCCGCCAGCTCGGTAAGCGCCTCGCCGAATTGTCCATGATCAACATGAACAATATTCCCAAGGACAGGGTCGGCCTCGGTTCTACCGTGAAGGTTTACGACAACACCAAGGCCGAAGAGGTCGAGTACAAGCTGGTCACCAGCGAAGAATCCGACGTCGCCGCCGGCAAAATATCCACCACCAGCCCGATCGGCCGGGCGCTGCTGAACAAAAAGGTCGGGGACGAAGCCACCGTGGTCACGCCCAATGGCAAACGTGAACTGGAAATCCTGAGCCTGAGCACCATCCATGATGAAGTTGAAGATGGCCCCAAGGAAGCGCAGGCTTAATCCAAGATCATGAACCGCAAAGAAAACGAAGAACCAGAACGCCGGTCTCCATCGTGGAACTTGCTGTTCTTTGTGGTTAGAATAGTCATTTCATGAGCATCTCGTGGACCTCCGCCTTCGGCCGTGCGTGCGGAGTCCTTCTCGACACCATCGTCCGCTGGCTCGCGCTCTCGCGCATCAATCCAAACGTCCTCACTTTTATGGGCCTGGTCGTGAATACCTGGGCCGCGATCCTGTTCGGCTCCGCCAACGCGTCGAACCAGAAACGGATGTTCATCTACGCCGGACTGGTCATCATTTTCTCCGGCTTCTTCGACCTTGTTGACGGACAGGTCGCGCGTGCGACGAACCGCGTCACCCGCTTCGGAGCCTTCTTCGATTCAGTCGTCGATCGCTACTCCGACGCCAGCCAGTTCCTGGGACTGCTCGTCTTCTACGCGCGCGGAGAGCGTTTTTTCTATGTCGTCCTCACAGCGTTCGTGATGATCAGCGCGATCATGGTCAGCTACACGCGTGCCCGCGCTGAAAGCCTGATCGGCTCCTGCCGTGTTGGATTTATGGAGCGCCCCGAGCGCCTCGTCCTGGTAATTCTTGGCGCTTTGTTCAACCGCATGGCTCCCGTGCTCTGGGTGATCGCGGTTCTAAGCACCATCACTGTCATTCACCGCATGCGGTATACCTGGACCCGCACCCAGGATCCGCCAGCAGCGTTAACGCCAGGCCAGGCGGCGTAGCGCGCACCAGCGCGGAACGGGCGGCCAATAACATTTACGCAATATCACTGGTGTTATTTACAGAATCCACTGTATTTGCCCCGCGAGCGAGAAGGTCTGTACTGTCTTCACAGCAAGTCAATGTTGTTGCAAGCACGGGCCGCCTCGCAATCCAGCACGCCAGATTCCGAGACGGCCCTCGATTTGTCTTAAGCGGTTCCCAAACCAGTCCTCGGACTTGCCGTCCCTAAATATCCCTAACTGTATCGTGTTACGATACATCTGGTAGCGCAGAACGTGCATCCGAACCGATATCCACAGCATCTTGTTAAATAGGGGTCCAAAAAATAATGTTGGGCATGAAGTTGGTGCACCTGATTGAAACGCACTCTGAAATACTTGCGCGAGGCTTAACCGAAAACATCCGCATGTCCGATCGCACGTCTGATTTCCGCCGAATTCCGGCCGAGGAACTTCAGCGGGCCGCCCGGGAGCTTTACCACAACCTGGGAGATTGGCTGCTCCAGAAAACCGAGAAGGACGTCGCCGGGCGCTTCAGGGCGATCGGTGCGCGTCGCGCGTCCGAGGGAGTCCGCCTTCATCAATTCACGTGGGCCCTCATGCTCACGCGCGATCATCTCTGGCATTTTTTGCGCCAGGAAGCTTTCGCCGACAATATCGTCGAACTGCACGGCGAACTGGAATTGCAACAACTCCTCACGCAGTTTTTCGATCGCGCCCTTTACTACGGAGTCGAGGGATACGAGGAGGCCAGTCCCGCGATTGCTCCCAAGTCTGATTTGCAACGTGCGCGCGACCTCGCTATTGCCATCGGACTGATGTCGGCTCGTCCTGCAGGCTCGCGCTCCCAGGAAGACTAAAAGGAAGCTTCCGATTGTGGGACGAAAGCCCCGGCTCAGAAGTGGGAACGCACCGCCGTCTTCCTGCTATGCTATGCAGTCGCATCGAGTCTGGGGACATTCCTTGCCAACCAATCCAGTGCTGGTTGTTCACGGCGGCGCTTGGGCCATGCCCGATGACATGGTCGACGCTCACATCCGCGGCGTGAGCAATGCGCTCGCCGCGGGATGGCGTGTGCTTGAGAGGGGCGGCTCGGCGCTGGACGCCGTCGAAGAAGCCGTCGTCATTATGGAAGACGACGAAACCTTTGACGCCGGACGTGGCAGCTTCCTCAATCGCGACGGCCGCGTCCAACTCGATGCTCTGATCATGGACGGCGCCACGCTTCGCGCCGGCGGCGTCGGCTGTGTCGAGCATCTTCGCAATCCTATCCGCGCTGCACGCAAAATTCTCAGCGAGAGTCCGCACGTCTACTTCGTCGGCGAGGGGGCCGAGAAATTTGCCGCGCAACATGGACTCCCTCTCTGCAAGAATAAAGATCTCGTCATTCCACGCGAGATCGAGCGACTACGTCAATACCAGGCCGAAGCCAACAGCCATGGCAAGGAGATGTTCGAGCAGGACTCGGATGATACGACGATCTCGCACGACACGGTCGGAGCAGTTGCTCTCGATCGAGATGGAGACATCGCCGCCGCCACTTCCACGGGAGGCACGCTGAACAAAGCCCCTGGACGCCTCGGCGATTCCTCCCTCATCGGCTGCGGCTGCTACGCCGACAATCACAGCGCAGCCGCCTCAACTACCGGATGGGGCGAACCCATCATGAAACTTGTTCTCGCCAAATGGACCGCCGACCGGATCGAAGCCGGCAATCTTCCAGAATGGTCCGCGCAAGAGGCAATGAACTATCTGAAGCAGCGCGTCAATGGACACGGCGGCATCATCGTGCTCAACCGCGAGGGTCACATCGGGATCGCCCACAACACCCCGCGGATGGCCTGGGCGTACAAGACGATGACAAAACAGGAGTCCGGCGTCGTGCGGGAAAATTAATTGCGGCTGAAGGCCCGAAGGCGAGCGTCGGATCCCGGCAGCCCTATCACTACAGCCAGCCTTTCGTTCTCGCGATCCGCGCCGCTTCCACGCGATTGCCGGCCCCCAGCTTACTGATTGCTTCGGAAAGATAGTTCCGGACGGTACCGTCAGAAAGTCCCAACTCGCCTGCGATGTCGCAGCTGGCCATGCCTTCTCCCGCAAGCCGCAATACCTGGCGTTCGCGATCGGTCAGCGGATCCATTTCGCCCCACGCTTCCGTCGCCAACTCAGGATGAATCACGCGCAATCCCTGATGCACGCGCCTCACCGCATCAGCGAGTTCTTCGGCCCGCATATCTTTCAGCAGATATCCCGAGGCGCCTGATTCCAGAGCTCGCCGCAGATATCCGGCACGCGCGAACGTTGTAACGATCACCACCCGGGTGCCCGTATGCCGCCGCTTCAGCTCGGCCGCGACATCAAGCCCGCTCATGTGCGGCATTTCAATATCGGTAATGAACACGTCCGGTTTGTGAGCCAGCACCGCCTCGAGCGCCTCTTTCCCGTTGCGCGCCTGGGCAATTACTGAAATGTCGCCCTCGATCTCAAGCAGTGCGGCCAGCGCGCCGAGCACCATCCCCTGATCTTCGGCCAGCACCACCCGAATTGTTTTCCTGCTTGTTGCGCTAGTGGGAGGATTCAAGCTCGTGCTCCGGCTTCTCGTCGTCCGATAAACTTCCTGCAAAATCTCTCGCTGGCAATTCCTTCAACGGCAACGTGATCGTCAGCGTCGTTCCGGATTTATTCCGCCGTTCCAGCGTTCCGCCCAGCATCTCGACGCGTTCCCGCATTCCGCGCAATCCATTGCCTTCGATCGTGACGAACCCCTGTCCATCGTCAGCAATTTCCAGGCGGCACGATCCATTCTGTTGCTCGATTCGCAGACGGCACGACGTGGCGCGCGCGTGCCGCACAACGTTCGTCACAGCTTCGCGTACCGCAAGGGAAAGAACGCTCTCCTGCATTGCCGGAAGTTGCATGGTTGTCGCAGCATCGCACTGAACCGTCAGGCCAGCCGTTTCCAGTGTCGATTTCGCTTGCGCCAGTTCGGCCGCAAGTCCCTTCGAGCGATATCCGCGGATTGCATCGCGCACGTCCGATAACGCCTGCCGCGAAATCTGCTCGACTTCGCGGATCTCTTTTCCCGCGCGTTCCGGGTCGCGTTCAATTAACTTCCCCGCCAGCTCAGATTTCAACGTGATGACCGACAGCGTGTGTCCCAAAACGTCGTGCAAATCCCGCGCAATGCGTTCGCGCTCCGCTACCTTGGCCAGATGCTCGATCTCTTCATTCGCCTTGCGCAGCTTCCGGTTCATCCGGTTGCGCTCGGCGAAGAACGTATTCCCAGCTCCAATGATGATCGGAAACAAGGTGGAGTAGAAAAGAGTCCAGCTGTTGATGTGAAGAAAGAGTCCCTCAATCGCCCCGACCGCTCCCACCGTGAGCAGGCCGACGATCGCCGCAGTTCTCGTATCAACGCAAAACGGAAGCATCGCAGCCGCATAAATAAAGAAAGTGCATGCCCCCGAATTGATCGGCATGAACGCTATTCCCAGCAGCAGCATGCCCCCGATGTGGATATAGAGGTTCGGATTGGCCAGCGCGAATAGGCCAAGGTAGAGGAATAAAAACACCACGCCACCGGCGATGTCGAATGCCCAGATTCGTGCGCTCGCATGACTTATCACCGGGTCGATATAGAAAAATCCGAGGTACACCACCCACAGCAACGGACTCCAGCCGTGGTCTTTGTCCTTAAAGATCGTTTGCCAGGGCTTCAACTTGAAATGGCTGATATTTGGGTTTCCGAACGTTGCGTCCGGATCGTATGTGATCAGCGGCATACGCTTATTGTCGCCCCTCCCGTCAATTCCGGCCACTCCCAAGAACCGGTCGGGCGCCGTACCAGACCAGCAAGGCCGCCGGAACCAAAATCAATAGCGACTTGTCGCCGCCGATCAGAGCCAGCAGGCCGAGCAGGACCAGCACAACTCCCCAACCAACGGATTTTTTGTAATTCGTGCTCATACACAAAGCTCAGAACTTGAAAGTGTGAAAACTTTGGAAATTGAAAACGTTGAAACCTTGAAACTTGATCTACCCATACATCTTTTCCTGATCCCTCTGAAAGCCGATCCGCGCCACGCCCAGACAAATCAGGGTGAATGCCACCAACACTTCCCAGTGCGTCGCCGCCGATTCATGGCCGCCGGCTCCCACTGTTGCTAACGCCAGTTGCGAAAGGTGATACGGCGGCAGTGCCAGCGCAATCTGCTTCACGAACTTTGGCAGAAACATGAACGGCACCCACAACCCGCTGCAGAACGACATCGGCAGGTAAATCAGATTGATAGTCGAAGGGGCCGAATTCGGCCCGGTGAAATAACCGAGCGCCAATCCCATGGCTGAGAATGGTAACGAACCCAGGACCAGCGCTCCGAACAACCCCGCGAATTGGCCGACCGGCATGCGTACTCCACCGAATCCGATTCCGAGCGCAAAGAGTCCGAGGACAATGATCGCGCTGAAGATCATGCTCGTGATTATCTTCGCGACGAAATAGGCAAATGGTGGCATCGGGCTCGCGCGCTTCACCTGCAGCCATCCCAGACCGCGGTCTGAGGCAAGTCCGGCAGCCGTTGCAAAAAGCGAAGCGCCCATAACACCGAAAGTCCCGTAGGTTGCGATGAGGTACGTCGGCACGCGAGTGCCCGCAATCGCGTTCTTTGAGTTCAGGACCAGTCCGAACAACACGTAGAACATGATCGGAAAGCTCAGCACCGATGCGGTGTACACGCGCAGGCGAAGATTCTTCATGAACTCATACTTCGCCTCTTTCAAATAAATCGTCGCCGTGTGTCCCGGGGATCGCTGAATCTGCGTGTTGCTCAATGCCACGGATGCGGTACTCATCGCGTCTCCTTCTTCGACTTCGGGCTGCCCGAATTAAACTTAGCTCGCTTGATTGCCATTTTTCCCGCTGTCCTGAGTGAGGGCCAAAAATGCTTCTTCCAATCCCGCGCTGGTAACTTCCAGGCCCGAGAGCGCCGCATCTCTTGCCAACAGTTCGCGGACCAGGGGCTCCACGATGCTCGTCTGAATCTCCACGGCCTCGCGGTCTTCCTTGACTTCTGTCACCCCTCGGATCTGCCGCAGCACACCCAGGCTCAAATTGGTGATGCACCGGATTTTCTTGCCCGCCGTCTGAGCCTTGATCGTCGCCGGAGTTCCCTCCGCAATGATCTCCCCTTTGTTAATGACGGCGATTCTATCCGCCAGGGCATCAGCTTCCTGCAGGTAGTGCGTCGTAAGCAGAACGGTCTTGCCGCGGCGTACCAATGCGCGAATCTCGTCCCACAACATGCGCCGCGCCTCGACATCGAGGCCGACCGTCGGTTCGTCAAGAAACAGCAGATCCGGATCGCCGCAGATTGCCAGGGCAAACAGCACGCGCTGCTTCTGGCCTCCCGAAAGGTCGCCGAATTTCCGGTCTTCAATCTTTTCCAGCCCTGCCGCAGCCAGAACCTCGGCCACAGGCATCGGCTTCATGTAATAGGAAGAAAACAGATCGATGTGCTCGCGGACGCGCAGCGTTTCTGGAACTCGTCCCACCTGAAGCATCGCCCCCGTGCGCATCCGGTTTTCCGGATTCACAGGGTCACCTCCGAATACTCGAACTTTCCCCGCATTTGGTTGTAGGAGTCCGAGCAGCAGTTTCACGGCCGTGGTTTTCCCTGCTCCGTTCGGACCCAACAGAGCCACAACTTCTCCTGCGTGAACGCGAAAATCTACATGGCTCAAGGCCCGGATGTTCTCATAATTTTTATTCACGCCATCCAGGCTGGCGACGACCATGTCACTGCTGCCATGCTCAGCCCTTTGCGGTTGTTCTAAGGCTGCAATCATTGGAAACGCTCCCGGCTTGCGCCCTTCAGCGGGAATTGCGGATGGATCAACTCGTTCCCGCCACTGGTTGCATCATGCGGGAATGTGGCCCGGCGCACCAGTGCCATCCATCACGCAAGCGGCGTGACAAATGTCATTCACTTCTCAATGAGCGGGGAACTCGGGTCGAGGAAGCAACAAAGACAATGGCCCCTGAATGCGCCAACGGCTAGAATGCCGGAGAGATTTCAAGCAGCGTTCGCAAATTAGTCTGTTACGAATTCCGAACAAATTCGGGATATCCACAGAGGCCGGTCCGCCGCGCCCAAGCGCGTGGTTATCTTCACGTATTCACAAAATACCGCATAAAATCAATTCCAAAATCTGTTCGGATTTCGTAACAAATCAAGATCGTACAAATTTTGCGCGGAATAAAGGCTTACAAGATGCTCAGCCTTTGGTATCATTCCTCAATTCCGGAGGGATCCCTGTGCTGCCCGCGGGAAAAAGTCTTCGTACCTTGCGCGAGAAACTCGGCCTCACCATGCGCGACGTCGAAACCTCCAGCGCCCGAATCGCCGACCGGTATCGCAACGAGGAATACTCCATTCCGCCGAGCCGGCTTTCCGACATCGAAACCAAAGGAATCCTCCCGAGCATTTACCGGCTCTACACTCTTTCGGTCATCTATCGCCGTGACCTTCTCGAACTTCTGGCTTGGTACGGCGTCGATCTGAACAACACTGCTGCCGATCTCGGACTGGTCTCCCCGCCGAAGTCTCACGTCTCCGACGCGCTCGCCGGATTGTCGTCCGTCCAGGTTCCCGTGCGCATGGACCCCGGCTTTGACGAACGCCGCACAACAAATCTCGGCCGCATGGTTGAGCAATGGGGACTTGTCCCGGTTGCGTATCTCGCGCAGTTCGCCAACAGCGATTTCACCTACGGATACGTCGGCACCCAGGACTTCACCATGTACCCGATTCTTCCTCCGGGAAGTTTCATTCAGGTCGATGAGACGCGAAACCGCGTGGTGGAAGGCTCCTGGCGCTCCGAGTACGAACGTCCCATCTATTTCGTGGAGACACGCGACGGCCATACTTGCTGCTGGTGCAGCATGCGACGCGAGGACCTTATTCTGCAACCGCATCCTCTCTCTCCGGTTCCGGTGCGCGTTCTGCGTCATCCGCAAGAAGCCGAAGTCCTCGGCCAGATCGTTGGGGTAGCTATGAAATTGACCGAGTGGCGTCCGCTCGATTCCGCTCCAGTTTCGAAAGCGCCAGCAGCACTGAACTAAGATGGGTGCCAGTCGGCGAATCCCGTCTGCCTGACGGGAGCAGATCCGCGAACCGTTCGTTCAGGTCCTCCACAAACTTCGTCGCTCCCACCCCGCTACCGCGGCTGGATTCCTTCAAGTCTTCGAGCAACGTAGGCAATGGAGTCCGCAGAATTCCGGAGACCACTTCATTGTGGGCAGTGCGCAATGCACGTTCGGATGGCTCCGCGCCGTGAACGATTTCCATGCCCCAGTGCTCGTATCGGCCGTGCGACCGCCGCAAAGACGCGAGGTAGGCGAGCTTCCCAAGCAGACCGGAAACGGCGGCCAGTGTCGTCTCCTTTACGTCCTGTAGTGCCGATTTCAGCGTCATCTTGTTACGAATTCCGAACAATTAGAGGTCTTTGGGCACATTGTGCCACAACTCCGCCCTCGTGAAACTATGACCGTTCAAATCGCAGTCCCAAGGAGAAAACAACCGTGAAACGTGTGCTACTCGTGCTCGGAGCCGCAGTCCTGTTTCTTAACACATTGGTAATCCCAACCGTAGTACGCGCAGACGGCACCGGGGGAACAACCAGCTGCGGGAGCAATGGTACTGTTTGTAAACCATAATTGCCCTCGAGGAACGCGTCCGCCGGTCTTGTTACGATAACCGGACGGATGTGGCAGCTTTGCGGACCTGCAGCATTGCGCAGTATAGTTGTCAGACTGCCATGCTGCAGGCACACTCAATTCTGTGGCACTACCTCTGGCTAGCTCCACAGATACTTACACTTATTCTCTGCATCGCGGTTTTTCGAAGCCGCATGCGACGGGAATATCCAGTCTTTTGTGTCTACCTCCTCTTTGCTGGCGCGGAGGGCATTTCGTTATACATCTTGGATTTATTGCCCTTCGTGAGCGGAGTCGCATGGTGGCGCGCGTTTTGGGTCGGCACAGTCCTGGAAGGAATTCTGAAGTTTATCCTCATCGGAGAACTTCTGCACCACCTGCTTCGGTCTTGGACTTCAATTGCAAAAACTGGCCGGAATCTTGTGTCGGGCTCCGGAGTGTTACTGGTGTTGTTAGCGGCGACGGCGGCAGCTTTTGCCGCTCCGGATAATGCTCCTTGGTATATTGGCGGCGTCCACGTGCTTTCCCAGACCATTTACTTAGCGGCGTCCGGATTGATCGTCTCTATGTTCGTCCTAGCCGCGTGCTTTCGAATTCCCTGGGATCGAACTACTTTTGGTATCGCCTTAGGCGCAGGGTTCGTCTGGTGCGAGCATCTTGCGATCTGGGCTCTCGTCAGCGGTGGAGTCGTCCGCAATCGCGGATGGGAAGACATCGCGAATATGGCCGCCTACCACGTAGCTGTTTTGATCTGGTGCTTTTACCTTCTTGTTCCTCATCGAATGAAAGTTCCAAAACGCGCGCCTGAACTACCCGAGAACAACCTCGAAATTTGGAATCGCGAACTGGAGCGCCTTATACACCAATGACTCTGGCCATCATTCTCATCATCGCCGCAGCCCTTGCGCTGATCTTCATTCTTGCCTATTCCGTTTCCCGAAGCCTGCAGGCCTCTCGAAGCGCGGGCATCGCCGGACAGATTCAGCCTCTCGATGTCGAGGCGTTCCGGAATCTCATCGATCCCGCCGAGCGCGAGTATTTGCGTCGCCGTCTCCGCGCGGCAGAATTCCGTACCGTGCAGCGCGAGCGTCTCCGCGCCATGGCAGCGTATATCCAGGTTGCCGCGCGCAATGCCGCAGTTCTGATCCAGATCGGAAATGCTGCGCTCGCCTCCAGCGATAGCCGTACCGAAGAAGCCGCTCGCCAGCTGATCGACAACGCGCTCCTGTTGCGGCGCAACGCCACCTTCGCTCTGCTCCGTATCTACGTCGCGATGGCGTGGCCCGATTCCGGTCTCGCCGCCGCCCCAATCCTCAGTG
>DATEJO010000058.1:0-15689 GCA_035277905.1 Candidatus Sulfotelmatobacter sp.
TCCAGCAAAGTCGCGATCACTCCGCTAGAATCCACGCCCCGGATTTCGCTGATCTCGGGCACCGTGACCGGCTGTTTGTAGGCGATGACGGCCAGCGTCTCAAGTGCGGGCAGCGATAATCGGATCGGCGGTTTCAGGCTCTTTGCGAAGGAGCGTACCAAGTCGTGCTGCTCGGGCTTGGTGGACATGCGGTATCCGCCAGCGACCTGCCGGATTTCAATTCCATGGTCAGGGTTGCCGTAGTCCGCGGCCAATTCTTCCAGGGACGCGCGCACGCGCGCTTTGATCTCGGCATCGTCCGAGATGCCGTCGGCAACAACGCTTTCTTTGACGAGAGCAGACATCTGCTCGACGGTGATCGGCGTCTCCGCCGCGTAGATAATTGCTTCGAGTTGAGCCTTTAGCGACATAATCGAATGGTGAATAGTGGTTAGTGGATAGCGAAAAGATTTTCCCTGATCACTAGCCACCGACCACTAGCCACTGTTTTTTCATCTCCAATCGTCTCGAACCGCGACACGTTCGTTCATCACTTCTTCGAAGTGCGTGTGCTTGCGGATGGCGATTTCTCCGAACAATTTCTCCTGCCGGACCTGGATTGCCTGCAACCGCACGAGTTCCAGCAGCGCGAGGAACATGCATACCAACGCCTGGCGCGACTCGACCCGCATCAGGATCTGCTTCAGGCGGATCGGCCGGTCTTCGAGCGAGAGCCGCCGGCGCAGATAATCGATCATCTGGCCCACGGAGACGGTCTCTTCATCGACGTTCAGGACCGGGCGCGTCCGCACGCGCTCGAGAATCTGTTGGAACGTCTTCACCAGATCGATAACGTCGGCCGCAATTTCCGGTTCGGTCCCCTCCGCGTCGATGAACTCCTTCAGCGCAGGATTCGTCAGCACTGCATCTTCGATTTGCTGCTTCTGCAGGAGCATCTGTGCGGCTGACTTGAATTTCTCATGCTCCAGGAGGCGGTTGACCAGTTCGCCGCGCGGATCTTCCTGGTCTTCTGCGGTCGCCAGAGGATCTTTCGGCAGCAGCATCTTCGACTTGATATGAATCAGCACCGCGGCCATGTATATGAATTCGGCCGCAACGTTCACGTCGAGCTCGCGGATTTTTTCGACGTACGCCAGGTACTGCGCCGTGATCTTGGCGATTGGGATATCGTAAATGTCGATGTCCTGCTTGCGGATCAGATCGAGCAGCAAGTCGAGCGGTCCCTCGTAGACATTGCCGACGGCAACGGCGAAAGGGAAATCGCTCTCTTCCTTTTTGGCAGCGTCCTTCGAGGGCTTCGCAGACGCCTTGGGCGCGATAATCGCCGGTGCGATAGGGTCGCTACCAGAAACGAGTTTTGCTTCTTCTGTCATCTATTCTGCTGACTTGCTGGCGCTTCGTACTGCAGCGACATGCCCATGGCTTCGCGGACATTGTCCATGGTTTCGCCTGCAGCCTTGCGTGCCCGCTGCGTTCCGGCTTCAAGAATATCCCAGGCCAGCTTCGGATTGTCCTCGAATTTTTTCCGGCGTTCCTGCATCGGGTTCAGCAGTTGAACCAGAGCATCGGCTGCCCAGCTCTTGCACTCGATACAGCCAATGCCGGCCGAGCGGCAGCCCTCATTCACCTTGGCCATCGTTTCCTTGCTGCTGAAGATTTTGTGGAGATCGCCCACCGGACAGACATCGGGATTCCCGGGATCGGTGCGGCGAATGCGTGCCGGATCGGTGACCATCGTCTTCAACTTCTGCCGTACTACGGGTTCGGGATCAGCCAGCATGATCGTGTTCCCGTACGACTTCGACATCTTGCGGCCGTCGGTCCCGGGCAGTTTCGCCGCGGGCGTGAGCAAGCTCTGCGGCTCGGGGAAAACAGGATTCGCCGAGCCATAGAACGAATTGAACCGCCGCGCGACCTCGCGCGTCAATTCCACGTGCGCGACCTGGTCCTCACCGACAGGAACAACATCTGCACGATAGATCAGAATGTCGGCCGATTGCAGAAGCGGATATCCCAGAAAGCCGTAGGTTGAGAGATCCTTATCCTGAATATTTTCGCGCTGCTCCTTGTAGGTCGGAACACGTTCCAGCCATCCCAACGGCGTGATCATGGAAAACAGCAGATGCAATTCCGCATGGGCTGGAATGTGGGATTGCACGAATAGCACCGATTTCTCTGGATCGAGTCCTGCGGCCAGCCAGTCAAAAGCCACTTCCAGCGAATTTTCTTTTACGCGCGACGTGTCGGCGTAGTCGGTGGTAAGTGCGTGCCAATCGGCAATGAAAAAGAAGCACTCGTACTGATCCTGCATGCCCACCCAGTTCTGCAGCGCGCCGACGTAGTTGCCGAGATGCAGCTTTCCGGTCGGACGCATGCCGCTGAGCACACGTTTCCGAGTTTTCGACGAAGCGGTCATTATTCAGAATGCCCGGCGATACGAAGCACGGCAATCCCAAGGCTGCCAGTGTCAGTCGACTGTTGAAAAATCATGCGGGGCTGGATTCGATACTACCATGCGGAACGCTGATTTTACGCAGTGAGCGGTTCATGAGAAGCGCGTCTGGCGCACGCGGCGACCGGCCGTTTGGGGCGGACGAATGTCGCAAATTACTTCTGCTCAATGGCCTTCTTCAGTTCTTCCGGAGCAATCGACTTCACCTTGATCGGCTTCGCTGGAATCCCGCCCACAATGTGGTATGGCGAGACATCTTTCGATACGACGGCCATCGATCCAACCACTCCATGTTCTGCCACTTTTACTCCGCTCAATACTGTTGCGTGATAGGTGACTCGTGCCCGCGGTCCGATTTCGGTCTTGCGATTTTCAACGATCATACCGTCGTTCAGATCGTGAGCGTGAGAGTAGACGTTCGCATAATCGGAGATCGACGATCCCTCGTGGATGATGATCTCTCCCCGATCATCGAGCAGGACGTACTTGTGGATCGTGCAGTTATCCTCTACGGTCAGGTTATAACCGAACGAGAATTCCACGCCGTGGAAGATCTTCACGTTCTTCCCGCAATGCTTGAAGATGTGCCGCGCCAGCATGGCGCGGACGCGGTATCCCAGCCAATGATTTAGCCCTGCGGGCGAACGGTCGAACATCATCCAGAACCAGATCAGCGGCTTGCGCTCGGCATATTTTACGGCGTCAACATCGCCGTAGTACTCCGGTTCAAGCGTCGTGTTGCGCGGATCAAACGAGTGCATCGTCACGCGTTCGGCCAGTCCACCGCCCGGCGCCGCGTATGGACGTCCCAGATAGAGCTGATGCAAGGCGTCGCGCACTACGTCGCTGCGATGCCCTGGATCGCGATTCATGAACTCCTGGTCGAGTTTCTCGACCCATTGCAGAAAGTCTTTTTCCGCCGATGGCGTGGGATTCAGAACGCGATATTCGTATCGGGGCATGGATTGTCTCTTTTCAGAGTTGCGAAGCGACGCAGCACCCAAACATAGCACACCGGAAATGCTTTATAATTCGCGCCACTCCGCCAACGGGACCTCGTGAACACCCTTGCCCGCAAACTGCGCGCTGCCGATTACTTCACCTTGGGATGGGGCACTATGGTTGGGGTCGGGTGGCTGGTCGTCATGGACGACTGGCTGCTCCGCGGCGGCGGTCTCGGCACGTTGCTCGGCTTCGTGATTGGCGGAGCGCTGCTGCTTCCGATCGGATGGGTCTACGGCAAGCTCGTGATCGCCATGCCCGATGCCGCGGGCGAAATCGCCTATACATCCGCAGTTTTTCCGCGATCGGTGAGCTACGCGACCGGATGGATGATGACGCTCGCCTACTTCATCGTCTGTCCGTGGGAGGCGGTAGCGGTCGGGAGAATTGCCGCCTACATTCTGCCCGGGCTCGACTCAATGCCGCTCTACAAAGTTGCAGGACGCCCTGTTTTCCTCCCGCATCTTGCGGTTGGACTTGGCCTAACCGCGCTACTTACGATCTTGAATTATCGCGGCGTTCGGCTGAGCGCGACGTTTCAAAACTGGACCAGCTTCGGGACACTCGGGCTATTTGTCGTCTTTGTGGGCTTGGGCGTGAGCCGGGGTTCTACGGTCAACTTTCCTCCGCTCTTCACGCACACGCCGCTCGTTTCGATTTTGCTGGTCATTCAGATCGTGCCCTATTTCATGACCGGGTTCGAGTCGGTGGGCAAGGCGGCGGAGGAGGCGAGTCCTGAATTTCGCGCGCGCGGTTTTCTGCGGGCCATCTGGATGGCGATCTTCATCGGGATATTGTTCTATGCGAGCATTGTGGCCGCTGTGGCATTCGTCGCCCCATGGCATCAGCTGATCGGGGAGAAGTTCATGACGGCGGTCGCCTTTCAGCAGGCGATTGGATCGCGCTGGATCGTGAATATCATTCTGGCCGCGGCTCTGCTTTCGTTGTTCAAATGCTTCAACGGCAATTTCGTTGCCGCCAGCCGCCTATTCTTTGCATTAGGGCGGCGCGAAATGATCGATCCTCGCGCCGGAAAGATTCATTCCCGATTTCAGACTCCTTCGGTTTCCATCCTATGCGTTGGCATTGGGACCGGCGTCTGCATGTTGCTCGGAGATGCGATTCTGGTACCGATCACGGAAGTGGGTTCGGTCGCGTGCGCCATTGGATGGGCCGCCGCTTGCGCATCGGGCCTTGCTCTCGCTCGGCGCCGTCCGGAGGTGATTAATCTGTCCGCGGTGGAGAAAGCTGTCGCGGGGTTCGGATTGGCCGTCGCGATTGCGATGGCGCTGATGAAGGTCGTCCCGCTCGTCCCAGGACACTTCAGCGTTTACGAATGGATTGCCTTGGCCGTCTGGATTGTTTTAGGAGCAGTCGCAACTACCGCGAAGTCCCGCCGCCTGTCTAGCGAGCACCTTCGCCCTCTGACATAAAGGTGAACACATAATGAAGAAATCATTCCCAATAAAATCGACCATTTACTTACTGTTCTTCCTACTTATTGTTGTTGCTTGCACAGCTGCGCAGTCCACGCCCCCGTTCGACATTGTGATTACGAACGGCCACATCATCGACGGTACAGGCTCGCCGTGGTATTCGGGGGATGTTGGCATTCGCGATGGCAAGATCGCTGCCATTGGAAACCTCTCTGCGGCTCCGCGGAGGCGCACGATCGATGCCGACGGGAAAGTCGTCGCGCCGGGATTCATCGATATGCTCGGCCAATCGGAGTTGACCATTCTGGTTGACCCGCGGCTGCCCTCGAAAATTTATCAAGGCATCACCTCGGAAATCACGGGAGAAGGTGGTTCTGCCGCGCCTTTGAACGATGCCATTATTCAGTCTGACCGTAGCGGCTACGAGCACTACAAGATCGATCCCGACTGGCGCACCTTCCGCCAATATTTCGCGCGTCTCGAAAAGCAGGGCATTGGGATCAATCTCGCCAGCTACGTGGGCGCGACGCAGGTTCGCCGCATGGTTCTCGGCGATGCCGATGTTCAGCCTACTCCCGCGCAGCTTGATCAGATGAAGGCTCTCGTCGAGCAGGGAATGAAGGACGGCGCCGTCGGACTTTCGACCTCACTCGAATATGCTCCGGCTCCATACGCCAAGACGGATGAGTTGATTGCGCTTGCCAGCGTTGCGGGAAAGCTCGGCGGCATTTATGCGACCCACATGCGCAACGAAAGCGATTCCGTTCTCGAATCCGTTGACGAAGCGCTCCGCATCGGACGGGAGGCGCACATTCCGGTCGAAATCTGGCACTTCAAAGTCGCAGGCAAAAACAACTGGGGACGCATGCCGGAACTGATCGCAAAGGTAAACGCTGCTCGCGCTGCCGGCAACGATGTCTCGGCTGACACCTACGCTTACACCGCGTGGTACAACGATTTTTCGGCGTTCATTCCCGCGTGGGCGCACGACGGCGGCACCGCAAAACTTGTTGAGCGGTTGAAAGATCCTGCGACGCGAGCGCGCATCCGCAAAGACATGCTGACGCCCTCGCGCGACTGGGATAACGAGTGGCAGGAGGTCCCCGGGCCTGAAGCCATCATGATCGGGGCGATCCAGAATCCTAAACTGCTGCAGTTCCAAGGGAAGCGTCTCTCGGAGGTCGCGAAGATGTGGAACGAAGATCCGCTGGACGCTCTGTTTGATTTCCTGATCCAGGATCCTTCCACCGGAGTTGCGGTCTTCGGCATGTCACAGCCGGACGTGACTCTCGCCCTGCAGCAGCCGTGGGTTTCGGTCGATAACGATTCGGAAGGCACTTCGCCGGAAGGCATTCTGGGGCAGGCTCATCCTCATCCGCGTGCGTATGGAACGTTCCCGCGCATTCTCAGGAAATATGTCCGCGAAGACAAAGCCCTGACTCTGGAAGACGCCATCCGCAAGTTCTCGGCGCTTCCAGCGCAGCGCATGCGCCTTACGGACCGCGGAGTGCTCAAAGCGGGCATGTGGGCTGATGTGGTCGTCTTCGATCCAGCGACGGTGCATGATGTCGCGACCTTCGATAATCCTAACCAGCTCTCCGTGGGGATGGAATACGTTCTCGTGAATGGAGTGCCCGTGATTGATCAAGGCAAGATGACGGGCAAGCTTCCTGGGAAGGTTCTGCGCGGACCGGCATATCAGCCGTAGAGATTATTTCGCCGGCGCAGGTTTTAGCCGCGCCTGCTCGACTCGGGTAAGAGGCGCCACCCGTGGAGCATTAAGCGTGCCCGTGATTGCATAGCCTGCTTGTGCTCCGCTGATGCGGGTCAGCTTGAGATCGATATCCTTCGTCAGCGATGCGGCTCCGCTCAACTCGTAGTTGCCGTCTGGGGAATCGAGTTTCGCATCTTTGATCTGAATTTTACCGGCTCGTAAAACGGCTTCGCCACTGAGTTGCGTAACACGAAGAGGATCAGTGGTGTCGGCAAGCGAAAGATGAGGAAAGAAACCGTTGCGGATCTCGACCTGCAGCGTTCCTTCGGCCGACTGCCAGAATTCCGCTGGACACGGTCCGGTTATTTCGTAGCTCGCATTGGCGACACCGGTCACCCATTTGTCTTTCATCTCGGTGGCCAATCCGGCCAGGGATGCTCCCAAGAAGTCCCCGCTGCCTTTGCAGGTTGCAGGCTTCACACTGAAATCGGCAACCCACTCGCCGTGATATTTTCCTCCGAGAAAATCGGCCATCAAGCCGGAAATCTGCAGCATGCCGCTTTCCAACGAGAGCTTTGCCGATACGTGCTTCGCCGTGAGGCCGTGAACAATCAGTTGGTCCGCGTGGATGCTTCCGGACGCGCGAACGCTTGCCAGGGGCGACGGCCCACTTTGCGCACTGGATTCCAGCACCCGGTACCACGGACGTTTCTTCGGACCAGGATCGGCCCACGACGTCATTTGGCTGAGAACAATCTCGTTCGCATCGAGCGCAAAGTGGACGGGGCAGGCTATTCCGCAGCCCCGAGGCATCTCGAGTGACCCGGTCACGTTCGTTCCCTCAACCTTGGCGTTCAGCCGGGTGATACGTGTCTCGTTAGGCAGAAGCTGCATGTCAGCCGCGGCAATCTCAACAGGCGCTCCCACGTTATGGGGGGTAACTCGCACGTTCCGCAACTTGACTGTCCCGGTTGGCGTCGGGCCGACGAATCCGCTCGGGTTGGCCCACGCGCCCGCGATGTGCAAATCAATCTGTGCCGCGCCCTCCGCGGAGGTCACGAGTGCGGGAACCCCGATCATCTGAGCCAGGCGCAATGTCCGCGCAATCTCCGCCTCGCCGTTGATAGTGATGTCGTATCCGGCACGATCGATCCATCCGCGAACGGACGCACTCGATGCATGACTGGTTCCGATTGGGACCGGACCGAATTCGAGAGTCAGTCCCTCGCCAAAAACCTGGGCTGCCGTGTTTCTGTAATTCTTCTGGTGTGCAGCTGGTCCAGAGTTCGCGCCGAGAAATGCGAACGGCAAATTCTCCGGACCAATTTCAGCCTTATTCGAAAGAGACTCAACGTGTAAAGCGGCGATTTCACCGTGTCCCCTCACGCTCAGCTTCTCACCGCGGCCGGCATCTTCCTGCATCGAGAAGTCGGCATGGACGGTGCCGTCCGCGGTCAGATCATCCGGCAGATTCTTCTTCGCCCGGGCTGCAAGCATCAGGGCGGCAGCGGCGGGAACGTTCTCCGCTCGCAGCATGACCGCAAAGTGATGGCTTCCGGGAAGTCCCATGTCTCCGGTGACGGTGATGAGTCCCGATCCCACCGGGCCGCTGCACAACACTTCGTGGAATTCATGGGTGATCGTGCTGTATTCACCGTCGCAACTTGCGGCGAGATGTAACGCGTTGCCCGTCGTGATGTCGTAGCGACGGAAATCGTCAATCGAACCGCTGCTGTTGAATTTCAGATTGGCTGGAGTTCCCGTCAAGGCAATATCCAGCAGGATCGAACCCCGCCATCCTTTGTCGGTTCCGGTAAACAGCTTCGTGAACTGTCCCAGTTGGGCGCGGTTCCATTCCACGTTGAGTTGCAGAGGAGTGTCGCGAAAGGTGTCGGCGCGTTGCCATGTTCCGCTGACCTGCAGCAAGCCGAGATCGTTCAGATTCAGGTCTGTGCGGAAGGGCTGCGCTTTCAACCGGACTCCCCAGGTATTTTCGGAATCCTGCCACAGCGAAAAATCCGCATTGGTCAGGGCGTATGGCTTCTTTTCCGCTCCGTGCTTGAAGTTGATTCGCGCCGAAGAGGCCTCGATATACGGAAATGCCGGACGCGGTTCCGCCTTCGACTTGCCTGTCGGCGCTAGCGGCATATGAGCGGTGCGTTCGAGCAGAGCTTCCAGATTCCATCTTCCGCTGTCGCTATGGACCAGGTTCAGGCTGGGCTCGGTCAGGTCCAGCCGGGAGATTTCCAGCCGCCCCCTGAGAAGGGAAGTCAACCGCAGCGAGGCCGTAACTTCGCTCGCGCGCAGAATGGGTTCCGCCCCAAACGCCGGATCGTCGTATACAACAAGATTTTCGAGATCGAAGCCGGGACGGGGCAGGAGCTGAAGGTGCACTGATCCGATATCGACGGGACGTCCGACTCCGGCGCTGATGGAGCTAATGATTCGCGACTTCAGTCGCGATGCCCCGGGCCTCAGCAGAAAAAGCGCCAGCACAATACACGCTATTAAAACCGCGATGCGCTTTTTGGAGGAGAAGATTCTCACTGCCCCCTCCCTGACCTTCCTGGAGATTTCATCGAACTAGCCGGAACGTTCTTTTCCAGCGAGTCTCGTCGAAGAAATGCAGCACCTCGTGGCCGAGGATGAAGCGAAGGCGGTCGCTCCACGCGGTCTTCAGGTACTGATCGTCCGGAGTCTCAAACGACCAGTAGATGAACATTGGCCGGCCGATGATATTTTCCTTGGGAATGAATCCCCAGTAGCGGCTGTCGAGGCTCACGCCGCGGTGATCGCCCATGGCGAAGTAGTGATTCGGCGGGACAACGAGGTCTTCACCTTGAATGTAGGACGGAAGATCGACCGCCCAATTGCCCCAGACATTGGGGTCATCATCGGGAGGGACGGCCGGAAATTCATTGCGATAGGAATCCGAGGGCCGGTCGGCATCGTGCAACACGTATGGCTCGTCCAAGGCGACGCCGTTACGGTACACCACTCCGTTGCGCAGGTGAATGCGATCGCCAGGTACGCCGATGACCCGCTTGACAACATAGAGGCCGGGCGTTTCCGGAGACAGAAACACAACAATGTCCCTAAAGTGCACGTCTCGATAGCGAATGATTGGGCTGATCCAGTTCGTCTTGGGAGCAAACTGAATTCGATTGACGAAAACATGGTCCCCGATCAGGAGGGTATTTTCCATCGAACTCGATGGAATCTCGAAGGCCTGCACGATGAAAGCAATGATGAAGAGGCCCACGACCAGCACTGCCGCCAGAGACGCCAGAAATTCGACGGTAGTTTCTTTCGGTTTTTCGTCCGGCGCTTTCTTGGCCAGCTCAGCATCTTTCTTCGGCACTGTCGTCTTTGTTCCCATTCAGTCTGTCGTCAGCAGCGACGGAATATTTTCGTAAAAATCGCTTCTTCAGTGTACCAGCCGTAGCGTCCGGTCCCAGCGCGTGATCCCGATGATGTGGGTAAACGCATAAGCCAGATGATGCAGTCTGCCCTGTAGGGACTGGTCGGGATTGTGGTCCCAATCCTTTACCGACCAATAGATCACCAGCGGAGTGCCAACAATATTTTCGCGCGGGACGAATCCCCAATAGCGGCTGTCCTGGCTGTCATCGCGGTTGTCGCCCATCACGAAATAGTTTCCCGAAGGAATGATGAGCTGGCCATCCTCGACCATCTTCCGCATTTCCAGCCACCATTTGCCTTCGAGGCCATAAGCCGGAATGTCTGTTCGAGGAAAATCGTCGCGGAACAAATTATTCGCGGGCTCCAGAAAATGCACGTATGGCTCGTCCATCGGTTTGCCGTTGATGAAGACCTTCTTGTTCACCATCCGGAGGCGGTCTCCGGGCAGGCCGATGACCCGCTTCACGAAATGCTGAGTCGGATCGACCGGATAATGGAAGACAATAATGTCCCCACGGGAGATTTTCCGATAGGGCATCAGGTGATCCCAGAAACTGCCTCCGCCGTAGCAAAGTTTGTTGACGAGAAGGTAGTCACCGACCAGCAGTGTATTTTCCATCGATTCCGATGGGATCTGGAAGGCCTGCACGATGAATGTGATCACGAAAATCGCGATCACCACCGTGCCTACCAAAGATTGCAGGGAACTGATCAGATCGCTGCTGAAGTTGCTGACGATGCGCGGTCCGGGTGCGGCGGGCGCATCCGGCGGCTGAGAAACCGGAGTTTCCGGCGAGCTGGGGGGAACTGGCGGCGGGGAGGCAACCACGGGCTGATCTGGCAATTCCATGAATTCTACTTGTCTGTGTTTACCGGCTGCGGAGCCCGCGCCGCTGCTTTCTCTTCAGTCGTCTTCGTGCGCGATGCGAGGAACGTCAGCAGCTGGCGGGCTGCATCCTGCTCCGCCATTTTCTTTGTCGAGCCTTGTGCCCGCCCAACGAACTCTGGGTTTTTGCCACTCCTCGAATACAATCGCGCTTCCACGGTAAATGTCTTGTTATGTTCGGGCCCCGCCTCTTCGGCCAGCACGTAGGCTGGCTGTGGGAGTCCGAGACTCTGCACGGCTTCCTGCAGCGCAGATTTGAAATCTGTGATCGGCAGCGTTCCGCCGCCGCGCTCCATCCGCTCCAGTTCAGGAGCGATGACGTTGCGCAGAACAAATTCCCGCGCGACTTCGAGGCCGCCATCCAAGTAGATCGCCGCTAGAATGGCCTCCAGAGCGTCGACCAGCAGCGCCGTCTTGCCGCGACCCCCGCTTTTCTCTTCGCCTCGCCCCAGCCGAAGATAGTGGCCCAACTCCAACTGCTGTGCCACGCGAATTAGATGCCGCTCGCTAACCAGATGCGCCCGCAATTTCGAAAGTTCACCCTCGCGGAACTGCGGAAAGCGTTGAAACAATTCTTCACTGGTGACCAGCGCGAGTACCGCATCTCCCAAAAATTCCAGTTGCTCGTTATCGCTGATCTTGTATTTGCTCTCGCCCGCCTGCTGCGCCTCTTGTTCCCGCGCCTGAGAGCTGTGGGTTACGGCCTGCTCGATCATCGACCGCCGCCGAAAGTGATACCCCAGCCCTTCTTCCAGCGCCGTGATTTCCCTCTCTTTCATAACAGATACTGGGACACCGAAGCCGATGCGGGAGCAGCCGTTACGGCTGCCAGACGGGTGACTCGGTGGGTAATCCTTCCGTGGTTTAGTTTTTCTGCGGGGCCGGCTGTCCGGGCGCCGTGCCGCTGCTCAGCTTCGTCAGCCGGTCCTGCTCGGCTCGAGCCGCTTTGCCTGCCGGAGAATCCGGACGATCTTTCGTAAGATCCACCGCCTGGTTTGCGTACTTCAATGCATCCGGAACTTTGTTCTGCATGTCGAGCGCAACCGCGAGCCGCAGGACCGCCACTGAATCCACCTGTTCCGGGAAGGCGTCGACGGACTTCTTCAGGTTCGCTTCCGCCTCCGGCCAGTTCTTCGCGTTGGATGCCAGCGTGCCAAGAATCGCATAGGCCTCCGATTTGATATAGCGCTTGAACTGATCAATCTTCTCCGGAGGATATCCTGCTGTCGGTACATCGGTATCGACGGTTGCCAGCGCGCGTTCCGCATCTTTCTTGGCTTCGTCAATCTTTTGATCCTTATCGAGATCGGTGTCGTGGGTGGTTTCCGCCAATACCTGTGCCACTCCTACGAGAGCTTCCGGATCGTCCGGGTCGAGCGTGAGCGCCTTTCGCGCCATGGCTTCCATCTTGTCCGCGTTGTTGGCCATCTGGTACTTCTGCATCGCGTCTTTGTACAGCACGACGCGCAGTTCGCTATCGGGAAATTTGGTGGCAAAATCATCCGCGGCCTTCTCGACGGCGGCCGCATCGGTGAGCGCGATTGCCGCCTTGTAGGCCTCAAATTCCGGCTGGGTCTTCGCCTGTGGCGGACGCTTCCCCTGTGGCGCCGCTGCCGTGGCCTGTCCCGCCGGAGCACTCTGTCCTGCCGGCTTATTCTGAGCCCAACCACACACGCACATTCCCAGCACTGCGATTACAACCGCTGCTCGCTTCATGCGTTCTCCTCGACTCCCAACCATAAGTTCAGATGCCTTGCCAAATCTGCAAACGTGCATTCTATCTCACCGGGTGCCCGGCTCCTTGCGAAGCCTGATCTCGGGCCTTAGCTCAGCTCACTCCGGCTTCGCGGGAGGCTCATATGGCTGCTGTAAGCCGCGTTCTGCTGCTGCTTTCACTTCCGGCAGAGCAGCGCCGGCGGTGAGCGCCGCGCGATACTCGTTCAGCGCGCCCGCACGATCTTCTTTCATATCAAAAATGCGTCCAAGATAGACATGCGACCAAGCCACAACCTTTGGATCCTTTGTTGCTTGAATAGCCTTCTGGAAGTTCTCGACTGCTCCATCGCGATTCCTATTGGCGACGGCAACTTGCGCCAGGATGAACAGCGCCCTGCCCTCGTCGCCAACCTTCTTATCGAGGGCTTGCTGTGCCAGTTCCTGGGCGCCCTTCGGATCGCCTGCCACCAGCCGCTTCTCCGCGGTCACCAAAAGCCGCCGGTCTTCCAGACGGGACAGTTGCACAAGTTCGGGCGCAGTGCGCGGCGCAAACTGAATTTCATTCGCAGCCTTTTCCTGCTGCTTCAGATCAATCCCTTCCAGAATGTCCAAGTATGCCGCCCTCAACCCGGCTGGATCTTTTTCGAATGCCAGCAACGCCGTATAGAAATATCTGGTCAGGATGTATCCCTGCTTTACCGCATCATCCACTGCCTGTAATCGCAGCGGCTCGGGCGTGTGCTTGTTCCCCATGGTGCGGATTTCGATGGCCCGTATCAGGCATTCTGTCACCAGCAGGGAGATATCGTTCTTGAAGCTCTCTTCCAGCGGCGCGCGCTTTACCGACTGCAGCAGCGGTTCCAACCGTTTCATCGCTGTGAAGTGCTTTTCCGCCATCGGATCGAGCAGGTAATGCAGATAGGTATGGCGGATTTGCGGCATCTTTAGAGGATCCGTGGCTGCAGGATTCGGCGAAGGGAACACCACGACGTAATAGTCGGACCCGTAGTTGCGGGCGTTCGCTTCGTTGGGATCGCCCATGAAATCCAGGAGAATCGTGAACGTCCGGCCAAGATATCCGCCTGACTGAAGTTTCAGATAGATATCATTGTCGAAAACCATCTTCGCCAGCGGCACGTGATAGCGCTCGATCAGGGCCGCATAGTTCGCGCGATGCCGCTCCCAGATCGAATGCAGATTCGCCGTGTCGTAGAACTTTTCAAGAACTGCGCCGAATCCCGAGAGCTGCGCCGCATCGGGAGGCATATCGTCTTCCTTCACTCGCGGCAGGAAATGCGGAGGTCCCTGCAGGTACAGCGCCAGTGAGATGAATCGCGAAAGATCGTGTTGCGGATCCTCTCCCTTGTGCCCGACGTACCAATCGCACATGGCCGAGACCACTGCCTGCCCTTCGGCCGACCTGCGCAGGTTGGACTCCACTTCGCTGCGGATGTTAAGGCGCTGCGCGTCGGAGATGTTCAGGTCGGCATCATATCCGCATGCATTCATCGCTGTCAGGACCGCGAATAGCGTCTCGCTCGTATCGAGGGTGATGGGCGTCTGATTCTGAGCCGCGCAGAACGGCGCAAGCAGCCCGAGATAGGCCGCAAGAATAGATGCTCGAAGTCCCAAACTCCGGAGACGACTCAGGGAATCCTCCCGCAGGATTAGCCAACGGATCTACGCAACCCGGCAGCCACAAACGAAATAGGCGGAGAACATCCCTCAGTGTAAAGGTCCCACGCGCAGAGGGTCAAACTCAGCTGGTGTCTGCGCAAAGCAAACTCAGCTGCCGGGGGCTGGATCGTAATTGTTGAGCAATAGCTGGCAGTCTTCGCAGACGTTTTTCTCAAATTGCTGGCCGACCTCGGGAAAGACCCCGCAGATCTTGCATTGCCAGCCGCTCTCCTGGCACAGGTTTTGCCACGCCGATTCCCGGCTGGGGTTTACTCCTGGTGAAGTCATGTTGGCTCCGTTCGAACGCTGGGGCCCGGAGTCTTCGTTCGAGATTGTGGATTTTGTTGCGGGGCCGGTCGTCGCCCGTAATCGGACGTGACGAATTGCGAAGTGAGTCTCTTCCCGCACAGAAAGACCCTCTCTGCTTAGCATGCTTATAGCACCCAGATTTGACTCGGTCGATGGCGAGCTTGGTGCCTGCTGTTTACGAGAGCAAAAAATGCCCCCACCGTGTGGTGCGGGCATTCAGGAAGACTACAGAACCGCTTAGGCTGCCTTCAGGTTCTGCAGCACGTCCGCCAGTCCGTGCATCCGTTTTGAATCTGCCGGGGTCTTCGCCGTCTTTGCGCTCTTTTCGAGTGACGGAGCCATGTGCTTCAGCTTCGCCACCTTCTTCGCGTTCATCTTGGAACTTTCCGCGCTCTTGATCGCCTTCTCGATCTTCGAGATTTGTCCCGCCGACAATGCCTGGGACCGGGACAGCTGGTCGAGATATGCCTTGGCCACCACCAGCGTGGCCGGCCACTCGATCTTCTGCTGGTCCTGCACATTCAGATCGTTCACCTGAACCGATTTGGCGGCATCGATCTCGTTCTGGGTCAAATTCTTCGTCGGAGTCAGCTCAAAGATGTCCAAGCCGCGGGCAATCTCTGAACCGTAGATGTAGCCGTTGTACCAGTACGCCGACCAGTCTCCACCGAGTATCAGCGTCTTCGGATCGATCGGACCGCGGTCGAAGTAGGCAATCTCGTAGGGCTTTGCCGGGTCGGTGAAGTCCATGATCGAAATTCCACCTTGATACCATGCCTGCACTTCGATATCGCGGCCCGGGACCGGGATGAGCGAGCCGTTGTGTGCCACACAATTTTCCGTATCGCCCTGCGCTGCCGGCATCTTGTAGTAGTCGGCGAACGTGAGCTTGTCGTCTTTCAGATGAAAGATCGCGTCCGCACCCCATTTGTTCGGATCATTCGGACGGCACCGCGCTCCAAGTCCGCCGCCCCATTCGTCGGTGAAGACGACCTTGCTCCCGTCGTTTGAGAACGTGGCGGAGTGCCAGTACGAGTAGTTCGGATCGTTCACGGCATCGACTCGCTTCGGATG
>DATEJO010000059.1:0-16195 GCA_035277905.1 Candidatus Sulfotelmatobacter sp.
CTGGTATCGCGCCGAATCGTTGACGATCTCGGGCGAGGCGAGAGCCTGGGTCAGCTCTTCGTAGCGGGCTTCGATCTGGTCGAGGCGTTCGAACATTTAGTTCTCAGTTCTCAGTTGTTGGTTCTCAAAACCAGTACTCAGTACTCGGTACCCAGTACTCAGTTGCGTACGGCAACATTACATGCGGAGGGATAACCCCTAAGCAATCACTAGCTCGCCGCCGTGCTCTTTTTCTAAGGACATCGCGCTTTCCAGGGCGACTATGGCGCATTGGGCTTCGTCGTCGGACGGTGGGCGTGTTGTGATCCGCTGGAGCCAGAGGCCGGGAGCGGTCATCAGGGCGAAGAGCGATCCGCGATGTTTGGCGGCGAAGCGGATGATCTCGTACGACACACCGGCTATGACGGGGAGCAGAACGATGCGCGCGGCGAAGCGTGCCCAGAACGTTGTGTACGGAATCAGCATGTAGAAGGCGATCGAGATCAGCATCACGGTCATCAGGAAGCTGGTGCCGCAGCGCGGATGGAATGTCGAATACTTCTGTACTGCTGGGGTCGTCAGCGGATCGCCATTCTCGAATGCGAAGACCGTCTTGTGCTCGGCGCCGTGATATTCGTAAACGCGGCGGATATCTTTCCAGAGCGAAACTCCCCAGATGAAGAGCAGGAACAGTCCGAGGCGGATGACGCCGTCGATCAGGTTGAAGATGATGCGTCCGCCGAGCGCGGGATCGTATTTCTTGAGTTCCGTTGCGGCCAGCAGCGGAATGTATTTGTACATGAAGATGAAGAAGGCGATGGAGATGACGATGTTAACCGCGGCGAGCCAGGTGCTGATGGTAGCGGCTTTCTCGGCGGACTTGGATTCGGACGGTTCCGCCTCGCTTCGCTTCGGCGGGACGGGCGAGGCGGCTGTCTCTACGTGGGCATCTTCGTCCATCAGCTCTTCAATGGCTACATTCGCGGAGAAACGCAGCGCGCGGTAGCCGAGCGTCATCGCATAACCAAGCGTCATCACTCCGCGAACGATGGGCCATGCCATCCATTTATGCTTGTCGGAGGGGCGCTGGAGGGGTTCGCTCATGGTGACCATTTCGCCCGACGGCTTGCGGCAGGCGATGGCCCAAGCGTGGGGCGAGCGCATCATAACGCCCTCGAGCACAGCTTGTCCGCCGACAAGGGTTTCTTCTCCGCTTTCAAGGGCGGGGAGCAGTTGGATGGCTGCAAGAAATCGTAGATAGTTCTTAAGACGCACGAATATTGGATGCTCCTGAAGGGGGCACGACGCAGTACTAGGGTATCACAGGGGACTTGGGGATAGAGGATTCGATTGGGGGTAAGTCGATGCGAATGTATAGGTTATCGCTTATGGTAGCAAGGGGCTAGAGGCTAGGGGGCGGGGCTAGATTCGGAGATCTGATGAAGGAATTCGCCAGGACTTGTGACGCCATCGCCGCGACGACTAAGAAGCTGGTGAAGACCGGACTGGTGGCGGAGTATTTGAAATCGCGGCCGGCAGATGAAGGGGTGGTTGCGGCGGTGTTCTTCTCGGGCAGGCCGTTTCCGGTGTGGGAAGAGACCACGCTGCAGGTTGGCGGACGATCGCTGTGGAGGGTTGTCGCGGAGCTGACCGGGAAAGAAGAAGGAGAGCTCACGGCGGCGTACCGCAAGCATGGGGATCTTGGAGCGGTGGCGGGAGAAGTGTTGCCGCAACGAAGCGGGCAGGGCGTTGGGATTCTCGTGGTGGAACAGACCTTTCGGCGGATTGCGGCGACGCGAGGTCCGGCAGAGAAAGCGGCAGTGGTGCGCGAGCTGCTCAGGCGGGCGACGCCGCTTGAGGCCAAGTACATCGTGAAGATCATGACTGGCGATCTGCGGATTGGGCTGAAAGAGAGTCTGGTCGAAGAAGCGATTGCGAAGGCTTACGGCGCCACTCTCGCGGAGGTGCAGCGGGCGAACATGCTGCTCGGCGATATTGGCGGGGCGTTGCGGTTGGCGTCGGTGGGAAATCTGGGTGAGGCGCGGCTGCGGCTGTTGCATCCGCTGGGATTCATGCTGGCGAGTCCGGTGGAATCTCCGGAAGAAGGGCTGAGTTATTTCGCGGAGGCCGAGGTCGAAGACAAATATGACGGCATTCGCGCGCAGGCACACGTGTCTGGAGATGAGGTGAAGATCTTTTCGCGAACGAGGGACGAGATCACGGAGTCGTTTCCGGAGCTTCCGGCGGCGCTGGCCGGGTTGCCGTCGGAGGTGATTCTCGATGGAGAAATTGTGGCTTGGGAGTATCCGGCGGGAGTGGCGGATTCGGCGGCCGTGGTGGATGAAGCTGTCTCTGAAGCGGGCGAGGAGAAGGCTAGAAATTTGGGATCGGCGAGGCCGTTCAGCTTTCTCCAGCAGCGGCTGGGGAGAAAGAAGGTGAGCGACAAGATGCTGCAGGAGGTTCCAGTCGCTTATCTCGTGTTTGACATTCTCTATGCGGATGGAGAGTTGATGCTCGAGCGGCCTTTGCGGGAACGGGCGCGGGTATTGGATTCGCTGCTGACGGCTCCGCGAAAAACGATTCACCGCAGTGGACACGGGGGACCACAGGGGACTCTCGCCTTTCAAAGCGAGCCCGAGTTCAGGCATGAGCGGATCATTCGTGCGCCTGTTTTTCGGGCATCTACGGCTGAGGAGATCGAACAGCTATTTGTCGCGGCGCGCGCGCGCGGTAATGAAGGACTCATGATCAAAGATTTGGCGTCGTTTTATACCCCCGGCAAACGAGGGAAATCCTGGCTGAAGATGAAACGCGAGCTGGCCACACTTGATGTAGTCGTCACAGCAGTCGAGTACGGGCATGGAAAACGAATTGGCGTGCTGAGCGACTACACGTTTGCGGTGTGGGACGGCGACAGCCTGGTCAATATCGGCAAGGCGTATTCCGGGCTGACCGATGCCGAAATTGCTGAGATGACGAAGTGGTTTCTGGAACACACGGTCGAGGATCAGGGATTCCGGCTGGTTGTGGAACCGAAGATCGTGCTGGAAGTGGCGTTCAACAACATGATGCAATCAGAGAGGCACGAGAGCGGATATGCACTGCGGTTTCCGCGGATCGTGAGGTTGCGTCCGGACAAGCTGGCGGAAGATGCGGATACGATCGAGCGGGCGAAGGAGATATATGAGCAGCAAAAGGGATGACTTTTGAATCCCGCCGTGGGCGAATTTCCTGAACCGCCGGCCGATACCTTAAACGTAGGGATGCTTCGGCTCCGAAAGAGCTCGCTTCGCGATCTCGCTCTCCGCTGAGCATGAAAAACTTTTAGTGGCTGTGCGGATGGTGGTGCTCGTGCGCCTCGGCGCTCTCGACGATGGGGATGACGCATCCGTGGGCGGTTTCGCAGACGACATGCTCGAACTGGATGGTCGTGTGGTCGATGCGGAAATTGTGCAGCAGCCGGTCCTTCACGTCGCGCAGGATGCGTTCGCTGACCGACGGAGGAATGTCGGCGATCGAGATGTGGCAGGAGAGCGCGTGGGTTTCCGATCCGATGCTCCAGACGTGAAGGTCGTGGACATCGTTGACGCCTTCGACCTCGCGGATGGTGGATTCGATTTTCTCCAGCTTCATGCCACGGGGCGTGCCTTCGAGCAGGATGTTCAGCGTCTCGCGGACGATGCTGAATCCTGACCAGAGAATCAGCACGCCGATCCCGACCGAGAGAACCGGGTCAATCCAATAATGTCCCGTAACCAGGATGGCCCAGCCTCCGGCGATGACGGCGGCGGTGGAGAGCGTGTCTCCAACTTCGTGAAGCAGGGCGCTGCGGATGTTGACGTCGCCACCGGAACGGTAGAGCAGAAGTGCGATCACGCCGTTCATCACGACGCCAGCTCCGGCGACCCACATCATGAGGCTGGCCTTGACCGGCTCGGGATGCTGCAGGCGCTGGAATGCCTCGTAAAAAATAAAGAAAGACACGACGACCAGCGAGCTGGAGTTGACCAGAGCCGCGAGGACTCCGGCGCGGTGATATCCGTAGGTCTTGGTTGAGCTGGCCGGACGCGATTGCAGATAGACCGCAACCAGCGAGAGCAGAAGGGCAAGGAAGTCGGAGAGGTTGTGTCCGGCTTCGGAGAGCAGGGCGAGGGAGTGCCCGCGGATTCCGGCCACGACCAGCAGCGCGATATAGACGAGGGTTACCGAGAGCGAGATCTTGAGAACCCGCGTCGGGCTTCCCCGGCCGTGAACATGGACGTGCACTTATTAAGTGTACGGACCCGGCAATTCTGCTTCAAGCGACGAGAGTCGCATGATGTTCTCCGGAAGCGGGATCGGGGAACTCAACCGCAGGGAATTCAAGTTGGTTCAAGATTCGCCGATTTTTCATGGTACTGGACTGTGCTCTACGACCCTTTGCGTTGTTCCAGTTTCCGGGATAGGACTTGCATTTGCCGGAGAAAGCTGGGACTCGGACTCGTCGGCAACATCATTAAGGATTTTCTAATCCAGCTTTCCCGATCTTCCGGCGTAGTGCGCGGCCAGAGTTTAGGAGGCGGCGAGTATGGGTGCATCGCAGCAATTCTGCACGTTCCTTCTGGACGGGCATGTGTTTGGAACTCCGGTGCCGAAGGTGCAGGAGGTGATCCTGCATCAGGAAATGACACGGGTTCCACTAGCTCCGGGCGTAGTGAGCGGGCTGATCAACCTGCGCGGGCAGATCGTCTCGGCGATCGATCTTCGGCGCCGGCTGGGATTGCCGGAACGTCCCGAGGGGCAATTGCCGATGAACGTGGTCGTACGCAGCGCCGACGGAGCGGTGAGCCTGCTGGTGGACGAGATCGGGGACGTGATCGAGGTGGAGGAAGAGGCGCTGGAGAGTCCTCCGGAGACGCTGCAAGGCTTCGCGCGCGAAGCGGTGCGCGGCGTGTACAAACTTTCGGGAAGGCTGCTGCTGGCGCTCGATATCGACCGCGTAGTGGATGTTCGCGACCTGGAGAAGCCGAAAGGGGCCCGTGAATTCTAGTGGCGTGGCTTGCAAATACGCAGTTACGTCCTTCTCTGGAGAAAGGTCACTGGATTGACGCAAAGCATCAAACGGCGCGTGTTGCTGGTGGATGATGCGGTGGTGGTTCGGAAGGTATTGTCCCAAGCGATCGGTGCGGATCCGGATCTGGAAGTTGCGGCCACTGCCGCCAACGGCAGGATCGCGCTCGAAAAATTCGCACCCGCGAAGCCGGATATTGTTCTGCTCGACATTGAAATGCCGGAAATGGACGGGCTGGAAACGGTCCGCGAATTGCGGAAGATCAATGGCCGCGTGCCCATCATCATGTTCAGCACGCTAACGGAACGTGGCGCGACGGTCACGCTGGAAGCGCTCGCGCTCGGAGCGACGGACTACGTCACCAAGCCAAGCAACATCAACGGAGCCGCGACGCTGGAAGCGATCAGCGGCGAGCTGATCCCGAAAATACGCGCACTCTGCCATCTACGGGCGAGTCCGGGCAGCCCGATTCCGGAGGCAAAGCAGCTTCGGCCGCAGCTCTCGATTCCTCCGCATCCACCTTTGCTGCCGCCGGCGCACGTGGTGGTGATTGGAGTGTCCACGGGCGGGCCGGATGCTTTGGCCCGAGTGCTGCCGTCGTTGCCGGCGGACTTCCCCGTTCCGCTGCTGATCGCGCAGCATATGCCTCCAATTTTTACGTCAATGCTCGCGGCGCGGCTGACCTCGAAATGTGTGCTTCCCGTCCGGGAATGCGTTTCCGGAGAGCCGCTCAAGCCGGGTTGCGCGCTGATTGCGCCAGGCGATTTTCACATGGTGGTGCAGTCGGAGGATGGCGTCGCGTACGTCCGCACGAATCAAGGTCCCCGGGAAAACTTCTGCCGGCCGTCGGTGGATGTGCTGTTCCGTTCCGTGGCGAACGTCTATGGTGCGCGCACGCTGGCGGTGATTCTCACGGGCATGGGGCAGGACGGATTGAGCGGCTGTGAGATGCTGCGATCGCAAGGGGCGAGAGTTTACGTGCAGGATGAGGCGAGCAGCGTGGTGTGGGGTATGCCTGGATTTGTGGCGCGGTCGGGATTCGCCGACAAAATTTTGCCGCTGCACCAGATTGGCGCGGAGATTGTGCGGGCGACGACGCTCCAAACCGCCGCGCGAGTTTAGGTTCGACTGAGGCTGTCGAGGTAGCGCTTGTTGTAGAACGAAGTGGATTTCTGCACGAACTCCAGGATGCGGAACATGCGTTCGCGGCCTTCGCGATTCACTTCGCGGAATTTTACGGCGATGCCGGTGCCGGGATCGAGGCGGGCAACGACGCCTTCCGCCGTAAGAGAAGAATCGTCCATCGAGAAGCCGAGCTTGATCTTGGCTCCGACGGAAAGAATCGTGCTGGTTTCCACGTAGCATCCGCCCATGCTGACGTCGGTGATGTTGGCGAACATGGGAACGCCGCCACCCTCCTGCGCCTGCAGTTCGATGGTGACGCGGCATTTCATGCGCGGGTGTGCGCGTCGATCTTTATAGGAAAGCTGCTTCTGCTTTTCCAGATACATGCGGCGGTCGGCTTCGGCGAGCAATTGCTCGGCATCTTGTCCATCACCGGGATAGACTGCGCGACCAACGCTGAGGGAAAGAAGGTCTTCTCCGCAGACTTCGCTGCCGGCCTGGCGAGCGAGCGTGCGCATCTGCTCGGCCTTTTTGCCGGCGGCATCGGCGGCGAGGCCGGGAGCGATGACAACGAATTCGTCTCCACCCATACGGGCGACATAGTCGTATTCGCGGCAGCTGTCTTTGAGCGCCTGTGCAAAGAGCCGCAGGACGCGATTTCCCTCGAGATGGCCGAAGCGGTCGTTGATCTGCTTGAAGCCATCCATGTCGGTGACCATGACGGTGAGGGTCGTGTTATCGCGCTTGCAGCGGGCTAGTTCGCGATCGAGCTGGAGGAAGAGAGAGCGCGCGTTAGGCAGGCCGGTGAGGTAATCGGTGATGGCGGAGTTCTCAGCCTGCTGGAACTTCAGAGCGTTTTCGATGGAAAGTGCCATCTTGCTGCTGACAGCCAGCAAGATCCGCAAGTGATCGGAAGTGAAAGCATCGCGCTCGGCCCGATACAGAGCGAGCACGCCGATGACCCCGGATACACCTTCGAGCGGAACGGCGAGAGCGGATCGGAGTGTGCTGAACTTCGAAGGATCGTTCAGGTATCCGGGTTCGACCGATGGATTGCCGTTGATGATGGGCTTGCGGTTGTGCGCGACCCATCCAGACAAGCCTTGGCCAAGAGGGATTCGCAGCGACGAGAACAGGCGGTAGTTGTCGCCGTTCACGTATTCGGGCACGAGTTCCTCATCGCGCTTGATGTAAATCGCGATGGCGTCGTACGGAACCATGGGCTTGAGCTTGACCGAAAAAACGGAGAGCGTTTCGCCCAAGCTGAGAGAAGCTCCGAGATCCTGGCTGAGTTCGAACAGTGCCTGCGCTTCCTGGCGTGCGGCGGCAATCGACGACAAGAAAGTGTTTTCGCGGCCGGCGTAGTCGGGAGCGAGGGTGTTCTCGAATCCGGCGGCAGGTTCGAGGCCGCGTTCGATCTTGA
Source organism: Candidatus Sulfotelmatobacter sp. (assembly GCA_035277905.1). Classification (GTDB taxonomy): domain Bacteria; phylum Acidobacteriota; class Terriglobia; order Terriglobales; family Acidobacteriaceae; genus Sulfotelmatobacter. The sequence continues at coordinate 7,578 of DATEJO010000059.1, forward strand.
TGCCCTTGGAAAGCAGCGCATTGGGATCGGCGGCCGATTTTGCGATCGCGAGATGCTCGAGGTGCTCGTACCGTCTTTGCAGGACTTCGACGACTTTCGGGTCGAACGACTTGCCAGACTCGGCCGAGAGTTTCTGCATGACGTCTTTCAGCGGCAGAGCCCGACGGTATTGGCGGTCGGAGGCGAGCGCGTCGAGATAGTCGACGGCGGAGAGAATGCGGGCGCCGATGGGAATCTCGGCTCCCTTCAGGCCGACGGGGTAACCGGAGCCGTCCCATTTTTCGTGGTGTGCCCGGACGATCGGAACGACGGGATAGGGGAAGCGCACACGTTCGAGAATTTCCGCTCCCACAATCGTGTGAATCTTCATCTTCTCGAATTCTTCGGGGGTAAGGCGTCCGGGTTTCGAGATGATGTGTTCGGGCACGGCGAGTTTTCCGATGTCGTGCAGGAGAGCGGCTGCGTGCAGAGCTTCGAGTTCGGGCCCGCTGACGCCGAGTTCCTTGGCGACTTCGATCGCGTACACGCGTACGCGTTGCAGGTGCTCGTGCGTGGTGTGGTCCTTGGCTTCGATGGCCAGCGCCAAAGCTTCGATCGTGCGAAGGTGCAGGTTCGCCATCTCGTCGACGTGGCGCTTCTCGTCTTCGAGCTTGCCAAGGTAGAGGCGGTACGAACGATAGATCAGGTAAACAGCGGGGAGGACAAGCAGCGATGCTTCCCAGCTGAAAGCGTGGTTGAGCCAGGCGATGGTTCCGGCGATTCCGGCTCCGACGAGGTAATAGGGGAAAGACCAGAAATAACAATCGACCAGAATGCGCGAAAGTGGCCGCCGTTCGGTCAGGGAGATGACGGTGGCGATCGACCCGGCATTGGCGATGAAGTAGACGGTCGCCGCAAATCCGAGGAGAATCGGGCGATTGTCGATAACCAGATTGGCCAGCGGGTGATGGAACGCCACGTAGGCCAGCGCTGTAGAAACCGATCCGGCGCAAACGTTGAACGTGACTTGAATCGCCTTGGGCCGTTCCGGATATAGGCACTGGGCGAGCATTGAAATCGCGCCCAGGATCAGGGTCTCGGTGAAGCTGAGTTCGAGGACTCCGATCAGGATGAAAAGAAAATTGACCGACAGGGTTCCGGTGATCCCGGGCAGATTGACTTTCAGGCGCGAAGCCAGGATCGCGATACCGACGTAGCAAATGAACTCCGCAATGTTCTTGCTGCTCTGGTGAATTCCGCCATAGATGAGCGTGCCCATCCCGGCGATCACGATCAGCGTGATAAACAGCTTGGCAGGGATCGAGAGTTTCCGCCAAGAGCGCGAGTGCTCAGGCAGACCAATAGCAATGCTGGTTGCGCCAGTCATTTGAACGAGACGGACCCCGTGGGAGGAAGCTGGCCCGCCTCACCATGAATATCAGCTAACGTGTTTAGAAACAATGATTTGGAGCTGTTTGGCAAAACTTCGGTAACCTTCCGTGGAACGAAAGTAGGTTGACAAGCGTGTGATGATTTGTCGCGCAAGAGATTTCCGGAAGGACTTATTTCGCTATGCCTTGTCTATGCAATGGGTTACTGCTGATTGTGTGCCTGGTCAGCTTGAGCGTTCCGTCTTGGGCTGAACCCGTAAATCTACAGTCGCTGGTCACGCCGTCTTACGTGCTTCAGAAGGACGGGCGCACCGTCACCTTTGCCCTGCATGGTCTGGTCGAGTTCAAATCCCTGGCCGAGGCGTTTCCGTACATCGATTCGCAGACGCGGCGGTGGAGGACGGGGCCGGATTTCACCGAATCCATGCAGCAGGCCCTGCGAAGGGATCTGGTGAGGCAGGCGGTTGAGAGCCGGGTTATTTCGATGATCGACGAGAGACCCTTGGAAACGCTCATCACCCACACGCGCGGGGAACTCCAGCAGGCGCTTGCGCAGGTGAAAGAGCCGGTGCCCGAAGGTTACGACGAGGCTTTTCTCGACGTGCAGGAGAAGTGGAAGCACTCGCTGAATTGCTGGAGTGCGACGCCGTCGATTCGCGGGCGCGTTCTGTCGAACTGGTATCCGATTGAGGAAGGCATTCGGCTGTACGGGGTGACGTACGACTCGACCGAACATTTCTGGCAGTCGGTGAAGTATCACCCGGACGTGACGATCGGAGATGTGGACAAGGTCATTGATATTTTTCATCAGCGAGACTGGGCGGCGTGGATCAAGAGGCTGGATGATGATCCGAAGATCTATTTGCCGAATGCATACGCGGTGGAGTTTCTGCGTCACAACCTGACGCGAGAGCGGATGGAATGGTTCAAAAATGAGCTCGCGAATCAAAAACTATCGCCGGACGACCGCGCACGTACGGCGCAGCAGCGGACAGGAAAACCCTTCCGCTTTACGGCGTTCGAAGAAAAGGTTTTGTGGGGCGATTTGGCTGACGTGTTTCAGCTGGTTTACATCTTCTCGCCGCCGGATGATCCGATTCGCGCGACGCTGGCCGAATATCACTTTGACGGGATTTATCTGGATGGGCGGACGATGGGATTCATCAGCGGAGATTTTCGTTCGTTGATGCTGGAGATCTGGAAGGTGAAATATTTACAGATGCCGCGATTTGGCGAGGTGATTCGGTCGATACCGATGGAGATTCGGCTGTCCCATTTTCTGAATGATGGAGATTCGCCGGATATTCCGATTCCGGTGTATGTCGGATATTTGAATCAGATTCGCGATATGGCGCGGGCGGCTGCAGGGGATGCGAGTGCTACCTCGAAGTAAGTTGCCGTAAACCTCAAAACAAAAGGTCCCTCCACTTCGCTTGCCGTTCCTTTCAGGAACGGCAGACTCCGGTCGGGATGACAGATCGGTAATAGCGTCACACTGATTGAGAAAGTCCCTCGTCGGCAACGTCGGTATCGGCGTCCGACTCGCCATTGAGAGCTGTTGCTGCTGAGGACGACGCCTTGCCGCGGCGCATGGCGACAATGCCGGTGCGCACCATCTCAAGCACGCCATAAGGGCGCAGGACTTCTAGCAGTCCATCGATTTTGTCTTCGGCGCCCGTGATCTCGATGGTGAGCGATTCCGGAGCGACATCCACGACGCGGGCGCGAAATACGCTGGCCAGTTCGAGCACGTGGGAACGCGCTTCGTGTGTGGCGGCGACCTTGATCATCGCCAGATCACGGACGATCGACGGCTGGTTGGTAATGTTCTCGACCAGCAAAACGTTGACGAGCTTATAGAGATTGGCCTCGATGCGGCGCGCCTGATCATGGTCGGCCTCCACCGTGATTGTCATGCGCGAGACTTCCGGCTTCTCGGTGCGTCCGACGGTGAGCGAGTCGATATTGAAGGCGCGGCGGCGAAACAATGACGCCACGCGCGTCAGCACGCCCGGCTTGTTTTCGACGTATACGACGTATGTGTTCAGCATGATCTTGTCCTATTCATCCGCAGCCGTCTCGACAATGGGGCTCGGGCGGCGAATCATTTCGTGCAGCGCGGCTCCGGCGGCGACCATCGGGTAGACGGTGTCTTCCTGCTCCACGCGGAAATTGATCAGCACCGGGCCATCGTGCTCGCGAGCAGCCCGCACCGACGGCACAACCTGCGAGCGTTCCGAGACCGTCATTGCGTGGATTCCGTACGCTTCCGCGAGCTTGGCGAAATCAGGGTTGAGGAGCGGCGTCGCCTGATAGTTCCGCTCATAGAAGAATTCCTGCCATTGTCGGACCATGCCGAGGAATCCGTTGTTGATGATGGCGATGTTGATCTTGAGTTTTTCCTGGACGATGGTGGCGAGTTCGCAGAGTGTCATCTGGAAGCCGCCGTCGCCGACGACGACCCAGACTTCCGCTTCGGGCCGCGCGACCTTCGCGCCGATCGCGGCAGGCAAGGCGAATCCCATGGTCCCAAGGCCGCCGGAGGTGATGAGGCTGCGTACTTTTTCGTGCTTGTAGTACTGCGCCTCCCACATCTGGTGCTGGCCGACGTCGGTGACGACAATGGTTTCTCCGTCGCGAGTCTCGCGCCAAAGATCGTTGATGACGTGCGCCGCGTAGAGGTGGCCGCTGTCCGGAAGATTTTGGATGTCGCGAACGGCGGCGGCCCCTTTCAGCTTGTCGATGAAATCGAGCCATTCGCTGCGGTCGATGGATTCCACATGAGGCAACAGTTCGTCGAGAACTTCGCGCAAATCGCCGACGAGCGGCACGTCGACTTTGACGTTCTTGTTAATCTCCGCCGGGTCGATTTCGATGTGAATCTTTTTCGCATTCGGCGCGTAGGTCTTGAGATTGCCCGTGACGCGGTCGTCGAAGCGCATTCCGAAGGCGAGCAGCAAGTCGGCTTCCTGAATGGTGTGGTTGACCCAGGCTTCGCCGTGCATGCCCATCATGCCGAGATTCAGAGGGTGTGACGCGGGAAATGCGCCGATGCCGAGCAGCGTAAGTGCAACCGGGATGCCGGCGCGTTCAGCGAAATCGCGAACTTCTTTCATCGCTCCGGAGATGATGATGCCGTGGCCGGCGAGGATCAGCGGGCGCTTGGCGTTGTGAATCAGATCGAGCGCCTGCTCGTATTCCTTTGGAGCGGGAGAAAGATCCGGGCGATATCCCGGAAGCTGGGGCCGGGCCGCGTCCCAATCGAATTCGCAGGTCGACTGCTGCGCATCTTTGGTGATGTCGACGAGGACCGGGCCGGGGCGTCCCGAGCGCGCTACATAGAAAGCTTCGCGAATCGTGCGCGCGACTTCGCTGGCGTGCGTGACGAGATAGTTGTGCTTCGTGACCGGGAGCGTCACGCCGGTGATGTCCGTTTCCTGGAATGCATCGGAGCCGATCAACTTGCTGCCGACTTGTCCGGTGATGCAGACGATCGGAGAGGAATCGAGCATGGCGGTCGCAATTCCGGTGACCATGTTGGTGGCGCCGGGACCGGAGGTGGCGACTGCAACTCCGACCTGGCCGCTGGCACGCGCGTAGCCGTCGGCCATGTGCGTTGCGCCTTGTTCGTGACGCACGAGCACGTGATGAATCTTGCTGTGCTTGAGGGCGTCGTAGGCGGGCAGAATGGCTCCGCCGGGATATCCGAAGACGTGCTTGACGCCTTCGCGCTCGATGCATTCCCAGAGAATGCCCGCGCCTGTCATTGTTTTGTTCTTACTGGCCGACTTGTCCGACATACAAAACTCTCCGTGACTCCAAAAAGCAAAACCCACCGAGCCTTGTCTGGCGGGGCGGGATTCGGGAGCTTTCAGATTGCTATGTTCTCAGCTCACTGCGTCCCTCCACACCGTCCGGGGTACGAGGACTCGTACCCGGAAGACAACGACACTAATTCGGTGTAGATCGCGTGTCTGCATTGCTTTTTCGAGGTGTTGAGATGGTACCGAACGCGGCGAAACGCTGCAAGTGCAAAGTCCGCCTATAGCCGGAGCCGTTTTTCGGCGATATCGGATTCGACCTGAACGATATTGTCCGGCTTGCCTAGATCGCGCCAGTAGTATTCGTCGGCGCGGAAGGCCTGAATCTTTTCTTTTTGGGCGGCGAGTCGCAGATACGTGGTGATGATCGAGAAAACGCCGTCTTCCGAAATCATGGGAAGAAGCCGCGGCGAGATGACATGAATTCCAGAGAATGCCAGAGCTTTGATCTTGGCGGCTGGGCGGATCATGTCGGCGGTTCCGTCGCGTCCCGCCTGGCGTCCGCAGAGTTCGTTGCGCTCGTCGAAGAGCAGGTAGCGGGACGTGTCGCGGTCCTGCATGGCGAGCGTGGCGAGTGTGTGATTCTCGGCGTGGAATTGCAGCATGCGCGAGAGATCGATGGTGCTGATGGCGTCGACGTTGTGCAGAATGAACGGCTGGTCTCCGTTGCCATCGAGAAAGAACCAAGAAGCTTTCTTCAATCCGCCGCCGGTATCGAGCAGAATATCTTCGCGCGAAATCTCGATGCTGAATCCAAAATTCTTTTTCTGCCGGAGATAGTCCACGACTTTGTCCGCGAAATGATGCACGTTGATGATGAAATCGCGAACGCCGAATGTGGCGAGACGCTGAATCGTGATCTCGAGCAGAGTTCGTCCGGAGATTTCGACCAGGGCTTTGGGACGATCGTTGGTCAGGGGACGCAACCGGGTGCCAAGCCCGGCTGCGAGGATCATTGCCTTCATCTGGCGGCCTTTTGCGCCTGGACCTGCTCGGCCTCCATTCGCTCGAGCTCGCGGTGATGCACAATGACCTCGACGCCGCTGCGGCCCTGAAGGCGTTTCGCAACTTGTTCCGCGAGATAGACCGACCGGTGCTGCCCGCCCGTGCAGCCGAAACAGACCATCAGATTCTTGAATCCGCGCTGCTGATAATTCTTAACGCTCGCATCCACGAGTGACATGACGCTGGCGAGGAACTGATGCACGCTCTCCTGCTGATTCAGATATTCGATCACCGGTGCGTCTCTTCCCGTGAGCGCCTTAAATCGTTCTTCGCGGCCGGGATTGGGCAAGCTGCGTCCATCGAAGATAAAGCCGCCGCCGTTGCCGGTTTCGTCTTTCGGCAAGCCACGATGGAAAGAGAAGCTCACGATCCGCACAACCAGGTTGTCGGCGTCCGTAGCGAGCCCCTGAAGTTTTTCCGAGGCCAACATGCTGTGAAACGCTTCGAGCAGTGTTGGCAGAGCGATGGGAAGCTTCACGTTGTGCAGCAGCCAGCGAAGGTTTTTCAGCGCATAAGGCACGCTTTGGAGGAAATGAACCTTGCGCTCGTAGAATCCGCGGAAGCCGTACGCGCCGAGCGCCTGCATGATGCGGATGTAGACGTAAGCGTAGTAGTGGTGCAGGAAGGCCTCACGTTTGATGTCCGCATAGCTGCGCAACGTGTCTAAGTAATGATCGAGCAGCTGCAGCCGAAGATCCGGCGGCAGGTCGGCCTTCGCGTCATATAGAAGAGAGGCGACGTCGTACTGCAGCGCTCCCTTGCGTCCGCCTTGATAGTCCAGAAAGTAAGGCTGGCCTTTGCGGAGCATGACGTTGCGCGACTGAAAATCGCGATACAGGAAATAATCGCGGGGCGCACTCAATAGAAATTTGGTGAGGCGGCTGAAGTCATCTTCGAGAGCCTGCTCGCTGAACGGGATTCCGGCAAGGCGCAAAAAGTAATACTTGAAATAGTTCAGGTCCCAGTTGATCGACTGCCGGTCAAAGCTTCCGCGCGGATAACAGACTTTGTAGTTGAGATCGCGCGCGGCTTCGATCTGAAAACGCGGAAGCGTCGCGATGACCTTGCGATAGGCCTCGACAGCTTCTGGGCCGATCGCGTCTCCCTTGCGATGTTTGCAGAGGAATTCGAACAGCGAAGTGTCGCCAAGATCCTCTTCGAGATAGGCTCCCTGGTCGAGATCTTCGCCGTAGATTTCCGGCACGGGCAAACCATGCTTGCGAAAATGGCGGGTGAATTCGAGGAAAGCAACGTTCTCGTCGCGGACGCCATACAGGATTCCAATGGCGCTGATGCCGTTGCCGCTCAGGCGAATGATCTTGCGTCCAGAGCCGCCGAGTTCTCCCTGAACGGGCTGCACGCGTTCGACGGGTGTGCGGAAACGCTGCTCGAAAAGATGTTTTAAGACGTCCATAAAGCGCCGTTGGCCGGCCGCCACCAAGCAGAATTATCACCAAGATATCACCGAAGCGCAGGTGCGGGTCCATGCGGCATCAGCGGGAGAAACACCGAAGTACCTAGGCAGGGCGCGACTACAGGGCAGTGTTGGGGGCGGACAGCCGAGGCGGCTGTCTCTACGTGGGTCTTGCCCTGTGCTAATGTGTTTCGACTGGAGCGAGTACCGATGAAGACGATCCGTGGCCCGGCAATTTTTCTGGCGCAGTTTGCGGCTGACCAACCCCCTTTTAATACGATCGACAACATCGCCCAATGGGCGGCCAAGCTTGGCTATAAAGGCGCGCAGATCCCCTCGTGGGATGCGCGCCTGTTCGATCTCCGCCGCGCTGCCGAGAGCAAGGCCTATTGTGATGACTTTCGCGCCAAGTTGGACCGGCACGGATTAATCGCTTCGGAACTCTCCACGCACCTGCAAGGGCAACTCGTGGCGGTGCATCCGGCCTACGATGTCGCCTTTGACGCTTTTGCACCGGAGGCTTTGCATGGCAAGCCCAAAGACCGGCAGAAATGGGCGGTCGAGCAATTGCTGCTCGCGGCCAAGGCGTCGGCAAATCTTGGGATCAAAGCGCACGTGACTTTTTCTGGAGCTCTGGCGTGGCCGTATGTGTATCCATGGCCGCCGCGGCCGGCTGGGCTGATCGAGACGGCTTTCGACGAACTGGCGCAGCAATGGATTCCGATTCTGAATGCGTTCGATGAAGCCGGCGTGAATCTTTGTTTCGAGATTCATCCCGGAGAGGATCTGCACGATGGCGCGAGCTGGGAGATGTTCCTCGCGAGAACGAAGAATCATCCGCGCGCGAATATTCTGTTCGATCCGAGTCATTTCGTTTTGCAGCAGCTCGATTATTTGCAGTTCATCGACTTCTATCACGACCGCATCAAGATGTTTCACGTGAAGGATGCCGAGTTCCGGCCGACGGGGCGCGGCGGCGTTTATGGCGGATATCAAAATTGGCCGGAG
>DATEJO010000060.1:0-16143 GCA_035277905.1 Candidatus Sulfotelmatobacter sp.
GTGAGCGAAGGATCCCCGTCGCCGACTTTCAGGTCCCCGAGAATCTGATCGTAGGTGCGGTTTTCTTTGAGGACGTAGATGACGTGCTTGATCGGATTCTCGCCGGTAGCAAAGGTGATCTTGCCGGGATCGCTGTGCAGCAGGTTGTCACGCTCGACCGTTTCGGTGAGCTGCGGAAGTTTCTGCAAAGTGGACGGGATGTTCAGGCGGGCGATGGAACCTCGCAGCAGCGTTGGGATGTAGGCGTGCTCTTTGTGCTTCGTCTCGTAGACCGTCTTGCCCATCATCTTGTTCGGGCCGGCGCCTTCGCCTTTGGCGGTGGCGATCAGGAGATCATCGCCGTGAACGGCGAGGGCGGAGGGGTACCAGTCGGTGGGGATGAAACCTAGATTGTGACCGAGATCATCGACAGTCATCAGTTTAACCTGGGAAAAAGTTGCATCAAAAACTGCAACCGCGTTCAGGCCAGCACAGCCGACGAATAGCTGTAACCCGCTCGCTGACTGCCCCAACGCGATTGGATCGTAGCCGGTACTTTTTTCTCCTTTCCAAGTAACCGGGAAAGAAAAGGTATCGCCGCCCGCAGTCGGTATCAGCGCGATGCTGTCGGAATTAGACAAAGCCACATATAAGAAACCTTCACCTCGACTCAGTAACATTGCTGTCGGGTGCGATCCAGGAGCGAGAGGATCTTTCGGCTTTTTCACGTCGATCCGACGAGCAACTGTTCCCCTGGTCAAGTCCAACTCCGCCACTTCTGATGCATTCCACAAGCTGCACCATGCCCGGCGGCCGTCTTTCTCCGCCACGCACGTGTATGGATACGTCGCCGGCACCAGATCACCTGTGCTCAGGTCGAACGTGTGGGAAATCTTTCCCGTCGCGGCATCGAGAAGAACCACGTTGTCGGAAAGATTGTTGGCGACGAGCAGTTCGTCATGCCCATGCGCGGCGATCACAGCGATGCCCGCCGGATATGGAATCGCCAAATGCGGCGGGGCCTTCAGGCCGACTGCCAACTTTTTTCCGGCCGGCAATGGCTGCAGCGGAATGTGAATGAAGCGCTCCGGCTTTACCTTGCCCACCGCGAAGCTGTAGACGGCGATGCCGTTCCCCATGTCGTTCGGTTTTGTCCCTGTCGGGTCGGTCAGCGATCCGACGGAGGCGTAGAGATGTTTTCCATCGGAACTGAAGGCCAGTCCCAGGAAATAGCTCTGGTGGGCATCATCGCCGAGGCGCGCGTCGGGGAAATCGGCAACCTGATTCGTCTTCAGGTCGAGCACCGCAATCGACTGATGCGCCATCGTCTCCTGCGTCCCGTAACCATCGTTCAGCAATGCGGCATAGCGGCCATCGGGGCTGATCACCATGGTCGAAGGGAAACTGTTTGTGCTGCTGATGTACCCCGGCGTGGGAACCGTCAGTTGCTTGCTGGTCGGGAGATTGATCGAAGAATGTTCGCTGGATTGCGCTCGTGCAATGACGAGCGGAGCAATCATGAGCAAAAGCAGACACCGGCATAACTTTAAAGCCACAAGTCCTCCCACCCGCGCTCTTCCATAACTCGTCAGCACCCACGAGGCAATTCAACGCGCGACACACGCTCAAAACCAAACACGCATCATAGAACATTCGCACGGATCAAGACTTCAACCCCCACGAAACCGCACCGATCTCGCCCCAAAGAAAAATGGCGCTGAGCCCGCAGGCCCGCGCCCCATCATTTCGCTCTATATATTCAGAATATCAACTCGACCACCTGAAGGTGGACATTTCCCGAAATTTATTTCTCGATGGAAATCAGCAGCTTACGGCAAAATGTGATCCAAAACCCCCTTGACAGCCTCTTTCGCCATTTCTGCGCCCTGTTTCAGTCACTCAGATTCCAGACGCGCGCGTTGTTGGCAGTTCAGGCTGCTCGCGTTGCGGCTCATCGGGATGCACGTTGTGCCGGACATCGGATCCCTGCACCCAGAAGATCACGTCTTCGGCAATGTTCGTGGCGTGGTCGGCGACCCGCTCCAGGTTGCGGGCGACGAGCAGCGCGTCGAGTGCTTGCCGAACGATCTCAGGACGGTCGTTCATCGTTTTCACGAGCTGGATAAACGCATCGTCGCGCATGCGATCGATCACGTTATCCATTTCGAGGACGGCCTGCGCCAGCTCGACCTTGCCCTCTATGAACGATTCGAGAGCGCGGCGCACCATCGCGCTCACAGCAGTGCCCATGCGGGCGATATCCACTGGGAGATCCGCCGCGGGAAGTTCGACCATATCCATGACGCGCTCGGCGATGTTGACCGCCTGATCGCCGACACGCTCGAGATCGGAATTAATCTTGGTCACCGCGAGGATGAAACGCAGATCCACCGCCATGGGCTGCTGCATCGCGAGCAGGTCAAACGCAGACTCGTCGATCTCTCGTTCGGCGATGTTGATCAGGTTCTCGCCTTCCAGAATCATCTGGCAGCGGGTCAGATCGCGCTCGACGTAGGCCTGTCGGGCGCGGTCCACCGCCTGCTCCGCCAGTCCTCCCATGCGAAGCAACCGTTCCCGTAGATCGTCCAGCCCTTGCTGAAAGCGCGTGCGCATTTACGAACCTTCCTTGTCCGGTCGTTCTTTATCCGAATCTGCCGGTGATGTAATCTTCCGTCTTTTTGTCGGACGGCTTGGTGAAAATCTTTTCTGTCTTGTCGAACTCGATCATCTTGCCCAGCAAGAAAAAGCCCGTGAATTCGGCCACTCGCGCCGCCTGCTGCATATTATGAGTGACAATCACGATGGTATACCGCTCTTTGAGCTGGAAGATCAACTCTTCAATTTTGCCGGTCGAAATCGGGTCCAGCGCGGAGCAGGGCTCGTCCATCAGCAGGACTTCCGGCTCCACCGCCAGGGCCCGCGCGATGCAGAGCCGCTGCTGCTGGCCCCCGGAAAGACTGGCGCCGGATTTCTTGTGGAGATGATCTTTCGCCTCATCCCAGAGCGCGGAGACTTGCAACGAGCGCTCGACGATCTCATCCATCTTCCGGCGGTCACGAAATCCATTCAGCTTCAATCCTGAAGCGACGTTATCGTAGATCGACATCGTCGGGAAAGGGTTGGGCTTCTGAAACACCATTCCGACGCGTCGGCGCAACTGGGTCGGCGACGTTCCGTTGTAAACATCAATTTCTCCGATGCGAATGCGGCCCTGCACCAGCGCTTCGGGAATCGTCTCGTGCATGCGGTTGATGCAGCGGATAAACGTCGACTTGCCGCATCCCGAAGGCCCGATCAGCGCCGTAGCGTGATTCGCCGCAATCTTCAGATTGATGTCGTAGAGAGCCTGGCTCTTGCCGTACCACGCATTCAGCTTCTCGACCTGGATTCCGACTCCCATAGGATTAAGCCGTTCCGAACGATCCGCGGCGCACGACATAGCGCACGGCCGCGACCGCACCCACAATTAAAATGATCAGCACCAGGGACCCGGCCCACGCCTGACGATGCCAATCGTCATACGGAGAATTCGCGTACACAAAGATCTGCAGCGGCAGCGCCGCGATGGGCTGGTCGTATCGCAGGCTCCAGAACGTGTTGCCGAATGCCGTAAACAGCAGCGGAGCCGTTTCTCCAGCGACACGCGCGAAGGCGAGCATGATCCCGGTAATCACTCCAGAGGTCGCCGTGCGCAGCGTAATCGAGAGTGTCGTCCGCCAGCGCGGGACGCCGAGGCCGTAAGCGGCTTCCCGCAATGCCTGTGGCACGAGCAGCAGCATCTCTTCTGTAGTGCGGGTGATCGTCGGCACCATCATGATCGCGAGAGCGACGCCGCCAGCGAGGGCTGAGAAGTGTCCCTGATGGACCACCACAATCGCGTACCCGACGATGCCCATCACAATCGAAGGAACTCCGTTCAGCACGTCCGCGGTGAAGCGAATGGCGCTGCCAAAGCGGTTGCGCCCGTACTCTGCAAGATAGATGCCCGCTCCGACTCCGAAGGGAACCCCGATCAGGCTGGCGATGCCGAGAATGATGATCGACCCAACAATGGCGTTCGCCATTCCGCCGCCAGGTTCCCCGACCGGCTTCGGAGTCTGCGTGAGAAAGGCCCAGTTGATCGATCCGATGCCCCGGTATAGCAAATAGCCGAAGATTGCGACCAGCGGCGCCAGGACGATGACCACGGTGCCGACAGCGGCCGCGGTCATCAACTTGTCGGTAACACGGCGTCGCAGACTGATGGGCCCAATAGTTTGGAGAGCAACGGCCGCCTCAGACATGTCCCCTCGCAGGTTGGCCGCGAGTTACGGTCCAGACCAACAATTGCGCCAGGGCATTCACGATGATCGTGACGATAAAAAGCGCCAAGCCGATTTCGATCAGGGCCGAGCGGTAGACATTGCCGGTGGCTTCGCTGAATTCGTTGGCCAGAACACTGGCCATGCTGTATCCGGAAGCGAACAGAGATTTCGAAATCTGTGGCGTGTTTCCGATGACCATGGTGACGGCCATGGTTTCGCCGAGCGCGCGCCCGAGGCCAAGGATGATGCCGCCCACGATGCCGGCGCGGGCGTTGCGCAGCACTCCTACGCGGATCATCTCCCACCGCGTCGCCCCCAGGGCGAGGACGCCTTCCCGCTGATTCTGCGGCACGACGTTCAACACTTCGCGCGTGATCGAGGAGATGATCGGGATGATCATGATGGCGAGGATAACCCCGGCCGCCAGCATGCCGATACCGTACGGCGGCCCGGAAAACAGCCCTGTCCAGCCGAAGGTTGTCGACAGGAAGGGCTGCACGTAATTCCGCAAAATGGGCACGAGAACGAACATGGCCCACAGGCCGTAGATCACGCTGGGTATGGCCGCCAGCAATTCCACAAAAAAGGACAATGGCCCGCGCAACGCCTTCGGACACATTTCCGTCGTGAAGACGGCCACTCCAACGGACAAGGGTACGGCTATCACTAGTGCCACAAGGGACGACATGAGCGTGCCGTAGATGAAAGGCAGGGCTCCGAATTGCTCACTGACGGGGTCCCAGTCGCTGCCGGCAAAGAATTTCAGGCCAAATGCGTGCCACGAAACAGTCGATTGAGATACCAACTCGTAAACAATCAGCACCAGCACGGCCAGAACCGCCAGCCCGCAGGCGGTGATGAGCGACTTAAAAATGCGATCGGGAGTCTCGCCCGCGGAAAAGTGCAAAAGGGGCGCTGGCCGGGCCACCGTAACCTGATTAAGTGTCGTCCCGTCAACGGGTTGCGGTCCAGGCATATCAGGCCGTGAGAATGCGCGATTGGCCATCGCCCTTACCGTAGCAGAGGCTTGTTACAACGGTGTTAAAATAACTTAGCATTTCGGCGACTCCCAAGTTCCCCCGTTGACCCTCTTCCCTTCGAGGATTAGAGAAATTCCTCGCCATTTCGGGCGTGGGAGCATTGCCGTGCAACCGAGCGACAGGTGTTATGGCAAGAACGACGGATCCAGCGAAGTTCATTTTCCGAAAGATGGAGCGGGCGCTTCTGCGGCTTGAGTCAGAGCAGCGGCCCGATGCGGTCCACGGCTTTCGAACCACCTCGCGGCGTCTTGAAACCCTCTTGGAACAGATCAACTGCGATCTGGGGCGAAATCAGGCAAAACTGCTGAAGCTGTTAGGCCGGATTCGACGGCGGACGGGCCAGGTCCGCGATGTGGACGTGCAACTGGCAGCGCTGCGCAGCCTTAAAGTTCCGCTTGAGCCCAGACGCAAGACTCAGCTGACTCAATCCCTGATTGAGCTTCGGGCGAAGCACGAACGAAAACTGCGGATGCTGCTCAAAAAGAAAGTGGTCCGGGAGATCCAGAAGCGGCTCAAGCGTGCTCTGGATGCTTCGAAATCAGGAAGGAACCGCGATCCCTTGGCAGTTGCAAAGCAAATCCTCGCGGCGGTGCCAATTTCTTCCGCGCAAGTCGACGACGAGCTGTTGCACCGGTACCGTATCGCCGTTAAGCAAGCGCGTTATGCGGCGGAGTTTGCCCCTAAATCCGCAGAGAGCGACCACCTGATCGCGCAGCTGAAGCAGATGCAGGACGCAGTCGGAAACTGGCATGACTGGTTCACGTTGACGCAGACAGCTACGCAAACGCTGGGCGAGATCAATCAATCCTCGCTCGTAGCTGCCATGCACAACGTGACTCGCGGGAAGTTCAGAAATGCCGTCGCTACCATTAGCACTGCAAAGGACCATGCCCGAGCAGGAACTGCTGCCGTGGACGATTCCCGCACGCTGGGCAAGAGCCCTACGCTAACCGTCCCTGCCGAGGCCGCCGCCTAGCTTTCTCGTTTCAAAATCACACCAGATTTCGGAAGCGGGTGACGCGCTTCCCTTCATGTAAACTGTGGGGCTTCTATGCCTACGTTCGCGGCCGTCGATATCGGGTCAAATTCCGTGCGGCTGAAAATCGCGCGCCTCCAGGGCGGACGCCTGCGCCCGCTGCATGAAGACCGCGAAGTCACTCGACTCGGCGAAGGAGTCTTCAGCTCCGGATTCCTTACACCCGACTCCATGGCCGAGACCGTGAAGGTCCTGCGCCGGTTTCACCGCGCGACGCAACAGGTCGTGACGGATTCGGTTCGCGTAGTTGCGACCAGCGCGCTGCGCGATGCGCGCAATTCCCAGGCGTTTCTTGAATGGGTGCGCTCGGCGACGGGCTGGAGAGTGGAAATTATCTCTGGCGTGGAAGAGGCACGGCTTATTCACCTGGGGCTGATATCCGGCCCGCGGATCGACCGGGCCCCCGCTCTGCTGCTGGATCTCGGCGGCGGCAGTTGCGAGCTGACCGTCACCCATGGCGGACATATCCGCGACGCCGTTAGCCTTCCTCTGGGCGCGGTGCGTCTGACGAATGAGTTCCTGCGGCACGACCCGCCGCGCAAGGGCGAACTCAAACGCTTGCGAGGATTCATTGCGCGCGAGGTCAACCGCATTGTCGACCGCATCACAACGGCAAAAGTGAAAAATGTGATCGCGACTTCGGGCACGGCTGCAGCGCTGGCCGCGGTCGCCAGCCATTTGAAACACGGCACAACCCATCAGCGCAACATCGTCTCGCGCTCCGAGATGACTCGGATTGCGAAGCGGCTGTCAAAACTCCCGGTTGCCGAGAGACGGAAAATTCAAGGAATCGGCCCCCGGAGGGCAGAAATCATCGTCGCCGGCGCCAACGTCTATCACGAACTTGTCGAGCGCCTGCACCTGAAAGGATTCCGCTTTTCTCCGCTGGGATTGCGCGATGGAATCCTTGCGCAGATGGCGGCTGACTACGATCAGAGTACGCGCTCGGGCAAGCAGATCGAGTCGGAACGCTGGGAGTCGATCATGAAAGCGGTTGCGCACTATCATGTCGACCGCAAACACGCGCTCGATGTCCGCGATGCGGCGTCGCTCCTGTTCTCGGCGCTGCGTTCCGTGCACAGCCTGCCACCCGAGTACCGGGAATGGCTCACCGCAGCGGCGATGCTCTATGAGGTCGGCGATTACGTGAACCGCAACGGGCGGCATCGGCACACGAACTACATCATTTCGAATTCGGAAATCCTGGGATATACGCCCCAGCAACGGCGCGTCATCGCGGCCATCGCGCGTTATCTTGGGAAGTCTAAGCCGACTCTGGAAGACGGTCCGATGAAGGTGATCGATCCGGCGGAGCGCGGAAATGTCGAGAAGGCTATCGTGCTCCTGCGGCTCGCGCGAGCGTTGAACCTGGGACGCAGCCGCGCCGTCGAGAAGACGCGCATCGCAGTGCGCTCGGCCGAGGTGAAGATGAGTCTGGTCCCCCGCCGGCGCATGGGCGTGGATCTTGAACTGTGGGCGATCGAAAAAGAGCGCGATTACTTCCGCGAAGTGTTCGGACGCGAACTTTCCACAGCCGTGTCGTAGAGCGTCCGCAGAACTTTAGGTGTCAGGCACCACTGCAGAGTCCCGAGCGTACGCCGCATTTCAACCTTGGCGACCGCGCCTTTTTTCAATTCCGTCGAGGCCTCGCAACCGGAGTCGCAGATCACCGCTCCCAAAAACTGGCTCAGGTTGGGATTGTGACCCACGACCATAATGGCTTCCTGCCTGGAATATTTTTCGAGAAGCTTGCGAAAGTCGGCGAGTCCGGCTCCGGGGCGAAGGGCGTTGTCGGTCTGCAGTTTGCCTTCGTAGCCGAGTTCGTTTCCCACCAGCGACGCGGTCTGGGTGCAGCGCTTCAAGGGGCTTGAGATGATGGAATCGACCTGAACGTTGAGCGCCATGAGCGCGCGTCCGATGTACCCGCACTGCTCGATTCCTTCTTTGTCGAGCGCCCGCTTCTCATCTTTCTTGGGATTGGCGAGATGTTCGCCAGCGCTTGCATGGCGTAAAAAGTAGAGGATCATGGCTGGTTATCGTTCCCTCTCTGCCAATACTCTACGCTTTCGGGCTGGCTTCGGCTCCGGCAGGGTCGGAGGCACCTTTCCCTCAGCGACCGACATCAGAAAATCCTGCGCGCTGAACGCGGCGGCTCCAACCGGCGGACGGCGATTGCGTTTTCCGTGCAGCGGTTGCCACGCGCGAATATAGGTAGCATCTTTGAGCAGGATTCGCGCCTTGCGGTTGTCCGCAAGATAAGCATCGAGAATTTCATGGCGCACGCGCTGGCGCAGCATCTCGTCTCGGAGAGGAACCAGCACCTCGACACGCTCGTAGAGATTGCGCGGCATCCAGTCGGCGCTGCCGATGTAGATCTCTTCCTCGCCGCCGTTGGCGAAGTAGTAGATGCGGCTGTGCTCCAGATATCGTCCGACAATGCTGCGCACATGGATGTTTTCACTGACTCCGCGAATGCCGGGTCGTAACGCACAAATTCCGCGAACAATCAGGTTGATCTCAACTCCGGCCTGCGATGCGCGGTAAAGCGCCTGGACAATGTTTTTGTCGAGCAGGGCGTTCATCTTGGCAATAATGCGGGCGGGCCGGCCTTCGCGGGCGTGCTCGGCTTCGCGCTCGATCAACGCAAGTGTTTTCTCCGCCAGATCGAGAGGCGAGACCAGGAGCGGCTCGTAGCTGGGATTCTCGGCGTATGCGGTCAGGAAACTGAAAACGTCATGCACCGCGCGCGTGATCTCGGGATTGGCTGTGAAGAGGCTGAGATCCGTGTAAATTCGGGCGGTGGTCGCGTTGTAGTTTCCCGTCCCGATGTGCGCATAACTGCGTGTGACCCCGTCCGGATCGCGGCGAACAAGCAGCGACAACTTGCAGTGAGTCTTGAGGCCGACGAGTCCGTGAAAAACCTGGACTCCGGCGTCCTCCAGATCGCGCGCCCAGCGGATATTCGAAGCCTCGTCGAAGCGCGCCTTCAATTCGACGACGGCGGTAACTTCCTTACGCGAGGCCGCGTCGATCAGCGACGGAACAATCAGGGAATGTTCACTAGTACGGTAAAGCGTCTGCTTGATCGAGAGGACGCGCTCGTCCTCGGCCGCTGACTCAATAAACGAAACCACCGCATCGTAGGAATCGAACGGGTGATGCAGCAGGATGTCGTGCGAGCGCAATTCCTCAAACAAGTCTTTCGACTTCGAAGTCAGGCGTAGCTCGCGCGGCGAGAACGGACGGTACTTCAGATCCGGCCGATTGACTTGCTCGTACACGTTGAACAACCGCACCAGATTCACCGGGCCGTTCACGGGAAATACCTGCCAAGGATCCAATTCGAAGACGCTGCGGAGGCGCTCGATAATTTCCGGATCGGCATCGGCTTCGATCTCCATGCGAACGGCGTCGCCTTTTCGGCGATTGTGTAGTTCGGTCCGAACCGATTCCAGCAGGCTTCGAGCCTCTTCTTCCGCAAGATAAAGATTGCTGTTGCGCGTCACACGAAATGGCGCGGAAGAAACGATGTCATACCCGTGATACATGCGGACGGCGTGATGGGCAACGAGATCCGCAAGGAAAATGAAGTCGGCGGTTTCTTTTGAAGGCAGCCGAATCAGTCGAGGCAGCGCGCGCGGAACGGAGACTACACCGGTGTATGTCAGGGCAGAGCGGCGGCGACGTCGCAAAAGAAATCCAAGGCACAGAGCCTTGTTGATGACACGCGGAAAGGGATGCGCGGGATCGACCGTCACCGGCGTGAGCAGCGGGTCGAGTTCCTTCTCGCAGTAATCATCCACGAAGCGCAAAGCTTCCGAATCGAGTTCATGTAACCCAAGCACGCGAATGCCGTTTTCGGCGAGCGCCGGGCGCAGGCGCGCATTCCAACACTCGTATTGATCCTCCACGAATTCGTGCGTGAGCTTGCTGAGAATGTCCCGCTTTGCCGTCAGCGTCAGGCCGTCGGGACCGGCTTCGTTGTAGCCGTCCTCGATCTGCTGCACCATGGCGGCGACGCGCACTTCAAAGAATTCGTCGAGATTGCTGGCAGAAATCGAGAGGAACTTCAGGCGTTCGAGCAGCGGATTGCCTTCGTCCTCCGCCTCTTCGAGCACACGGCGGTTGAAGGCGAGCCAGGAAGTGTCGCGATTGAGAAAGTACTGGGGGTTATCCAGTGAGAGTCGAGCCATGGGCCGTGCTATTCGATTTTGTCTTGAGTTTTGGCCGTAACCTGGCGCTGCACCGCACTGCGCAAATCAGAATCCGGGAACCTCAGTATAAAGCATTCTCCGGGACGATACCGTGCCGGACTTGATAACCGCAAAACTCCACAAAAACAAAACGGCACCGGAACTCTGCTGCTTCGATTCCGGTGCCGAAGGGTGCATTGCGGCTCGTTACGGCAGGTAATACCGGAACGAGGAGAAGACCATGTTGTCGATGCCATGCGGCTCAAAGCCCGATCCCGACCAAGTCTGACGGTCGAGATAGGAGTACTGCAAGCCCCACTGCACGCGGCCTTTCGGACCGCTGTGGATCTTGTGCCAGAAGCCCGCCGTGCCTTCGATCATCACGCGCGTATCTGCCGTGCAACTGGACAAGCTGCCCGGAGCAAATCCGCCGGAACCGGGGCCAGTCTCGGTATAACAACCCGAATTGTTGAACAACGGCGCGCCGTAACCGACTTCCTTGCCCGTGACTGGGTCGAAAGACGCGGCGCGTCCAGCGTACTCGGCACCGACGTTGAAGTACACATCGACCTTCGGATAGTGCAGTTCGAGCGTCGTCAGGCCCTGCAGGCTTTTTACGAGGTATAGGCTTCCATCGGCACGAACGGCGGTATCGGCGAGACCAGTGGTTCCGTAACGGCCGATTCCGCTGCCTCCTAAGCCGTGGAGTCCGAAATCGACGTGCTTATGAGCGAAGGACCAGCGCGCGTTGGCGCCGATTCCGCCGCCGTTCTTCGAACTGTTGAATGCAGCAGTGGCATTCGGACCGGGCGTCGTGCTAGTGCCGCACGTCGTGGTTGACGAAACGTCTTCGCAAGGGAACACGCGATCCCGGAAACGACTGAAGATGCCGTATACCTCGTAGTGTCCGAAGCCTGGCTCGAAGGCTACCTTGGCAATCAGATCCGGCGACGGATTGAACGAGTAGTTCGCCTGGTTGTTGTAAAGACCGCCCGTGACGCCGGCCGTTCCGACCAGGAAGTTGCTGGCGTTGCCGTGGCTGGTCAGTGTGGCCTGTGCGTTTTCAACGGCGAATCCGAACCAGACCTTGTTGTCGATGTTCTTCACTACTCGGAACCCGTACTGCCGCGCCCAGCTGAAACCAACGTGGTATTGAGGATCGATCGTCATCGGAAGAGCTTCTGTGCGGTTGTCCATGCCGACCTTGGTTTCGGTCACCAGACTCCACTGCTGGCCGCCGGTGAAGCTCCATCCATCGTCGAGAGCGGCTTTGCCCCACACCTGACGTTGCCGCAGGGTGTAGCTGTTGCTCTCGTTGTTATTGGACGTGACACCAGCCGAGAGGAAGTCGGCCTCGTAGTAGCCGCTCATCGCGACCGGACCGGATTTGCCTTCCGCCAGCATCGCGATACGGGACTGACGGCCGGATCCGAAGAACTCCGAGGTGTTCGCGGTGGAAGCCCCTGGCATCGGCACGCTGTTGAAAGGCGTGTTGATGTCGGCCCCCAGGGCACGTGTGCGGTACACCGATTCTGCCGCAAGGAATCCGCCCGGAGTAAGGGTGACTCCTTTGAAGTGAATCGTGGTTGCCGGTTCCGCAGCACGCTTCTGTGTCTCCTGCACGCTCACGACGGTGTTGGCGACGTTGGTCTTGAGATCGCTGACGTCGTTCTTCAACTCCGTGACCTGTTGCTGCTGCTGGCTGGCGGTAGATTGCGCCGCGTCAGCTTTGCTCGAGGCATCGGTCGCGGCGGACTGAGCCTGTTGAACCGCCTGATCTTTCTGGTTCAATTGATCCTGCAGTCGCTGGATCTCCTGTTGTTGCTGTGCCAGCGCAGCCTGCTGCGATGCGATTGCATCTTTTAGAGCCTGAACATCAGCCGCCGTAACTGCTGCTGATTTCTTTTTCGGTTTCGGTGCAGTGCTGGTTTGCGCCACCAGTCCTGTCGCCAGCAACATCATTGCGCACAATTTCCACGCAGACTTCATTCGCCCTCTCCTTTTTGTACCTGCGGATAAATGGAAATCCCCGAACTCTGGGGCGCTACTTGACTTGTTTGATTGCTTCCTTCTCTTTAGCCGCCACGGTTGCAGGGAGCGGCGCGTATGCCAGCGCAGACGTCATGCTTTGCCCGTCGGTCAGCATCCAGTTCACAAAATCGGTCAGAATTTTCCCGTTGGCTGGGTTTTTGGATTGTACTGGAACCAGCAGCCACGTGAAGCTCGAGATGGGATACGCATCCTTACCCGGCGCATTCGTAATCGATACGCGAAAATCTACCGGCATTTTGGGAGCGGATGCAGCCGCTGCTGTGACGCTTTCCAGCGAGCCTTTGACAAAGACTCCTGCGGAATTCCTGACGCTGCCGTATGGAATGTTATTCTGCAGGGCATAGATCAATTCGACGTATCCGATCGCGCCCGACAGCTGCCGGATCATACCCGACACGCCTTCATTGCCCTTCCCACCCATTCCGAGCGGCCACTTGACCGACGTATTGCTGCCGACCTGGCTCTTCCACTCCGGGCTGACCTTCGACAAGTAGTCGGTCCAAATGAAAGTCGTGCCGCTGCCATCGGAACGGTGGACCACGATGATGTCTTTGTCGGGGAAATTGATTCCGGGATTGGCGGATGTGATCGCCTTGTCATTCCACTTGGAAATCTTGCCCAGATAAATTCCGGCGAGCGCTTCGGGAGTGAACTTCACTTCTCCTGTAACTCCGGGAATGTTGTAGGCGGGAACCACAGCACCCAGCACGGTGGGAAGATTCAGAATTTTGCCCTTTGCCGCCTGCAGTTGGGCATCAGTCATCGGCATGTCGCTGGCGCCGAAATCCACTGTGCCGGCGGTCATCTGCTGGATGCCTCCGCCGCTTCCGATTGCCTGATAGTTGATCTGAATGTCGGAATGCAGTTTGTGATATTCGCTGAACCACTTCGAATAGATCGGATAAGGGAAGGTAGCGCCTGCTCCGTTCAGCGTGGTCTGCCCCATCACGGGTATGGCCAGAACGACACACACCAACAGCAGCAAATTTTTGCGCATTGCCGGGTAACTCCTCCTTTTTGTTGATGACCAATGTTTTTATCGGCCCCGTGTTAAAGGAGGGTTACAGACGGGTGAATTTCTGATGAATGGAAAACACTTTCGTGCGGATCGAAGCGTTAGAGCAGCAAGGTCAGTGGGCTGACTGCAGTCTGGTGATTTCGCGCGGAAAGAGAGTATTGCCGGGAAATTCCTGGCCCAGTCCCGAAAGCAACCGCAGGGCGGCAGCGTTGTTTTTTTCGCGGACGTAAACGATCGCCAATAAGATTCGCGCGAACGGCGCGAGGTAGTGTCCATGCTCGGCCGTTGTCTTCAGATCGTCGATGCCGCCCTGCTTGTCGGCCGGCAATCCTCCCATGCGGAGAATCCAGCGCACGGGAGCGGACATGCTGCCGATGATGTACTTACTGAATCCTGTGGCCAGCAACGCGTCGTAGCAATTGGGACAAACCGCGAGCAACTGCTGCGCGCTAATGGAAGCCTCTTTCGTGTAATGAAGGGAGGTCAGATTTCGTTTTTCGATGAGCGCCGCATAGTCAGCCTGCAACCCGGAAGCAAGCGTCAAGGCAAATAGCGCATCGCGATCCCTGGGATCTTTGGTGAGGCGGGTATGCGCCAGATTTTCTGCGCGAGTGATCGCATCCCGAAAATGTTCCCGCACGGTAGGGTCGGGAATCTGTTTCGGCCGGTTCACGAATGCCGAGTTGCTCTCGTAAAACTGCGCTTCGAGCACGCCAAGACGATTGAACTCCGAGAACAAAAACCCCGCAGCTTCACTGACCGGCCCAACCGGATCGTCCGGGTGAAGCTGTTGCCAGTTCGCAAAATCCCGCTGCGCTCCCGCGAAATCAAGGTTATACAACCCGGAGAATCCGCGGTCGAGCGGAGTGCCCTCAGGTGCTCGTGAAATGTCTTTGGATCGGGCAAGCGGGCACAGGGCACAACAGATCCAGAAGATTGTTGCTATACGCCACGTCCACGCATCGAAGCGTAAAGTCATCTTTCTGGACCGGTTTGGTCCATTATCAGTTATTTTGGTTGGTTGGCAATCGACGGCTAGGTACACAACACAGTTGGATGACAGCCTGTGCCAATTGACTGCCCTGCGCTGTAAAACATTTGTCACTTTGATCGAGAATCCATTGCAGGTTCGAGGATAGACAAGTTCATGAGTGATTCCGCGACTCGCTTTGCTCCCGGCTGGCCGGGCATTCCGCCGCGTTGGACTTCGAGCGCAAAAACGGGCATTGGGACGGCGCTCAACCAGCACAGCAAAGTGTGGTTCACGCTGAGCCACGGAATTCTGAATGAGGTCTATTTCCCCCGCGTGGATCAGGCCTGCACCCGCGACATGGGATTCATTGTTACCAATGGCCGCGATTTCTTCTCCGAAGAAAAACGGCACTGCCGCTTCGAGATTCGCCCCGTGGAATCCGGCATCCCGGCTTATGACCTGACCAACACCTGCAACTCCGGACGCTATCGAATCCACAAGGAAATTTTCAGCGATCCATACCGCAACGTCGTCCTGCAGAGAGTCCGCTTCGAGCCGCTGGTGGGAAAACTCTCAGACTATCGCCTGCATGTCCTGCTCTCGCCACACCTGGCGAATTGCGGCGCCGCGAACACCGGTTGGATCGGCGATTACAAGGGCTTCCCCATGTTCTTCGCGATGCACGACGGAGTCTCGCTCGGACTCGCCTCTTCCACCAATTGGAAGAAGATGTCCGTCGGATTCGTGGGCATGTCCGACGGCTGGCAGGATCTCTCGCAGCACTATGAAATGAACTGGGAGTACACGCGAGCGGAGAACGGGAACATCGCGTTCGTGGGCGAGATCGACCTGGCTGCTTGTAAAGGCGAATTCCTCCTCGCGCTCGGATTCGGCGCGATCTGGACAGAAGCCGGGCAGCAGGCGCGTTCCACGCTTTTTGAAGATTACGCGGAGCTGCGCCAGCATTTCGTTTCACAGTGGCAAAGCTGGCAAAACACTCTGCTCAAACTGGACGAACCAGAACGCCAGCACGACTTGTATCGCGCCTCGACTACCGTTCTGCGCACGCATGAGTCGAAGGATTTTCTCGGCGGCATCATCGCCAGCCTTTCGATCCCATGGGGATTCAATAAAGGCGATGAAGATCTGGGCGGATATCACCTCGTATGGCCGCGCGATCTGGTCGAAACGGCGGGCGCGCTTCTCGCCTCTGGCGCCGTAAATGACGCAATCCGGGTTCTGCGCTATCTGGAGGCGACGCAGGAAGCCGCCGGCAACTGGGCCCAGAATCTATGGCTCGATGGCCGTCCGTACTGGGCGGGTGTGCAGATGGATGAAACCGCGTTTCCGATCCTGCTACTCGATCTGCTGCGCCGCGAAGCTCCAGAGAGCCTCGGCAAGCTGAACCGCTGGTGGCCGATGGTGCAGAAGGCCATTAGCTTCATCGTCCGCAACGGGCCGGTAACGCAGCAGGATCGTTGGGAGGAAGATGCTGGATATTCTCCATTCACGCTGGCCGCAGAGATTTCCGCTCTGCTCGCCGCTGCC
>DATEJO010000061.1:0-11038 GCA_035277905.1 Candidatus Sulfotelmatobacter sp.
TCGAATTGATTGCGGTCGTCGATGCCGAGGTTGGGGTAGACGGGCCATATGAGGACAGCATCGATGGGGCCGATGCGGGATTCGGTTTCCGCGAGAAAGCGGTCGACGGTGTAGTCGGACCTCTCGGGATCGTACAGGCTGCGGTCCCAGATGAGGAGTTGGACCTGGGAGAAGACGTGCTGGGTCCATTCGAGTTCGGGACGGTCGTACTGGGAGCTGTCGTATCGCCAGAGAGTGCGGGCGTTGGCGCGCCAGGATTTGAGGCCGTCGAGCCATCCGGGCTGGTCGGCGGGAGAAGCGGGGCCGGAGAAGAAGACTTCGCTGGGCGGCGGCGGCTCGGAGAGATTCATGATGCCGGTGTGGGAGACGAGATCGTGGCGCGGCTTCCATTCGTCGGCGAGGAGGACACAGACGAAGAGGAAGAGGGCGGCGAGGAAGATAAGAATTCGATAAGAAAGCGGGATTCGGGTCATGGATTTGGGACGCTTCGAGCGCGGGTATCACAGTAGAACTGCGGGTTGGGAGATGTCCAGCGGGGCGCGGATTTTGGCGTGTGTCTCGCGACAGCGTGGTGTGATGAGGATCACGGCTCGGGGGTGTGGAGTCTTCATAACATGAGGAGTGGGAAATCCCCACTTCTGGCGACACCGGCCAGAAGTGGGGCACCCGGCTTTCACTTCGGCACCCCTTTTTGGGGACACCCGATCTTCAAATATGGCGACGCGGCTTCGGGCAGGGATTCTCGGGTACGGGCGGATGGGGCGCGGATTTGTTGCCGCGATGCAGGAAAGCGAGATTTGGGATGTAGCGGCCGTGTATGACATCCGGCCGGAGACGCGGGAGTTGGCGCGGCGGCAGGTTCCGGGGGCAGAGATTTATGACTCCCCGGATGCGATCTACGACGATCCTTCGATTGACGCGGTGGGGCTGTTCACGCTGGCGGATGCGCGTCCGGAGCAGATTCGTCGAGCCCTGGCCGCGCGGAAGCATGTGCTGGCGGAGAAGCCTCTCGGCGCGGATATCGCGACGGAATGGCAACTGGTGCGCGAGATTGAGGCGAGCGGGCTGTTTGTGGCGGTGAACCTGTTCAATCGGAATGCGTGGTATCACAAGGAGATTCAACGGTTCATCGCCGAGGGAGAGATTGGCGAGCTGGGGGTCATTCGCGTCTGCCACATGACGCCGGGGCATATGCCGCTGGAGGGGCACGATCCGGAAGGGCCTCCGTTTCACGATTGCGGGATGCACTACGTTGACGTCGCCCGATGGTATGCGCGCAGCGAATATCAGAACTGGCATGCGCAGGGGATCCGGATGTGGGGGCACAAGGATCCGTGGTGGGTGCAGGCGCATGGGACGTTTGTGAACGGCGTGGTGTTCGACATTACGCAGGGATTCATCTACGGGCATCTGGCGAAGGAGCAGCCGCACAATTGCTACGTCGACGCGATCGGCACGAAGGGAGTCGCGCGGATGACGCATGACTTCACCGAGGCGACGATCGAGCTGTACGGAGTGCACCGGACGTTGCGCAAGACGGCTCCGTTCAACGATAAGAAGCTCGATGTCATGGTGAACATTTTCGGGCGGTCGATCCTGGCGGGGAAAAATCTGGGATTTCCGCAGGCGCGCGACAGCGTGGTGGCGTCGGAGGTGAGCTGGGCGATGCTCAGGAATGCGATCGCGAATGATCCGCCGGTGCGGGGTACGCCAGAAGAGATGCAGGAGATTCTGGAACGCCGACGGACGATGGTGAACGGATACGGGCTGCCGGTCAGGGCCGACGGCGTTGTGGACACTACCCTCGTGCACACGTGAGCGATCGGGATGTCACGCCGGGTTGCTCGACTGTTTCCGGCAGGCAACGACCTCGATTGCGACGTGAACGGCCTCTCGGCGCGCGTCTTCTGCAATGACGTCATCGCAGTGGCAGAAGGAATCTCTCCAGCGATAAATATCGTCGCGGCGGATGCGTGCTCTTAATTTACGCATACGGTTGCGCTGTTCCGCGGCAGGCATCTGCGTCGCAGCGCGGATCGCTTCGGCAACGGCGCGTGTGTGATAGGGATTCACCAGGATCGCTCCGCGTTGGAGCTGGAATGCCGCTCCTGCAAACTCGCTCAGGATCAGTACTCCGTCGTTGTTCACTCGACAAGCACAGTATTCTTTGGCGACGAGATTCATACCATCTTTCAGGGGAGTAATCAGCGCGATATCGGCGGCACGGTAGTACGCCAGCAACTCGGGCCGCTCCAAACTGCGATGAATGTAGTGGACCGGGACCCATCCCGGCTCGCCGAAATGACCGTTGATCTCGCTGACGGAGCGCTGAATCTGCGCTTTGAGTTCGCCGTACTTGGGAATGTCTTCCCTGCTGGGCACGACAACTTGAACCAGCGAGATCTTCCGATGGAGTTCCGGATGAGTCTCGATCAGGAGACGAAACGCCGCCAGCCGCTCCGGAATGCCTTTTGTGTAGTCGAGGCGGTCGATGCCGAGAATGATGCGGTTTCCATTCAAGTCGCGAGCGATTTGTTCAGCGCGCTCCGTGACATCTTGATGTGAAGCTCCCACCGAGAACTCTTCAAAATCAATGCCGATCGGGAAGGCTCCGACGACTGTTCTGCGGCCGGGTTCGTCGATGATCAAAAGATCGCCGAGGCTTGTGATCTCGGCGTCTTTCACGAATTGGCGGAGGCATGAAACGAAGTTCCGGCGATCCCGCAGTGTCTGGAAACCTACGACATCGAAATCGAGAAGAGCGGTGAGGATTTCTTCGCGCCACGGAAGTTTCTCGAAGATGTCGGGGCCGGGAAAGGGAATGTGGTGGAAGTACGCCAGCCGCTCGCGGATTCCCAGCTTGCGCAGACCCGTCGCCACCGACATCAAGTGATAATCGTGAACCCAGATAAGATCGCCGGGCTGAGCTTCAGCCGCTGCTTTTTCGGCGAACCGCCTGTTAATTGAGATGTGCGTATCCCAGTAGCGAGGATTGAAATTGCAGCGAGACTGCAAGTCATGAAACAAAGGCCAGAGCACCTCGTTGGAAAATCCCGAGTAGAAACTGGCTCTCTCTTCCGCGGTCATGAAGATGGGCTTCAGCGCGAAACTGGAACGTTGGGAATACTCGTCGAGCAGGCGTTCGACTTGCGGCGACGAATCCGTGCCCGTCCAGCCGATCCAAACTCCAGCGCAATCCCTTAACAGAGGACGGAGAGCCGTAACCAGACCTCCAGAACTGGGTGCAAGAACGGGTCCTTTGGCGGCCTCTTCAATCGTTACAGGAAGACGATTGGAAACGATCAGCATGCGATGTTTGGTGTTGCTCATGACGACACTCCGCATGCTCTGATCCAATCGGCAAGGAAGCCAATCACTCCATCCGGAGGGCGAAGCCATAGATCGGCGATGGTTGGGCGATGTCTCTGTCGAACAAGGATGCCGAGGCCAAAGCCCTGCAGGGCGGCGAAGGCGTCTTCGTCGGTGTAGTCATCTCCTAAATAGGCCACCGTAGCTCCTTGTCCCAACTCCGAGAGAATGGTGCGAACCGCGTCGCCCTTGTCGCGGTAGACAGCGCGAATTTCCAATCCGCCATCGAATTTGAGCAGCTCGAGGTGTTTCCGACCGCGCAGCCTGGACCAGATGTCTTCCACCGCGCGTTGGACTTGAGTGGCTCGGGGTTCCTGTCCTCTCCAGTGAATCGCGGTCGCACCGGGCTTGAGTTCCAGAAGATCGGACAGATTCGCCTGCCGCAGTAATTCGTTCGCTTCTGAAAGTTGATTCAGAGCTTGTTGGTCGAACTGGGGAAGCTCAAAGGTTCCATCGGATCGCCAACGCGAGAGTCCGTGGCATCCCCAAATCTCGATGTTTTTCATATTGAGCAATGAGGCGACCTCAAAAGCACGACGCCCGGTCACGATTACAAGACGCGTGGCGGTCGCAGTACGAATTCGTTCGAGCAAAGCAGGGATTTCCGGGTATGGGACTGCGTGGTCCCGGTCGGGGGTGAACGGAGCCAGGGTGCCGTCGTAATCCAGGAGCAGAGCGCGTTTCGAGGCACGCGAAACACGAGCGAGGAAACCAGCGATCTTCTTTTGTACATCTGCCGAGGTGTCTTGGGTTTCTGATTGCAGCATCTCTTTTTTCTCTCCCCGTACAACGCCAGAAGCAAGTGAACAAGAGCGAGGCGGCATCCGGAAAACGATCCCCGGACATCAGCGAGAAGCAGGGGAGGAAATGGCTAGCAGAGACGGGAACAATCGAGGTCGAGAATATTTTCGGTCCAGACAGGCGGAGAATGCGTGGCGAAAGCTTGGACGAACCACTGGAGTACTACGTGATCTGCCTGGGCTACTACTGTTCCGGCCAGCGCCAATGCAGCAAAAAACACGGTGGCGATGTGAAGGGCTTTCAGGGCGGAAGGTTCAAGATCGACCGCAGGAGAGATGAACACAATGAGGACCGCCAGTAAAAGCAAGAATGTCACGAAGAATCTCGCGCGGTCGCTCATCATTAGTATGATCTGTCACAATCTCATAGATTTCAAGCGATTTAAACGTTTGTGCCCTTGCTAGTGCGCTCTCTTGAGATTGTTTCTCGGAGAGTCCTACGCGTGGGCGAGCAGCGGCCCGAAGAGCTGGCTGGCACCGTTCCATAAGATCTGCACTCCGATACACACCAGAAGAAACGCGAAGAGTTTCAGGATCACGTTCATTCCAGTGGGTCCGATGACGGCGCCGAGGCGATCGGCGAATCCGTAGCAGAGATAGATGGTCACGGCGACGACGGCGGAACCAATTGCAGCCGCCAGAAGCGCGAGCAATTTTGCGCGCAGCTGGTGAGGTTCGTTGGCGCCGAGGGTGATGGCGACAGAGATGGAGCCTGGGCCGACGGTCAGGGGCAAGGTCAGAGGATAGAAGGAATCTTTGAGCGCGGTGGTGCAGCTGACAGTGCGTCCGATGGTGTCGCGATCATGCTCGTCTTTTTCATTGAGCATGGCCCAGCCGGTGGCGATGACGATGAGTCCGCCACCGACTTGCACGACCGGAAGCGAAATGCCGAAGAAAGAGAGGACGTGCGTTCCGACGACGAACGATGCCACGAGCAAGATAAAGCTGTCGATGGAGATGCGACGCGCCAGCATGCGGCGTGTTTGCGGCGGGTAGTCGCGAGTGAGCGAGAGGAAGACGGGGCTGCCGCCGATCGGATCGACGATGGGGAACAATGCGCTGATGACGAGGAGAATGCTTTTTGCGATTTCGATCATCGGATGTCCGCCCTCGCAATGCTGACTTGAGCAGAGTCTACAACACAAACGTTGTTATAGATCGGGAACTCCTGAATCCGGATTCTGGGTGTGCCGCACAAATGCCTCGGCAAATTTGACGCCGGATTCCATGCCGCGAAAGCGGTTCATCATGTCGTGCAGCGGATAGAAAGTGGTCCCGGGCTGTTGGCTGGTGTGGGCAAAGCATGCGGCGCGCTTGCGGCTTTCGGTGTCAGTGATGTTGACGTAATTGGTGGGATGAAAGACCTGCGTCTGCTCGCCCTGATCGACCTCGTAATAATAAAGATCAAATTTCCTGCCACCCCTGAGCCAGGCATCGTAGACCAGCAGCGAGGCGGCGCGATGATCAGGATGAGTGTCGATTGGCCAGTGCGTGAATACGAGGTCCGGATGCTCGGCGTCGAGAATTTTTCGGAATTCTTCGTAGCGGGAACGGTTCAACTCTGTGTTGCCGTCGATTTGTCCGGCGAAGACAGGCTTCGCTTTCAGGATTGCGCAGGCCTTCTCCGCTTCGGCGGTGCGAATGGCTGCGGCCTCTTGCATGGACTTGCCTTCGATGCCGGCTTCGCCACGGGTGAGATAGAGGATCGTGACGTCGTGGCCGAGGTCGGAGTAGCGGGCGATGGTTCCACCGCAACCGGATTCGGGATCGTCGGGATGGCCTCCAGCGACGACTACTTTGAGGCGCTTGGTATCAGCCTTGGAGTCCAAGCCATGCAGCGGTTGCACTAAACCTACCGTTCCGGCCAGCATGGCGGACTTTTCCAGCAAATCTCGTCGCGTAATTTTCGACATCAGGATTCCCCTCTCTCTTTCGACTCGAAGCTCGGTTTCTTCATGATCCAAACGATCGGAACGGCAAAAAGCATGAGCACGGCCATGACGCGGAATCCGTCGAGGTAGCTGAGTGCAGCCGAGGATCGAAGCAATTGTTGATAGAGCAAGTCCCAGGCAGGCTTCGCCGATCCTCGCGCGGCTCCGCCGTGCTTCAGAAAGGCCTGCACGGACGGGAGCATTTTAGAAGAGAGGAATCCTTCATGGCCCGTAGCAGCGGCCAGACGAACCTGGTGGAACTGCTCGCGGCGTGCGACGAATGCGGTAAAGACAGAGATGCCGATGCCTGCGCCAAGGTTTCGCGCGAGCGCGATGAGGCTGGTGGCGTATCCCATTTCGTGTTGCGGAATTGGATCGACAGTTATGGTGGCGAGAGGAACAAACATGAATGAAAGACCCGCGCCCATGACCATCTGCGGCCAGAAGAAATTCCACGGACCGGCTTTCAGATTCAGAAAGGAAAACATGTAGGCGCCGATCGCGCTCACGACGAGTCCGCCGCTCAATAGGGCGCGCATGTCCCAGCGGCGGCCGATCAAGTATCCGGCGATGGGCATCATGATCATCGTGGCGATTCCGCGAGGGGAATTCCAGATGCCGGCAGTGACGGCGGGAAAGTCCAGCAACTCCTGCATGAAGAGCGGCAGGAGCACGATGCTGCCGTACAGCGCGAAAAACAGAATCATGGAGAGGCTGATGCCGGTCGAAAAGGTCCGGTGCTTGAGAAGCCGGAAATGGACGACGGCATTCGGGGTGCGCAGTTCCCAGATCACGAAGCAGACCAAGCCGACCACGGCGATGATCGACATAGTGACGATGAAATGCGAGCCGAACCAATCCTCTTCCTGCCCTTTGTCGAAGACGACCTGGAGGGCGGCGATTCCGATGGCGAGAAATCCCATGCCCCAGTAATCGATGCGAGTGGAAGGACGGCGGATATAGGGCGGATCGAAGACGTAGGCCGAAACCAGAATGATTCCTAGAATGCTGATGGGGACATTAATAAAGAAGATCCAGCGCCAGGAATAATCGGTGGTAAGCCAGCCGCCGAGCATGGGAGCGACGATCGGAGCAATGACGATGCCGACGCCCCATAGGGCCATGGCGTGTCCGCGTTCTTCGCGTGGAAACGTCTCCAGCAGGATCGCGCGCGTCGTGGGTTGTAGCGAACCTCCGGCTGCGCCTTGCAGCACGCGGAAGAAAACGAGCATCGATAGCGAGGGCGCGAGCCCGCAAAGGATGCTGGCCGCGCTGAAACCGATGACACTCATGATCAGCAACCGGCGCCGGCCGAAGTAGTTCGCCAGCCATCCGGAGAGAGGAAGAATGATGGCGTTCGCGACGAGATACGATGTCAGCACCCAGGTCGCTTCATCGACCGACGCCGAAAGATTACCGGCTATGTAGGGCAGGCTGACGTTCACCGCCGAAGTGTCCACGACTTCCATGACCGCACTCGCCATGACGGCGAAGGCGATCAGCCAGCGGGTCCGCTTGTCGATCTGGACGCCGATGTCCGGCGCGTCGTCGTACGATACAACGCTTGACTGGCTCGGCAAGTTGGAGTCGGAATCGGGCATTCTTGGCGCGGCTCTTCTGATCTTAGAACAGCGACGTAGATGTCACGCTTGCAGATCGGTGTTGATACAAAAAAGGTAGAAACAAATCCTGCAGCGCCAGGGAAAGAGATCGCTATTTCGAGCTCGTCGAAATGCCCCGTCTGGTGACAAGATAAACCGCGAAACTTCCCAGCCAGTGACCGCCTTCGTAATGTTCTCCGGTTACTGCGGCGAGGCCGGCATGCTTGTGCGCTGCGGCGGTTGCCTGAAGGGACGGCAGACGTTTGTCTGTTTTCGGCAGGGCTGATGCGATTCCTTCGAGCATCCATGCCCGGCTGAGATTGAGTCCGTCGAGATGTGCAAGTTTGGGATCGCTTGGATCGGGCGAGACGACCGGCTTCAACCATCCAGTGCTTCCCGACTTTGAAATTTGCGGAAGGAATGTTCCGAGCCAGACAGCGAACTCAGAATGGGGTAAGACCCGGCGCATCAGGTCAGCCTCGCCGAGGCACGGAGACAAGAAATCCTCGCCGGAAGGTTCGTAATTCAACGGGCAGCTCTTGTCGTTGAGGTAGAACTGCTTCGCTTTCGATTGCACCAATGCAGCGAAGTTTTGGTCGCCCACGATGCGGGCGTAGTCGAGCATCAAGCCGAGGCCAAACGCGCTCTGATCGTGCTCGCCGATGCGAACTGGGTTGGAGAGTTTTGGGAGCCAGTTCTCCAGACGTTCCAGTGCGACATCTTCAAGCGGGTGGAGATTTGCGGCCATCACTTTCGCATCGGAATCGTCCCATTCGTGGAGTTCCGCCGCAAGTTGCAGCAGCCAAGCCAATCCGTAGGGACGCTCGAAACTGGCGCGTCCCTGGCCACGAAGATATTCGGCTTCGGCCGCGATGTTTTCTGCCGTGAGACTCTGCTTGAGGGCCTGGCGAGCGCTCGGTACGAATGGAGCGTCTGGGAAAGTCCGGATCAGTCGAACCAGGAGCCAATGGCCATGCACGGAGGAGTGCCAGTCGTAGCATCCGTAAAAGGCGGGCGTCAGTTTTCTCGGGGGAGCAACATCGGCGTCGCTGTTTAACGTGTGGCTGATGTGATTGGGATATTCCTTGTGAACGCAGGCGAGGGCAAGATTCGCAAACCGCTCGGCCGCGTTGATATCGAACTGAGCTGTATTTTGGGCAGAGGCGCTCATCGTGAGAAGCAAAACAATCAGGCAGAAAATGGATTTCATCGGTTGATACTTTAGCCGAAGCGAGAACCATTCCGACAGGATTTATCTCGTTCGAGTTTGGACCGCATTACTTCTGTTCGAAATCCTGCTGGCAGTTGTTCCCGTAGGTGAATGAATGCAGCACGAAATCGGATCGTTGCGGTTCAAGCGTGAGCAGGTGAGATCCGAAGGCAGGGTTCTTGACGAGGTAATACATGCGAGGGCTGCTCACTTCCATGTAGGAGCCCTGCGCGTCGAAACGAACGTCAACACCGGCTTCGCTTTGATAAAGAGGCTTGCCGTCTTGCAACAGGTCGACGCGCACCGGCTTCTTTGGGTCTTCTACGCTAAGAACGGCATAAACAGAACGCGCGTGGTAGCGGAGTTCCGCGGTGCCATGCTTCTCGTCTGAAGTTACGCCGTCTTGTTTCGTGATCCAGTGGCCCGAAAGCATGACTTTGCCGTCGGCGGGCGCTGCGTCAAGGTGGAAGTTGGTCACTTCTCCGTCATTGTTGTAGCCCTTCGGATTGGCGATGGCGCCACGTCCGTACCAATCTCCCACATAGGTTTCGTCCGTGCAGATGCCGCAGGAGGGAGAGAAAGTGTTTTCCGGGGGATCGAGCGGAATCTGATTGACTTCGGGATGCGTAGGCAAAAGCAGTTCGCGGATTTTTTCTTCCATCGGAAGGTTGTTCCCCTCGCCCGCAACGTGGAGGACGATGTCTCCCTCAGGATCGATCAGGTAGCGATTCGGCCAGGAATCGGAGTGATAGGCGCGCCAGATGGATCCGTTGGTGTCGGCGACAATCGGCCACGGCAATTGAAAGCGCTTGGCAGCGTCGCGGACGTTGTCGGCATTGAATCCGATGGCGAATTCGCCGAAATGCACGCCGACGATATCAAAGCCGTCCGCGTGATACTTGGCATACCAGCGCTTGAGAACGCTGAAATCACGGATGCAGTTGATGCAGGTGAACTCCCAGAAATCGACCAGGAGAACGTGGCCTCGATAACCCTTGATCGAGTGCGGAACTTTCTTCCCGGCTGCTCCGGTGTCGATCCACTGCGCGTCGGAGGTGAAGTTTGGGGCCTTCTCGCGCTTCTGATCTGCTGCGGACGCAAATTGAGTGACCAGCATCGCGGACGCAAGCAGGGAGAGGAGAATCCGCATAATCATTGATTCTAGCCGTATGGCACGCAACCAGAGCAGAAATCGGCGGCGAGTTGCTGAGGCAAGAATATTGACATCAAGTTCGTGCGAGACGACCTCACGATTCGAGATGTTCAGCGGCGGCTTGAGACGGTATCTTCCGCCATGCCACGGTGGCGCTGACGGCGGCCAAGCCGGCACAAATCAGCATAATGATTCGGAAACCAAATATGAATGCTTTGGCGATGACGCTACGGATGGTTGCAGCGGTCTCCGGGTCGAGGTTTGCCGGCGCATCGAGACCGCCAAGTCTCGCCGCATTGGATTGAAGATCGTGAATGACACTGGCGTTTAGTTTCACACCGACGAGTTCGTGTTGCAGCGAGTGAGAAAAGGCTGCCACCATCACCGACCCTAAAACCGCAACCGCCAGCACGCCTGCGACGCGCGCCACGGCATTGTTGATGCCCGATGCCGTGCCGGCGCGTTCTTGCTCAACGGAGTTCATGACGACGGTTGTCAACGGCGCAACGCTGATCGCCATGCCCAGTCCGAGGACAACGAAGGCGGGAAAGAACGCACTCCAGTAATGCGCCCGCACGTCCGGCACAGCGAAGAGAAGGAAGCCCGCGGCTGCGATGAGGGGGCCAACGATGAGCGGGAGTTTCGCGCCGTAGCGGGTGATGAGTCCTCCCGACCAGCGCGAGAGGAAGAACATCAGAAGAATCATGGGGAGCGCAGCGGCGCCCGTGGCAGTCGCCGAGTATTTCTGAATTTGAATCAAATTCAGCGGAAACAGGAAGAAGAAAATTCCTAAAGCGGCGTAAAGATAGAGCGTCAGTTGATTCGCGCCGCTAAAGCTTGCGGAGTGAAACAGCTTCAAGGGAACCATGGGCGCGTTTACCTTCTTCTCGACGAATACAAAAAGAACCAGCGCAGCAAAGCCGAAGATGAGGCTGCCAATAACGCGAGGATCTCCCCAACCGAGGATGGCAGAT
>DATEJO010000062.1:0-4423 GCA_035277905.1 Candidatus Sulfotelmatobacter sp.
ACATGGA
The DNA here is from genome assembly GCA_035277905.1 of Candidatus Sulfotelmatobacter sp. Classification (GTDB taxonomy): domain Bacteria; phylum Acidobacteriota; class Terriglobia; order Terriglobales; family Acidobacteriaceae; genus Sulfotelmatobacter. The sequence continues at coordinate 8 of DATEJO010000062.1, forward strand.
AGAAGTGATCGCACAGAGGGCCGCGTAATGCACACACTTTTCGATCTTTTCATGCTTTTCTGCATCGCCACCGTATTCGGTGGGCCGCTGTGGTTTGCGTTCAGGGGGTAGGCCATGGACCGCGCACCGATTCACATCGACCCGCTGCTCGCCGAAGTGTTCGAGCTGCTGCATCGCATGGAGCTGTGTCAAAGCGAGCCGTTCGCCTGGATGGCTCGAGATGCCATCAAGAAGCTCGAGCAGTACGAGAAGAAGGTCACGGAAAAGGCGAAGGAACGCTAATGAGCTACGGATTTGTATACGTTCTAGCGAATCCGGCAATGCCCGGTATCTATAAGGTCGGATTCACGGAGCGCAGTCCTTCCCTTCGATGCGAAGAACTTAGCCGGAGCACTTCGGTTCCGTGTGAGTTCGATCTGGTTTGCTATGCGGAATATGAGAACGCGCAGGAGCGTGAGCGAGAGGTGCATTCCCTCTTGGCAGACGTTCGTGTGTCTGCGAACCGAGAATTCTTTGGTGGCGATCTCAAGACGATTACCGATCTGGTCGTGGACGAAGAGCTTTGCCTCTCTTCCTTCATCGGGAAGATGACGCATTACCTTTTCACGTATAGCGCGGCTTATCGCCATGAGGTTGATCCGAAGCAGTTCTCGAAGCCGGAACTGAAGGTAAAGACCGTTTGCGGTGGATTCGAGTAACACATGGCACGCATCCGTACGATCAAGCCGGAATTTCCCCAGTCGGAAAGCATGGGTCGCGTCTCTCGAGACGCTCGCCTCACGTTCATCCAACTGTGGACTCTAGCAGACGATGAGGGGAGGCTTCGCGGAAATTCGCGAATGCTCGCGAGCCTTCTTTTCCCCTATGACGATGATGCGAAAGACCTCATCGATGGGTGGCTGCATGAACTCGAAGTTGAGCAGTGCTTAATGCGTTACAAGGTGGGTGGCGATTCGTACATCCAGATCACTAACTGGTTGATTCATCAAAAGATTGACAAGCCGAGCAAGTCGAAAATACCGACTTTCTTGGAATCCTCGCGAATCCTCGCGAATCCTCGCGAACTGTCGTCGGGGGATCAAGGATCAAGGATCAAGGATCAAGGAGAGGAAGAGGCTTACGCCTCTGTCGACAACGGCGCAAGAGCAGCGCCGTCTGCCGACCTGCTGGACGATTGCGAAGGTAACGGGAAAACCGGGGAGCGCAACGCTGAAAGCATTCCTGCCTGCCCAGTGCAGCAGATCGTCGATCTGTACCACGGCGAGATGCCTTTGAATCCGAAAGTGCGAGTGCTGGACGATGCGAGAAAGAAGGCCATTCGTGCGCGCTGGAAGCAGGCGGCCATGTTGGAAGGCGTTGGGCCGTTCGGCTACTCGAGCGGGCCTGACGGTATCGCGGCTTGGAAGGCGTTTTTCGGGGTATGCGCTGAGTCGGACTTTTTGACCGGGAAGTGCAAACCGAGGCCAGGTCAGCCGCCGTTTGTCGCTGACATCGATTTCCTGATGTCGCCATCCGGGTTCAAGAAAGCGCTAGAGAACAAATACCACCGTGAGGTTACGGAATGAACGCCCCCAACGACTTCCCGCTCGAGCATGGCCTGACCGTGCCGCCGCACAGCGACGAGTCCGAGCAATCAATTCTTGGCGGCCTGTTGCTCGACAACGAGGCAATCGACCGCATTCCGGATCTGCGCACCGAGCATTTCTATCGCTACGACCATCGCGTGATCTTCGAATCGATCTCGAGAATGATCCTGGCTGGTCGCCGTGCGGACGTGGTGACGGTGTTCGAGTCGCTCGGCACGGCTGGCAAGCTCGAGCAAACCGGTGGCTTGCCATACCTGAACGCGTTGGCCCAGAACACGCCGGGAAGTGCCGGTATCCGTCGCTACGCCGATATTGTGCTCGAGCGCGCGCAACTCCGCGGCATCTTGTGCGCTGTCGATGAGATCGGCGCGATGGTGCACAACCGCGCTGGCCGTACCGCTTCCGAGATTCTCGCCGAGGCGCAGGCCAAGCTCGAGCCACTCACCGAAGCGCGAACCTTCGCGCCAAAGGAAGTCGGGCCAGTGCTGACGAAGATCGTTGAGGCCATCGATACGAGGTTTCACGGTGGAGAGCTCGAGGTAGTGCCCACTGGATTTCGTGACCTGGACAACAAGCTGGGCGGCGGTCTGCGCGGTTCTGAACTGGTGATCGTGGCCGGTCGCCCGTCTATGGGTAAGACGGCGTTCTCGATGTGCATTGGCGGCAGCGTCGCGGAATCTGGCGGCGTGGTGCTGGTCTTCTCGCTCGAGATGTCCGCCGAATCGCTGCACCAGCGCAACCTCGCGCGCATCGGCGGAATTCCTCTCTCGCATGTGCTGGACGGGAAAAACATCGTCGATGCCGACTGGCCGCGCCTCACGCATGCCGTGCAAGTGATGTCAGAGATGCAAATGCTAGTCGATGACGCATCCGGCCTGTCGCTCGCCGATATCGTGAGCCGCAGCCGCGCCGTGAAGCGCCGCGCGGGACGGCTGGACCTGATTGTTGTCGACTACTTGGGGTTGATGAGCGGCGGAACCGAGGAAAGCCAGAACCTGCGCATTGCCAGCTATTCGGCGGGCCTGAAAGGGCTAGCAAAGCAACTAGACGTTCCGGTTATCGCACTTTCTCAGCTCAACCGCGATCTCGAGAAGCGTAGCAACCGCAGGCCGCAGATGTCGGACCTGCGAGACTCCGGAGCCATCGAGCAGGACGCCGACATCATCCTGTTCCTGTACCGCGATGAGGTCTATGACCGCGACTCAAGCGACGCCGGGACGGCTGAAGTGATCGTCGGCAAGCAGCGCAACGGCGAAACCGGCCCGGTGCGGCTCGCGTTCCAGGGCGAATTCCAGCGTTTCGCAGATCTCGCGCCTGGCTATGTGCCAATGCCGCGCAAGGCACCGGAAAAGGCGCGAAGGGGGTTCGAATGACCCGCTCCGAATCCCAATACCTCGCCCGCGTCGCACGGCTCGGCTGCGCCTGCTGCACTCTCCTTGGCATCGGAGAGCCTGATACGCCCGTCGAAATTCACCACGTCCGCGAAGGACAGGGAATGGCGCAGCGGGCGCAGCACTGGCTCGGCGTACCACTCTGTATCGCCTGCCATCGCGGGCCGCGAGGAATCCACGGCGACCGGTCAATCCTGCGACAGCTCAAGTGCGACGAGATGGATTTGTTGAGCTGGGTAATTTCGAGACTCAACTCATGAACCAATTCCACACCGGCCAGTGGACGGCCAAATGGGGGAAGTGATGGACACGACGACGCACAATCAGGCGAAAGCCATCCAGCAGCAGCACGAGAAGCGCGAACAGCCGCGCAACGAGAGCGCCCGCGACGCACGCCTGCGTATGCAGATCGAGCGGGAGCGGAAGGAGCGGCCGATGACGGGAGGTGTGAAATGAGCGGAATGATCGAAACGAAAGACGGGCGACATGCAGTTTGCCTTGATGGCGGTCGGTTCCACGGGTGGGTCTTCTATCGCCACCCGAACGGCCAGTGGGTAAGCCTGCGTCGCGCTCTTCCTTCTGAAATCCAGAACGCCCAAGCCGCACACGAATGGGCGAATCGCCATGAACCGCAACGAGGTTGAAATGAACCAGAAGAAACCGATCCTCTGCCTCGACTTCGACGGCGTGATCCATTCCTACACGAGCCGCTGGCAGGGCGCAGACGTGATCCCTGACGAGCCGGTAGAAGGCGCAATCGAATTCATGCTGGAGGCTCTTTTCGTGTTCGACGTGGTGATCTTTAGCTCGCGCTCGAATCAGCCTGGCGGCCTGAAGGCCATGAAGGAATGGCTGAAGAAGCACGCCGGGAATGCATGGTACGAGTCGTCCGTCGGCGCGGGTATCGAGGACGTGCGTTTCGTGACCGAGAAGCCGCCGGCGATGGTGACGATCGATGATCGCGCTATCACCTTCACTGGCGAATGGCCGCATGCGACCGACCTGCTCAAGTTCAAGCCGTGGAACAAGCAATGAACCTCCAGACAACCAAACCGCGCGCGCGGCTGATCCGCGATCCTGAGCAAAAGCATCTGCAATTCTGGAGAGTTCAGTTCGGCTCCGATGTCCCGGCATTTGCTACGCGGTTGCGCGACGCCACCGCCGAGGCATATTGCCTGAAGTTGGCGCGCATGGTCGAGGGAGGGCGCAAGTGAGTGTACCGACCAAAGTTCTGTTCCTAGACATCGACGGCGTTTTGAACAGCCGCCGCAGTGTCATCGCTTGCAATGGCTTCCCGCACTGCTTCGATGAGCGTAATAAAGCGAAATTCGATTGGGTCGCGGTCGGCATGATCCGCGCTCTGTGCGAGCGCGAGGGCGCGTCGATTGTCCTGTCCTCGTCGTGGCGGCATGGGAAAAACAGTGTGCACGAATGCGCCA
>DATEJO010000063.1:0-42717 GCA_035277905.1 Candidatus Sulfotelmatobacter sp.
AGGCAGAGTCCTCGATCAGATCGAAGCCGAGAACTTCAGTGTAGAAACGGATCGCTTCGTCGTAGTCGCGTACCAGGAGAGAGATGTAGCCGATGGTCTGCGGCATTCGATTCGTTCCGTCTAGTGCGCGGAGGCGCGTGCGCGAATTGCCTGCTCTGTCTCCATTGCCTGCTTGCGAACATCGTCCGAGACGTCGGGGACTTCGCGCTCGTAGGGACGGACTGCGTCAAGATCGTCCAGCTGGCCGATGACGTAGAGCGCGCGGAGGGCTTCCCAGACCTGCTGCGTGCCGGGATCGACGATGGCTACTTCGGAGCCGGCGGTAACGTTTGCGCCCGGTTGTTCGACGGTGCGAATGCGGCCGGGGATCGGCGAGCGCAGATCGATCTCTTGCTTCGATCCGGTGGGCGTGAGTTTGGCGAGCAGTCCGCCCTGGTGAATTGCGGTGCCGTTGCGGTCGGAGTCGGCGATGCGTCCGCTGGCGGGAGCGGTGATGGAGACCGGATGAAGCAGCGCGACGATCTGGGGACGGCCAGTGGCGTCACCGAAGCGGACCAGAGATAACGCGGCGTTGCCGCGCACGATCGGGGAGGAATCTTGCAGCATCTTCAGGAGTGCTTCGTGGAAGCCGGGCCCGGAGGTGTCCTGGCCCATGACCCAGGCGTCGGTGTTGCGGACTTCCTCCACGGGATTGTCAGCGAGGCGAACCAGGTCGGGATACCACTGCCGGGCCGAGGCGTCGGTGTGGGACATTCGATCGCCGAGCTGGACGAGGGCGTGCTGGATGTGGCGCGGTTTTTTGTCGTCGTGCAGATAAGCGGCGAGTTGCTGATCGGAAAGATGGCGCCCGAACCACGTATTCCACCAGAAGAGAAAGGGCATGAGGACGATCAGCCAGCCGGTGACGAAGAAGAGGATCTTCTGAGTCCGCGTCATGCCGCGCTTTGGCTGCCGGGCGGCTGGATCCTGGACCGTTTCTGGTTCCGGCTGAGTGGCTGTAGGTTCGGATGGAAGAGACATGAAACCCCGGGGTGGAACTATAGCAGAATCCTACTCCGTATCGGCATCGAGGACGCGCTCCTGCTCGAGATAGTGCGACATGGCGTATTGGGCCAGAAGCGGCGTCTGGAGCCGGATTTCGGCGCCGATCCATTCGCCTTTGCAATGCGGGGCGCCGGGAGGATGGTTGCAGCGGCCGCCGCTGCCAAATTGCGGGCCGAAGTCGGCAGACTGGATTTGATCGAACTGGTTGATCTGCTTCCAGGCTTCGTCGCCAACCGTGCCGGAGACGTCGATTTTTAGCTTTAGGACCGACATAAGAATCTATTCACCACGGAGGCGCCGAGTCACGGAGAATATTTTTGATTGTTGAATGAAAACCTTCCGGATCGGGAGCCTTCATTCAACAATCAACAACCTGAATTCTACAATTTCCTTTCGCCCGACAGCCGAGGCGGCTGTCGCTACGTGTTTTGATTCAACAATCAACAATCGAAATTCAACAATTCCCGCTTAGCTGTGCGGGAACCAGCGGTAGAGCATGAAGTACACGAGCACGCCGGTTATGGACACGTACATCCAGAGCGGCCAGGTCCAGCGGGCGATGGCGCGATGACTGGCGTAGCGGCCGCCGAGTCCGCGCGCCAATGTGATCACCGCCAGCGGCACGATGACGATTGCCAGTATCACGTGCGAAATCAGAATTGAAAAATAAACCGGACGCGACCAGCCTTGTCCGAGGAAAAGTATGTTTCCGACTTTGTAATGAAAGAACAGATAGCAAGCGAGAAATAAGGAAGATGCGACGACTGCGGCGAGCATGCAGAAGCGGTGCGCGGCCAGTTTCTTCTTTCGAATAAGAACGCGGCCGCTCAGCAGAAAAACAGCGCTGGTTCCGTTTAGAGTCGCATTCAGGGCAGGGAAGAATGCGTACTGTTCAGCAATCACGCAGCGGGCCTCGTAGTACGGCGATTTGCCATCAGCAATGCCAGTCCGAACATCACGAGAGAAAATAAGAGCAAAGTTGAAAGCGACGAGCCGAGCGGGAACATGGATTCGGTTCCGGGATAGAGAAGAGCGCGAAGCCCCTCGACGCCGTAGGTAAGCGGATTCAGGCGCATGATGACGCGAATCCAGCCGGAGGCGCCACCCATCGGGAATAGAGCGCCGGAGAGCAGCCAGAGCGGGATCAGAAACAAGTTCACGATTCCGTGGAAAGCCTGGGAGGAATCCATGGGCCAGGCGATGGCGAATCCCAGGGCGGTCAGGGAAAAGGACACCAGAAACACGACGACGAAGACGAGCAGGACCTGCGTCAGGGTGACGTGCACATCCGCAAAGGGAGCAAAGACCATGAAGATCATTCCCTGGATTGCGGCCAGCGTGGTTCCGCCGAGAACTTTTCCAAGCACGATCGCAGTACGCGGCACCGGCGCGACCAGCACCGAGAGCAGAAATCCTTCCTGGCGATCTTCGATGACCGACATCATCGTGAAAATCGAGGTGAAGAGAACGATCATGATGAGCGCGCCGGGATAGAAATAATCCAGATAGTGTTGCTGTCCGGGGCCGGCGCCAGAGCGGAAGGATGTGCCGAATCCGGAGCCGATGACCAGCCAGAAGACCAGCGGGGAAGCCAGCACGCCGATGACGCGCGTGGTCTGGCGATAGAAACGCACGATTTCACGCCACCACAAAGTGAATGCGGGCAAAAGGACTCCGACAGAGGCCGGACGTCCCACGGGCCGAGATAATGTTGCTGCTTGAGTTGCCATAACTAAGTTGTCTTCGCTACAGGAGCCTTTGCCGCGGGTGCGGTCTTCTTGCCCTTACGACCACGCAGCTCGAAAAGCACATTGAGCAGCAAGCACCCGGAGAGCGTGAGGAGGATCAGGGTCATAAATAGACCATCAACCGTTGCCGAGGGCGGCCAGAGCCGAATCATGCCACTGGCAAAGATCCAGCCTATGCCAGCCAGGGGAATGATGCCGAGCACCAGCGAGAGAGCAAGAATAATGGGGCGCACGCTACTTCCTCCTTTTCTTTTTGTCGGATTGATTGGAATCTGGTTGGTTGTTTTCACTCCAGAACTTGTGGCCGGTGCGATGGATGAATACGTCTTCCAACGCGGGCTTACTTACGGAGATGGCCTGAATTTCTCCGGGAAAGGCTTCGACCACATCGGGGACGAAGCGATGTCCGCCTTCACGCTCGATGCGGACCTGATTGCCGAGCACAGTTGCTTCTACATGGAAGCGATCACGAATTTGCTCCGCGAGCGATTCGGCGTTGTGCGCTGCATCGAGGAGGATGACGTCTCCGCCGATTTCGCTTTTTAATTCGGTCGGCGTTCCGAGAGCGACCAGATTTCCTTCGTTCATGATGGCAAGGCGGTCGCAGCGCTCGGCCTCTTCCATCAGGTGCGTGGTGACGAGAACGGAGACGTGTTCTTCATCGCGCAGAATTTGCAGATATTGCCAGAGATCGCGACGTGCGCCGGGATCGAGGCCCGTGGTCGGCTCATCGAGGAGCAGCACGCCGGGGTGATGGAGCAGGCCCTTGGCTAATTCGATGCGACGCTGCATGCCTCCGGAAAAAGTTTCGACGCGCTCTTTGGCGCGATCGGCGAGGCCGACGCGAGTGAGAATGTCCTGAATGCGCTGCTTCAATGCGGAGCCGCGCAGGCCGTAGAGATGTCCCTGGTGCCAGAGATTTTCGTAGGCGGTGAGCTTTGGGTCGACGCTCTGCGCCTGATGGACAACGCCAATCTGCCGGCGCAGATTTGAAGGATCCTGTGCAACATCGCATCCCATGACGATGGCGCGGCCGGCGGTCGGGATCATCAGGGTTGAGAGAATCCGGAAGAGGGTGGTCTTACCGCTGCCGTTGGGGCCGAGCAGTCCGAACAATTCGGCGGGTCGAACGTCGAACGAGACTCCGTTGAGCGCGGTGCGGTTTTCGTAACGGTGTACGAGATTCTGAAGGGAAATGACGGGTTCGGTGGAGCTGGAGTCCAGCTCCGGGACGGAATCAGCGAGCACAGCAGCTTTCGAAACCAAAGCGAATCCCCAGAAGTAGAGCGGATTACGAAGTACTACATTTGAAACAAAAGGTCCCTCCACGCGCGGCTGCCTCGGCTTCGCCGATGCAGCCACTTGGTCGGGATGACAAGGTTTGGAACATATTGCGAACTCAGGCCGCCGACGGAGTCCGTTCTGCTTGCGGCAGTCTTTCTTCGAACGCGACCGGAACATTTCTCCAGACCTGGATCGCGAGAATGACGGTTGTCGCCAACAGCAGCGCGCCCACTGCAACGTGGGTCACCGTCGAGATAACCATCGGTAATTCGGGCTGGACGGCATCGCGTCCCCAGGCTATGCGCGTGAGAAATGCGGTGAAGCCGAGGCACAACTGCGCGATGACGAGCGACAGCATGAGAATCGCAGGCTTTCGGACAGCCTCAATCTGAGGATACACGGTAAGCGCGCGGACTGCCGTCCATGCGAGAACGAACGAAACGACCACCGCGTGCACGACGTGTGGCCACCAGCTCATGCCGTGATGACGGAACATCGCCCCCAGAATCAGTTGCACGTAGAGCACAAAGATCGAGAGCAAGGTCAGCGTGAACAAACTCGGACGGCGGTGATCGAATTCAGCCTTTGGTTCTTCCTCGACCCACTTTTGCCCGGTGAACAGGGCCATTGCTACCGCAATACAGAAAAATGTCTGAGCGAGCGCGGCATGAGCCGAGGAGACAGCCGGAGGCAAATAATAAAGGACGGTGATGCCGCCGAGAATTCCCTGGGCGATTACCGTGCCGAGAGCAGTCCAGCCCAGAATCCGCATCCAGCGCCGCTTTTCGGAGCGCCACGTCCAGATGGCGAGAATGATGGTCAGCAATCCAGCGACTTGAGCAATCATCCGATGGGTGTGCTCGAACTTCACGCCGCCAACGAGTTTAGGAATTTTGTAGAGCGATCCGAAGGAAGTCGGCCAGTCGGGCACAGAAAGACCAGCGTCATTGCTGGTGACGAGCGCGCCGGCGATGATCAGAAGAAAGGTCCAGCAGGCCAGAATGACAGCAAAGCGATGAAGTCCGCGATTATACGGTGTAGTTAACCCTTTCAGGGCAGAGCCTCTTTGGTCAAGAGTTGCCAAACGAACGCAGGCATGACCGGGATGAGCCGAGCAAAACGCGCAGTGTGCTCTGGCCCACCCGGTATTCTATCAAACCGAAGCGGCTATTCGCCGCTTGCCTTGAAGGTCTGATCGACGGTTTTGGTTTCTTTCGGAGCGACAGTGATTTTCTGATCCTGCTCCCCAAGTTTCTCGTGCACGAATGCCAGCGTGTAATCGCCGGGAGGCAGGCCCTTGATTTCATACTTGCCATCTTTTGAAGTGACGGCAAAGAACGGGTTCTTCACGACGTTGATGTACATCTTCATCCACGGATGCTGGTTGCACTTCACGGGCAGCATGATTTCTTCGCGGGCGAAGGTCTTGGTAATGTCGGGCGAAGATGGCGGCTGGGATTCGTTCCACTCGCGATTGTCCTTCGGCGTGGGATGGATGTTGTGCGTGGTCGGGTCAGCGTTCTTGATGTCGACAGTCTGTCCGGTCATGACGCCGAGCACGTGCGGATGATAGCGGCATCCCTTCTGCTCGAGTTCGACCGGTGCAGTCGGAGTGTCAAAGGTGCGGTTGCCCAAGCCGTCTTTCACATAGACAAAGACGTTGGCAAGATCGCCATTATCGACTTCGAGATTCTCGGCCTCATTCGGGCCTTTGCAGCCGGGATCCTGGCTCATATCGATCTTTGCGGGCTTGGGCGCCGCGCCGTCGAATTTTACCGTTCCGTTAATCGTTGCGACGGTCGCGGGATCGATCGGAGTGGCTGGCGCAGCGGGCTGAGCCGCCGGCTGTTCTGCCGCGTTGTTGGATTGCTCCGTGTTTTCCTTCTTGCTGCACGCGCCCATAACCAGCAGTGCGCAAAGTGCAAGCATGGTGATGCTGATTGTCCAACCAGTTTTTTTATTCATGACCCTCTCTCTAAATTGCACTGCCGTTCGTAGTCCTAAAGAAGCGAATTCCCGGCGAGTTTCTCGCCGTCCCAGATTCTACTGCGATCCTCCGCTTGCCGCATGGCGGAACTCCAACGCGGCCTGCTTATGCGGATGTGCCGGAACAACTGCGGCCGTCTTCGCATGAGGCATGGATGCCGCGACTCTTCTTTGTTCTTCCGGCGTCAACTGGAAGATGTAGTCGGTCAGAAGCTTCCGATGATCGCCGGTGAATCCGTTGAAGCTCGGTGGAGTCGGTCCCGCGAATACCCACTGGTTGTCCTGTTGCTTGAACAATCCAGAGGGCATCGATGTGCCCGGGCTAACGGCCTGCGGATCGGAGATCCAGCGTTCGACCCAGTCGGGCTTCAGGCGTTCTTTGGCGAGCAGGAAATTCGGCGCGGTCGCGATCTTATCGTGCGCCGGATCTCCGGTGGCGTGGCACTTCAGGCAAGGCGCTGCGGTGCTCGAGAAGAGACTGCGCGCCATGTCGGTTTCCTTCGCCGTGAGGACTGGGACTTGCTCCGGAATATACGGCATCGGTTGCTGCGAGAGCGCCTGGAAGAATCGGACCAGGATTCGGAGTTCGTTATCCGAGAACGAGAACGTGGGCATGCGGACTTTCAGGTATGGCCGCACTCCGTCGCGATTCGTGTCGGTCGTGCTCAGCGCGGGATTCGACAGGAACTTGCGCAGCCATTCGGGATCGACGCGCGCGCCTTCGGTGAGCAGCTTCGGCGGGAGTTGCTCCTGCACGTCCTGATATTGCGGCAAGCCCATCAGGATGGTTTTCTGGCCGGGGATGAATTGGTGACATCCCATGCAGTTGTATTTCTTGACGACCCACCAGCCGGCCTGAATATCGTGGCGCGCATCGCCGGGCTTGTATTGATAGCTCTCGGGCAGGGAAGTCTCTTCGCTGCCCATGAGGAACGTGGTGAGATCGCGCACCTGATCTTTGGTCAGATGAAGATTCGGCATGCGCAAGGCTTCCATGGGAGTCTTGACCATGCCTTTATCGAACACATTGGGCTCGGCGAGCTTGTGTTCGAAAAATCCCTTGTGGTTGTACCAGGGCGTGGTTGCGGGGCCATCGGGAAGCCGCGCCAGGTCTTCTTTATCGGTGATCGGTTCGGCACCTTTGCCACCGCGCTGCGAAGGAATCGTGAACAGCGCGAAATCGAGACGCTCGATCGGCTTGCTGCCCTCGAAGGTTAGCTCAGTGCCGATGCGGCCCTCTTCTTCCATCCCGGCGATTTCATGACATCCCGAGCAGCCGAATTGCCGCACCCACTTCTTGCCTTCTTCTTTTAGCGAAGGATCGTCCATGTACGACGCGTCGGCGTACGACGACGCGTCTTTTGTTTTCTGCGTCATCAGGAACGAGGCGATGTCTTCAGCGTCTTCTTCGCTGAGGCGAAGGCTCGGCATCACGGTCATGTTCTGGACTTGCAGTTCGTGGCCGTCGTTGGGGCAGCGGCTGTGGTCGAGATCGAACTGGAAGGGAAGTCCCTTCTTGGCATAATCCTCAGGACCGATATCTTTTTTCTCGTATGGGCAATAGGGACGGGTGCGCTCGCGGGCATTGTGAACCCAGCGGACGAGGTAATCGTAGTTGGCTTTTTCGCCTTCGCGGGAGAGATTCGCGGCGAAAGTTCCACCGATCGTTCGATCACCTTCGCCAATCGAGTGGCAGGCGAGACATCCGCGCTCTTCGAACAATTCTTTGCCATGTGCGGCGTTGCCTGGTTTGTGCTTGGGCAGCGCATCGGTGAGGCCGGACTGCCAGATGAACGCCGAGATCGCCTGAATCTGATGATCGTTCAGGCGGAAGTTCGGCATCTTCGTCGTGGGACGAAAATCGGTGGGCTTCTTGAGCCAGACCGGAATCCAGTTCTTGTTGAGCTTGAGGCGGACGTCTTTGAGATTCGGCCCAACTTTTTTCTCGTCCTGCATGAGGCTGTGCGATTCGAAATCGAGCTGCTGCAAGCGGCCATCGAGCTTGCTGTTGGCGACTTTCAGATCGACTGCCTTGGTGTTGAGCGCGTTGGCTTCGTCGTTGCTCTCGGCGGCATCGGCCTGCTTCATCAGGTACGCCGATTGCTTTAGATTGTCGATTTTTTGTTTCTCGATCTGCTTGATCTGCTGCGTGATGGAATTCAGCTCTTCGGGTTCTTTGTCGTATCCCTCATAGCGATGACAGCCCATGCAACCTTTTTGCCGGAAGAGATCTTTGCCATCGTTGATGGTCTGGAATTGCACGTCGCCGCTGACCAATACCATGTCGGCGGAGTGGCAATTCTGGCATCCGGCCTGTGCGTTTTCTTTCGGAAAGAGCGGCCACAGCCAATGCTCATAATTTCCGTGCGCCTTTTCCATGCTGGTGGTGGCGCGGCCGTTTCCCTGATGGCAGGGGGAGCAGCCGAATTTTTCGGGATCGTGAATCTGCAGTAATTCCGGATCGGAATGGCTGGTGAAGGCCTCCGCATATTCGTCCGGCTTCTTCTCTCCTTTGGGAGTCATGGAAGCCGCGGTGATCCTTAGCGGCTCGCGCTCGTTCATGTGGCACGACTCGCAGCGGTCGACGATATTCGCTTCGGCTACGTTGATCTGGACGATTTGGCCGTCCCAGTCAGCGACCTTCTTTTTAAGGCCATCGATCTGCGCCGGAGTCATATCGACCATGTGATCGCTGACGTACTCGTCCATCTTCGCCTTTGCGGTGGTCATTGGCTTGAGCACGTCGCCTAATTCAAGGCTTAGCTTCGTTTTTTCGTCGCGGATGCCGTTGTAGGTTTCTTCCAACTGAGGGAAGGTGAATTGTTTCCTGCTGCCGTCGGGGAAGGTGACGGTTGCGAGTTCGGATTTGTATGAATCAATTTCCTTTTGCTTGCTGGCTTTCGCCGAGGCGCTGGTGCTTGTTTCCAGTTCGTAGGTCAGGGCGTTGACGTAAGCGCGGCGATCGGTGAATACGCTCTGAACCGCGAGGAGCCGGGCGTTGGCGTCGTCGAGTTCGGTTCGTACTTTGGCCGCCTGATCTTTGGAGTCGGTGTATGCCTTCTGGTAATCCTGCTTGAGCGCGGCGTATTGCGAATCGCTTTCGACCGCTGATTGAGAACTGGCCGACTTGGAGCGCGCCGTGTTCAGGAATGCGCTGTAACGATCCTTCCACTCGTCCTGAAACGCTTTCCAGGGACGCTGTCCCCAAGCCTCATCCCACAAGGCCCAGAACAGGGTTGCGATCAGAAGGATCGACGCGATGACGTAATGCGCAGCGTAAGACTTGCTGGTGATTGGGTCTTGCTCGGGGATGGGTTTATCGGGCATCGGGACCTCGGTCAGGGATCAGGGGCCAGGGACTAGGGAAACCTTCCTCCGTAAAAGCTTTTCGTCTTTAGTTAACCGTCGTTGGCCGTTTTGTCGTTTGTCGTTGGCTCTCAGTTCGAGTCTCGCCAGGAATTCCTTTTTGCTACTTCGGTGCTGCGGTGCTCATAGGGATCCTTCGACTCAGCCATCGATTCGCTTCGCGGATCGATGGTTCCGCTCAGGATGACAAATCACCGCTAAAACTTTAATGCTGACGACTGATGACTAATGACTGACGACGTTTTTCAAATGTTGAACCACGGTGTAATCCACACGTACTTGATGTGCCACAACAGGCGGAGCGACATCTTTACCGGCAGTGCAACCATGGTCAGCAACAAAAATTGCATGAGCGAAAACTGCAGCAGGCTCATTCGCTTGAAATCTTTGGCCATCTTGCGCCGGAAGAGCGAATAGACGAGGCCGCCGCCGATCAGGTAATAGCCGATCACGATGATCGCGCCGAACACACCTTTGCCGATGTTCGACGTGATTCCGAATAAATCGGGCAAGTCGCGGTTCACCTCGTAAATGAGACGATTGTGATCCCACGTTTGCCCCGGCCAGAACCATTGCCATCCAGGGCCGCGGATGAACGTGCCGATCAGGATCATCGTGACCCAGAGAATCAAGAAGCCGAAAAGAAAAGTCGAAATGCAAAACTTGCGCTGCTTCCAGGTGTAATAACCGCTGCCGAGCGGATTGGTGTCGATGTAAGGAATCACCATCAGGCCGATGATGATCATCGTCGGCATAACCACACCCGCAATCCACGGATCGAAATAGACGAGCATCTCCTGCAGGCCGAGGAAGTACCACGGCGCCTTCGCAGGATTCATGGTCAGGTTGGGATTGGCGGGCTCTTCGAGAGGAGCATTCAGCGTGATGGACCAGACCATCAGAATGGCGGTGATGATGATGGCGGCAAGAAACTCAATGCGCAGCAGAAACGGCCAGACGTGGACCTCTTTTTGCCATCCCTGCTTGAAGGGCCAGGTCTTGCGATGGTGCGTCTTGGCCATCGCAGGATCGGTCTCAAGTTGCGCGATGAGTTGATCGTTCGCGTGCGCCTGCTTCCACGCCAGATAAATGTAGAAGACGAGCAGCGGTATCAGCGCCACGATCGGAATGTTGTCTGGAGCAGAGCAAATCTCCCAAAGTTGTCGCCAGTCCATAGATTCTCCACACACCTGTCGCGCTTTCGGTCGACGGGACAGCCAAGACGGCTGTCCCTAGGTTCACTCGCCTGCGGCTTTCGGTCCCCTTCGGGGTTTGTCGGCTTCGGCCTCAAGCATGACCGGAGCCGGTCCTGATATACCGCCGTCTTTCCTCACACGCCAGAAATGCACAATCATCAACACGGAAGCTACGATTGGAATGCCAATGCAATGCCAGATGTAGGAGCGCAGCAGAGCGTTTGCGTCGACGATCGATCCGCCAAGCAGTCCGAAGCGCACGTCGTTGTAAGGCGTCATGCCGAGTTGATGTCCGAATGGGCCTTCGTGGCCGAGGAGCGGCGTGGCGCGGGCCATGTTGGTTCCGACGGTGACGGCCCAGAATCCGAGCTGATCGTCGGGAAGAAGATATCCCGTGAACGAGAGCAACAGCGTGAAGACGAGCAGGAGCACGCCGATGTTCCAGTTGAATTCGCGTGGCTTCTTGTACGAGCCGGTGAGGAAGACACGGAACATGTGCAGCCAGACGCCGATCACCATCAGGTGGGCGGCCCAGCGATGCATATTGCGCAGGATTTTTCCGAAGGGCACGTCGTGCTCGAGATAAAGCACGTCGCGAAATGCCTGCACCTTGGTCGGGTGGTAATAGAACATCAGCAGCACGCCTGTGTAGGTGAGGATGATGAACAGGTAAAAGGTGATTCCGCCCATGCCCCACGTGTAGCTGTAGCGGACCGCGTCGCGATTGATCTTCGCCGGATGCAGGTGCAGGAAGACGTTCGAAAGCACGCCGAGGGCGCGGTTTCGCGGCGTGTCGTCGTGCTTGTGGCGGAAGATGGATGTGTAGACCTGAGTCTTGGTCGGATCTTTCAGGCCTTCAATCTGTTCTTTCGCCTTGGTTGGAATGTCGGTTTTGAGCGCCTGAATGTCGTCTTTGACTCCGGTGGTGACTTTTTCGAGGAGTCCGACTTTTCCGCCATTTTTCGCGCCGCCATTACCTGCGCCGCCTGAACTGTTGCCGCCGTTGGGATTGTTTGCGTCAGCCATAGATTTATTGAGTTATTGAGTCATTGGGTGATTGGGCCATTGCCCGTTGCCCGTGCTACCCGAAATAGGTTAAACCCCGGTCAGAAATGCGCCAGGATCGTTAAAGTGACTTGGTTGGCCTTTGGGCCACGAATAGAGCTTCGAAGTGTCGACGAGAATTTGCCCGTCGGGTGCGAGTTCAAGGTGCGCGCGGTCCATGGGACGTGGTGCCGGACCTTCGAAGTTGATCCCTTCACTGTCGTAGCCGCTGCCGTGGCAAGGGCATTTGAATTTGTTCTCGCTTGGCTTCCAGTCGGGCGTGCAGCCCAGGTGCGTGCAGCGCGCGTAAATGATGAACAAGCGGTCGGGCGTGCGGTCGACCCAAATCCGGTATTTCTGCTGGAATTTTGTATCGACGCCGAGGGCGAACTCCGAGGGATAGCCGATCTTGAAAACAGAGTTCGGTTCGAAAAGGGTGCGCGGCAGGAAAAATCGGAAGAATGCGATAAACCAGGCCACCAGGAAGCCGGTGATCATGGTCCAGGCAAACCGGCGACGGTGAATGTCGATTTCCGTCGAGGGAGCAGTCCCCGCGACACCTCCGGCGGCTGCTGCTTTCGAGGTTCCCACTGCGGGAGTGCCAACATATTTCGTGGCATCCACCGTGGGCTTGGCCGGCTTCGTGGCCGCTTCCGGATTCGGACCGACCTTATCGGTCTCCAACTCCGACATGTCCCCTCCTCTGCCTGTCTTTTAATCGGGCCCTAATCTAATCCGGCGGCGGCCGCGTACTGTGGCTCCGCCAACTTCCTCCCATGATTACGGATCGGAATAAATGAATGGACTTCTTGCCCGAGGGCCTGCTGCACGATCTGCCCCAGAGCCTGTATGAACTTTGGTGAATCGTTGAGCCCGGCGCTCATTTCGAACTGCCGGATGCCCAGTCCGCGCGCTTCTTCGCGGGCTTCGTGATCAATCTCGCCCAGTGTCTCGACGTGATCGGAGACGAAGGCGATCGGCACGACACAAATCTCTTGAAACTGTTCCGCCGCGAGAGTACGGAGTGTTTGATGCAGGGAGGGCTGCAGCCAGCGGCTCGCTCCGACCTTGCTCTGGTAGCAAAGGCGATGGGGATTCTTCCAGCCGCCGCGCTCCATCAGAAGGCGCGCGGTTTCTTCGATCTGGCGCTGATAGGGATCGCCCTTCTCGATGACGGATAGCGGAACGCCGTGCGCGCTGAAGATAATCGCGGGGCGCTCCGGAACAGGGAAGCGCGAGAGAGCTTCGTTCACTTTTTCGACGAGCGAATCGAGATAGGTCGTATTCCGATAGAAGTCGCCGACCTCGTGCGAGGGAACGTCGTCGTGAAAAAGACGCCGCCATTCATTCAGGCTCGAGCCGGTGGTGGTCGAGGAATACTGCGGATAAAGCGGCAGCAGGACGATCTGGTCGCACTTCGCTTCGCGAATTCTTTCTATCGCTTCGCTAGTAAAGGGATGCCAGTAACGCATGGCGACAAAACACCGCGCATCGATTCCCTGCGCCCGCAATTCCGACTCGAGCGCTTTTGCCTGCTGTTCCGTATTACGGCGAATTGGCGAGCCTCCGCCTATGGTCGAGTAGTGATGCTGCACTTTTCTGGCGCGGGTGGCGGAGATGAGCTTGGCGAGGGGTTTGCGACCGATGCGGGCAAACGGAAAATCGATAATATCGGGATCGCAAAATAAGTTGTATAAAAACGGTTCGATCGCTTCCAGCGTGTCAGGCCCGCCCAGCTGAAAGAGAACTATCCCCACACGCCGTGTTGTGCGCGTCATTCCCCAGAACCCCAGAACGCACGCAATGTACTCCGAACGGTGCGCGCGAGTCAATGGGAGAACTGCAAATTTGACGAAGATTGTGCCGGCCTTGTCATTGCAAACTGCCGGTCCAGAGGGCAATCTGATAGTTCATGCCGGAATTGCCTGACATTGAAGCGTATCTGACGGCTCTCGAAGCGCGCGTCGTAGGGCAGAAATTGGAACGAGTTCGAATCGCGAGCCCGTTCTTGCTGCGAAGCGTTCAGCCTCCGGTGGCAGCGGTCGAGGGCCGAACCGTGCAGAAGGTGCAGCGGATCGGAAAGCGGATCGCGATTGGAGTGGAGGGAGGTCTGTGGCTCGTACTCCATCTCATGATCGCGGGGCGACTGCATTGGAAGAAGCCAGAGGCAAAGCTTGGGGGACGTCAGAATCTGGCGGCGTTTGATTTTGCGGGCGGATCACTTGTATTGACCGAGGCCGGCAGCAAGCATCGCGCATCGCTACATGTGGTGAGTGGGGAAGAGAATCTTGCGGCCTTCGATGCGGGAGGCATCGATGTGCTCGCGGCCGATCTTGAGGTGTTCCGGTCGGTGCTCACGGCGGAGAACCACACGCTGAAAAGAGCGTTGACGGATCCGCGACTGCTGAGCGGGGTCGGCAATGCCTATTCAGATGAAATTCTTCATGCGGCGCAGCTCTCGCCGATTGCGATGACGAAGAAGCTGACTTCGGAGGAGTGGAATCGGTTGTTCGAGAAGTCGCGGCAGACGCTCGAATTGTGGAGGGAGCGACTCCGGGCGGAGGCCAAAGATTCATTCCCTGAGAAGGTGACCGCCTTCCGCAAAGACATGGCGGTGCATGGACGCTATGGGTTGCCGTGTCCGAGATGCGGCGAGAAGGTTCTGAGGATTCGTTATGCCGATAAGGAAACGAACTACTGTGCGAACTGCCAGACCGGAGGCAAGGTGCTGGCGGACCGCAGCCTGTCGCGGCTGCTCGGTTCGGACTGGCCGCGTACTCTCGAAGAATTGGAAGCGCTGAAGCGCCGGTAGTTCATACCAGAAAACTACTGATGGATTCCGGCGGAGAAGCCTGCTAGGGTTCCAATACCTGTCCTGTCCCGAGCGTCGAGCCATGAATACCTCCGCCCAAATATCGCCGCCCGAGGGATTGCTGAAATTTGAATTCGGCTCAGACCGGGATCGCGCGACGTGGGTTTACGGCGTGCTGCGCGAGTTGATGGAGGCGCCGATCCCGGAGCGCACGCAAAAACTTGCGGAACTTACGGCGGTTATCGACGCTCACCCGCATCGGGACGAAATCCGCGCGGCGTTCCGCGACTTCTGGTCGCATCACTCCTACGTCCGAGTCATCGCCGAGGCTGGTCTGCCGGATCAAACTTTTCTTGCGCGGGAATTGTTCGGCCGGGCGCTGAAGCGTCTGCTGCCGGAGGATGAAGTTCGCGGGGACTTGTATGTGCTGCTGGACTCGCTGGGTTTGAAAGAAAGGGATGCGGCGTGGCTGGCTTCGTTGCCGGACGACCTAGTGCAGTGGTGGTCCGACATATTCCGGCTTTCGACTTCTTCGCTACTGGCTTCGTGCAAGATTCTCGCTCTGCGCGCCGCAAATATTGCTCTTTCCCGTGACATGGTGGTTCTTTCCACGGACGAAGACATCACTAAGTCCTGCTTCTTTCATCTGCCGTCGCTGGTGGAGTCGGTGGTGCTGCATCCGGAGGAATTTCCGCGATGGGAGATGCAACGTGACGCCTGCATCGCTCAACTGCGGGAGTTCAATGAACGCACCGAAAAGGAAGGCACTTCGGCCGGGCTCGTGTTCCGGCTTCGCTTGCTGCGTTCATTTCTGTGGAGGATCGACCAGGTTCTTGGTCTTCGTCGTCCGGGAGCCGATGCGCGGAAATTTGCGGTTTCGCTGATTTACGGATTCGCGTCGCAGCGGCGCATTCTGCGGGTGGCAAGCACGACGTTCCGGCGGCTGGCGCGCAGCCTGGTGGAAAAGACGGGAAGAGTTGGAGCGCACTACATCGCGCGAAACGCAAGCCACTGGCGCAAACTGGGCGCGGGCGCAATTATGTCGGGGATTATTACGTGCTTTACGGCACTGGGGAAGTACAGCATCTCTGCCAAGATCCAAGCCCCGCTTCTGGTTGCCCTCGGTCACTCGTTGAACTACTCGGTGAGTTTTCTGCTGATGCAGGCCGGAGGATTTCTGCTTGCGTCGAAAATGCCAGCTGCTACGGCGGCAACACTGGTCGATGCCATGGAAGATCCGGCCAAGGATCACATGGCAAGAATGCGCGCGATTTCGCAAACGCAGACGATTGTGACGATCGGCAATCTTCTGGGTGCGATTCCGGTATCGATGGCGATCGATCGACTTTGGCACCTCATATTGCACCATCCATTCCTCACGCAGGCAGAGGCCGACCATGGCGTGCACATGGTGATTCCGCATCAGTCGGGGACCATTGCGTTTGCGATTGTCACCGGAGTTTTACTTTGGATTTCGTCTTTGGCGACAGGCTGGACCGGGAACTACATTGCCGTTACGAAGCTCGACGAAGCGATTGCGAATAGTCTCAGAGTGCGGGAGCGGCTCGGATTGAAACGCGCCGCCCAGTTGGCAGAATGGGTGAAGCATCACGCGCCCGGATCGGTGGGTTACATCGTTCTGGGCTTCCTGCTGGGAACAGTTCCAATTGTCGTAACGCTGTTTGGAATTCCGCTGGAAGTGCGGCACGTAACCCTACAGGCGGCAAGCCTCGGATATGCCCTCGACGGAATGCTGTTATACGGCGGGCTGACTCGCTTCGACCTGATTGCCTCTTTGTCGGGAATTCTGGTGATTGCCGTGCTGAACCTCTCGACGTCGTTCATTCTCAGCTTCCTGCTCGCGATCCGCGCGAGGGATGTCGGAGATGAGCGGGCGAAGAGCTTCTTGAAAGAAGTTCGGCACGAACTCATTACGAGCCCCTTCTCGTTCTTGCTGCCGAAACGAAGTCAGTCTGGGCCGGCGTAGGGGGTTGCGCGAAGAAAGGGTTTCTCCACGTCGCGTTGCCGTCCGTTTCACGGACGGCAACGCTGCGGTCGAGATGACAGTCAGTCGTTTACGGCAGTCGCAGTTCAGCTTTTTCCGGCACGACGATGTTGTGGCGTTCGCCGTCGGACCAGTAGAGAATTCGCAGCACCTTGTGCACGTGCGGGTCGGGATCGACGCCGATGTGCTCGTTGTCCACGCGAGTGTGGAGTCGTCCGTCATCCACCATCTGGCGAAGGCGCTCGGTCACGTTTACGAAGTGTCCCTCACCTCCGTAATAGGCGCGCATGATGTGCAACTCGCGTCCACCATGCCATTCGAAGCCGCGGTCCGGATCGACCTCCAGTTGGACGATGCTGTGTTCGGGGAAGGAATAGTCTTGCGTGTCTCCGTCCCAGTGGCGAATGCGGATTACGAGGTCCTTTACGTGTCCCGGAGCAGGATCAACGCCGAGCACCTGACGGGTCGCTTCGAAATTCAGCATCCCTTCACGCACCAGGGATCGAACCTGCGGTGTGACATCAACCCGGCGGCCGGGCAATCCCCATTCTGCCGCCACCAGTTCGCCGCCCTGTCCCATGGCGGGTAGGGCCAGCAATAACATCAGCGCGAAACAGGCCCAAACGCCCAAGCTTCGTTTGCAATGCATCACGCCTCCTTGGTTGGATAGATAAATCCGTAGTGAATTATCCGTTCGCCGCGTCGTAGGAACCGCCTGACTGCATTTCGGCGATCACGGCGTCGGCAAACTCCGAGGTTCCAGCTTTCCCTCCGATATCCCGCGTTAATTTTTCCGGATGGCGATAGACGCGCTCCAGAGCGTTGCGAATCTGCGTGGATGCGTCATGTTCTCCCAGATGCCGCACCATCAGCAATGCCGACCGTAACAGGGCGGTCGGATTCGCGAGATTCTTGCCTGCGATGTCAGGGGCGGAGCCGTGCACGGCTTCGAAAATCGCGCAGTCGTCGCCGAGATTCGCACTGGGCACAAATCCCAGGCCGCCTACGAATGCGGCGCACAGGTCCGAGAGAATATCGCCATAAAGATTCTCCATGACGAGCATGTCGTACTGATAGGGATTCATCACCAGCTGCATGCAGGTGTTGTCGACGATGTGCTCGCCGTAGGTGACCTCGGGATAGTCTTTGGCGACGTTTCGCGCGCAGCGCAGAAACAGGCCATCGGACATCTTCATGATGTTCGCCTTGTGGATGGCGTGAATCTTCTTGCGGTGGTTCTTGCGCGCGTACTCGAATGCGAATTTCGCGATCCGGGTGCAGGCTTTTTCCGTCATGATCTTGAGGCTCTCGACGACGCCTGGGACCACCTCGTGTTCCAGGCCTGAGTAAAGGCCTTCGGTGTTTTCGCGCACGATGATCAGGTCGACATCGGGGTACCGGGTCGGAATGTGAGGAAGATTTCGGATGGGACGGAAGTTCGCGTACAGCTCGAACTTTTTGCGAAGCGCGACGTTGATGCTGGGGAATCCGCCACCGACGGGCGTTGTGACTGGCCCCTTCAGACCGACGTGAGTGCGCTCTAGCGACTCGATTAGTTCTTTGGGGATGTACTCGCCCGATTTCTCGTAGGCTTCGGCGCCCACGGCGAATGTCTCCCATTCAAACTTGACTCCCGTGGCTTCGAGGATGCGGACCGTGGCATTGGTCACTTCGGGACCGATGCCGTCGCCGGGAATCAGGGTTACTTTATGAGCCATGCTTATTTCATTCCTTAGAAAAAATATCGTTGCACGATGTAATAAAAACTCTATTGAGCTTTCACTTTTACGAGATCCTTCAACTCATTCATGAATTCTTTTACGTCCTTGAAATCGAGGTATACCGAGGCGAAGCGGACGTAGGCGACTTTGTCGTAACGGCGAAGGCGATTCATGATCAGCTCGCCCAATTCGCTGGTCTTGCGTTCGCGCTCGGGAGACTCGATCACGAATGATTCGGCCTCGTTCACGATCTGCTCCAGCTTGCTGATTGGCACGGGACGTTTTTCGCAGGCCCGCAGCAATCCGTTGAGGACTTTCTGGCGGTCGAATTTCTCGCGGCGGCCGTCTTTCTTGACCACCATGTAGGGAATTTCGTCGATCCTCTCGTAGGTCGTGAAGCGTTTTCCGCACTTCAGGCACTCGCGACGGCGCCGGATCGAATCGGCTTCCTTGCTCTCACGCGAGTCCACAACCTTGTCGTTCTCAAATCCGCAAAAGGGACATTTCATGGCGCTTGGCTATCAGTGGATCGGTCAGACACTTCGGATTGCTTCATTCGCCGTTCAAGGTTCGAACCACGGAATGAGCGGGAGTCTCTGTTGCTGGCCGATGAGAAATTGTAACAGTTGAAAGAGGAGGGAACGTTTGGGTTCGATACAGTGTACCTGCTTGCGAAACAGAGGGTCTCTCCACTCCGCGTTGCCGTTCGCTTCGCGAACGACAATGCTCCGGTCGAGATGACAATGTCTGGGTACGGATACTTATTCGGTCACGACCGCCTTTACGAGGTTGCGCGGGTGGTCCACGTCGTATCCCTTTTTGGTGGCAACGTGGTAGGCGAACAGCTGCAGCGGGATGACTTCCACGATCGGCAGCAGCAGTTCGGTCGCTGCTGGGACGTAGAAAACGTGATCGGCAATGTCACTGACTTCTTTATCGCCTTCCGTGGCAACGGCGACGAGTTGTCCTTTGCGCGATCGGACTTCCTTCATCACATCGAGAGTGCGGCGATAGCGCAGGACCGAGTCGGGATCGCTGTGATCGCAGGTGGCGAGCACCACAACGGGGAGTTTGTCGTCGACCAGCGCGTTGGGGCCATGTTTCAACTCTCCCGCGGGATATCCTTCGGCGTGGGCGTAGGAGATTTCTTTTAGCTTCAGTGCGCCTTCGCGGGCGATAGCGTAATGCACACCGCGGCCGAGATAGAGAAACTTCTCAGCTCTGAAGTGAATTTCGCCGAATTTTTCCGCGAGGCCGTCCCAAGTTTCCAGATTTTTCTCTATCGCATCGGGAAGGCGCCGTAATCTCTGGAGATATGAGCGTGTTACCTCCGAGGTCATGCGGCCGCGTTTGCGGGCCAGGAATAAGGCCATCAAATAGAGGATGGTGACCTGGGCGGTGAAGCTCTTTGTGGCGGGAATGGATACTTCGCGCCCGGCGCCTGTGATCAATGCTGCTCCAGCCTCGCGCACAATTGTGGTGTCGGGCATGTTGGAGACCGCGACGGTCTTGACTCCGCGAGTCAGGGCTTCGCGTTGCGCGGCGATGGTGTCGGCGGTTTCTCCCGATTGCGTGATGACCATGACGATGGGATCGATTGCGGCGTGCGTGGAGCGGTAGCAGTATTCACTGGCGTATTCGACATCGACGGCGACGCCGGAAAGATCTTCGATCATGATTTCGCCGGCGAGTCCGGCATGGCGGCTCGATCCGCTGGCGGCGATGATCAGCTTTTCAAAAGTGAGCAGCGCGCTTTCGATGGGAAGCAGTTCTCCGGGGAAGATGATGTCTTCCTTGAGATGCTTGTCGATTGTCTTGGCGATTGCCGTGGGCTGCTCGTAAATCTCGCGGCGCATGGCATGCGAGTGGGTCTGATTTGGTGCGGGTTTCTTTGCTTTAACAGGGCTCATAGTTATGAAATCGCAGGTTCCGTACTGCAAGATTCAGCGGCGCTTAGGCCTTTGCGCCTTCGAAAATCGCTTCAATTTCTTCCAGCGTCTTTCCTTTTGTCTCGGGCAGGAACCAGGTTGCAGTCACGAAATAAACCACGGTGCAGGCTGCAAAACCGAAGAACATGGCGGAATATCCGTATTTTCCGACCGTGGGTAGGAAAATCGCCGCAATAAATGTCGAGACTGCCTGATTCAGCAACAACGCGATACTCATGCCATTGGAGCGAATGCGAGTCGGCATGAGCTCCGAGAGCGCGAGCCAGACGCAGACTCCCGGACCCACAGCGTAAAAAGCCATGAAAATGTAGAGCGTAATCGCCACCAGCCAGCCGTTGCGCGCGTCGGGCAGCGGGCTGATGAGGGCCTTCTCGATTGTCAGTCGCGCCTGGCGCGCAGCATCGAGGTTTCCGAACGGATTCGAGAAGAACGCAATTACTTTGTTAGCCGGCACGATGTCACGGTTGAGATCGATCGGCTTTGTGGCCGGATCGTTGGAACGCACAACCTGGCTCGTGGCGCGGAAATCGCCGTAGGAATAAATGATGACAAGAGAGGTCGCGCGATCGATCGTCGGGTTGCCACTCTGGCGCAAGAGTTCATCGGCCATCGGGGCGCTATAGGTCAATGTGAGTTTCTGGTCCGTTGTGATCTGGGACTGGACAGCCGTGCGAACGTCGACACGGTGCTTTTCGTTCCCGCGGAATAGAAAGCCGGTGCAGATCAGAGAAGCAATAACGCCGCCGGTCCCCAGCGATAGCAAAAATTTTCTGCCTTTCCGGTCCACCAACATGACGCCGCAAAGGGTCAAGAGAAAGTTGATGATCTGGAAAATCAAGTAGCCGAAATGCGCTGCGAAGTCGGATAAACCGCTCTGCAACAAGATGTTTGCGTTATATCCGATGATGGAGTTGATGCCTGTCGCCTGGTTAAAGGCCAGAATGATGCAAGCAAGGATGAACGGAATTACGTATTTGCGGCGCAGCAGAGACTCTTTAACCTGGCTTCCAGTGGCCGATTTTTTCTTCTCAGCGGCCAGAACATCCTGCATCTCTCGAAATTCGACTGCGGCCTCGGCACTGGTCCGGGAGCGGAGTAGTGCAGATCGCGCGGCTTCTTCCTTCTTCCGGCGCAGAAGCCAGCGCGGTGATTCGGCAACCATCAAGCTGCCGACGACGAACAGAATTCCCGGAGGCAAAGAAACCCAAAAGATTCGACGCCAGGCCGTGTCCTTAAACGCGAGCAGTTGTGCTGCGTTGCCGAGCTTCGCGACTTGATCTACGCGAAAACTGAAGTAAAGTCCGAGCGCCGCGGCGGTTACGAGTCCCAAGGTCAACAACCACTGAAAAATGCCCGTGCCCTTGCCCCGATCGGAGGCGGTCAGGCATTCGGCTAAGTAGAGCGGGATAACGACTCCGATCAATCCGCCGCTCACGCCTTGCAGCAGACGTCCGGCAACCAACGACTGAAAGCCGTGCGATAGCGCGATGGTCGGAATGCTGATGACGAACATCAGCCCGCTGATGGCCATCAGCGATCGGCGGCCCATCCAGTCGGCAAGCATGCCCGCGAATAAAGTCGAGATAACGCTTCCAAGCAGGACGGCGGCGACCACAATCGAGAGCTGACCCGAGGTGAAGCCGGAAGTTGCCTCCAGATATGGAAGAGCACCCGCCACAATGCCGACGTCGATGCCGTAGAGCAGACCTCCCAGGCCGGCCACGATCAGGAGAAAGCGGTTATAGAAAACTTTCTTGTCGTCGAGAGAGGAAAGCGCGCCGGTTGCCGTATCAGAGCTCATAGGGCTTGTTTCACACGAAGAGTTGCCGGCGCAATGCGCCGGTCGTTTCGTAGCTTTTGGGTGAAATGCACCCTGAATTGTAGCTTAGAGTCCGGCAAATCCCGTCAAAAGTGCTATACATGAAAGGGCCAAAAATTTATGAGAACCGGGCTGTCGTCTCAAAGGCGTCAATAGCGTGAAACCGCCCGTCAGATAGAATACTCAAGCCGCCAGGCGTTTCGGGGACTCAGGAAATTTCTTCCGGATGCGATACGGATTCATCATCGACAATCGTAAATGTATCGGCTGTCACGCTTGTACCGTCGCGTGCAAGACCGAGAATCACGTACCTCTTACCGTGAACCGTACGTGGGTGAAATACGTCGAGAAGGGAACATTTCCTAACACCCGGCGGGTCTTTCAGGTGACGCGCTGCAATCATTGCGAAAATCCTCCGTGCGTCACGATCTGCCCGGTGACCGCGATGTATCAGCGGAAGGACGGCATCGTCGATTTCACTTCGGAGCGATGTATTGGCTGCAAAGCCTGCATGCAAGCCTGCCCGTACGACTCCATTTATATCGATCCTGACCAAGGTACCGCCGCCAAGTGCCACTTCTGCGCGCATCGCACGGAAGTTGGCTTGGAACCATCCTGCGTAGTGGTTTGTCCGGAGCACGCGATCATCGCCGGAGATCTCGATGCGGGCGGAGAAATCGCGCAGCTTTTAGCTCGGGAGCCAGTGCGAGTTCGCAAGCCGGAGCAGGGAACTCGTCCGAAGCTGTACTACATCGATGCTGATGAGAGTGCGATTGTACCGACAGCGGCGCGACACGAATCGATGTACATGTGGTCGCAGCGCAACGAAAGCGTTCACGGCGGCGGAGCCCTGTATCCCACCGACAGCCCGCTGCTGCAGAAGAATGCGGTGGCGGCGTACGACGTTTCGCATTCGCGTCCTTGGGGATGGCAGGTTCCTGCCTATTGCTGGACCAAAGCGATCGGATCGGGAGCGCTGGCGATTTCGGCTTTTGCCATGTTGTTCGGAGCGCTCGCCGCGAATCGCTTGAGGGACATCGTGCTTTCGAGCATCGCTTTATTGTTTACGGCGCTGACCACGGCATTGCTGGTTGGCGATCTCGAGCACAAAGCGCGATTTCTGCGCGTGGTGTTTACGCCGCAGACGAAGTCCTGGCTGGCACGCGGGGCGTTCATTCTCATCACGTACAGCGGGCTTGCCGGTTTGTTCTGGATCGGGGCCGTGCTGGGATTAAGCGCGCTGACAGCGGCGCTCCTGTGGCCGACGGTGCTGGTCGGTTTCCTGGCTGCCGCCTATACCGCCTTCCTGTTTGGACAATGCGAAGGGCGCGATCTCTGGCAGACGCCGCTTTTGCCGGTGCATCTGATCGTGCAGGCGTTGATGTGCGGAGCGGCGGTGCTGGCGATGCTGCCGGGCTCGCTGGGCGGATCGAGCGGTGCGCTCGCTGCCGCGAGGATTGCGCTCATCATTACGCTCGCATTTCATCTGCTGATCGTTGCGGCGGAATTCCTGATGCCCCATGCGACCGATAACTCCGCTTACGCGGCTCGGCTGATCACGCATGGCCCATTCAAAAGTTGGTTCTGGGGCGGAGCGATTCTGGTTGGAGGCGTACTTCCATTAATTCTGCTGGCGGTCGCTGCAAACAGTTTTGTTCTTGGAGCCGTAGCCGCGGCTCTTGCATTGCTCGGCTTGCTCGCCTTTGAGTGGTGCTTCGTGATGGCTGGGCAGAGCGTGCCCAACAGTTAGGTATGGAGATTTTTCAATGACCGATTTCAAGCGCGACGGCAGCCATCTCGCCTACTGTCCTCCGGTGGAGAAGTGGGACGACTGGGTCGAACTCGATCCGGAAGCGTGGCCGCGTCGCGTCGAGAAACATTATCAACTGGTGCCGACTGTTTGCTTTAACTGCGAGTCGGCTTGCGGCCTGCTGGCATACGTTGACAAAGAGACCGGCAAGGTCGCGAAATTCGAAGGCAATCCCATGCATCCGGCGAGCCGCGGCCGTCTTTGCGCGAAAGGACCGGCGACCATCAATCAGATTCACGATCCGGACCGCGTGCTTTATCCCATGAAACGGGTCGGTGCAAGAGGCGATGGGAAGTGGGCGCGGACTTCCTGGGATGAAGTGCTCGGAACTTTCGGCGCCCGCATCCGCAAGGCGATTCAAGAGGAGCGTGGCGAAGAAGTCATGTATCACGTGGGACGCCCCGGCCACGACTTCATCATGGAGCGCACGCTGCAGGCGTGGGGCATCGACGGCCACAATTCGCATACGAATGTGTGCTCGTCGTCGGCGCGGCTTGGTTATTTGCTGTGGCATTACGCGGATCGTCCGTCGCCTGATCATGCGAATGCGCGTTTCATTCTGTTGCTCTCGGCGCATCTTGAGTCGGGGCACTATTTCAATCCGCATGCGCAGCGGATCATCGACGGGAAGATGGCGGGCGCGAAACTCGCGGTGATGGATCCGCGCCTCTCGAACACCGCAAGCATGGCGGATTACTGGATGCCGACGTATCCGGGTACGGAGTCCGCGGTTTTGCTCGCGATGGCCAAAGTGATTCTTGACGAGAACCGCTTCGATGCTGACTTCGTGCGCAAGTGGACGAACTGGGAAGAACTGGAAGTCGATGGCTTCAAGGCGCAGGGGCAAAGCTTCGAAGCGGCAATCGAGGCGCTGAAGAAGCATTACGCACGATTCACTCCAGAATTCGCGGAAAAGGAAAGCGGGGTAAAAGCCGAAACGATCGTCAAGATTGCGCGTGAGATTGCAGCCGCGGGCAGCCGCTTTGCTTCTCATCTGTGGCGGGGAAGCGCGTCGGGTAATCTCGGCGGCTGGCAACCAGCGCGGGCTCTGATGCTGCTGCATGTGCTCACCGGTTCTGTCGGCACCGAAGGTGGACACAATCTGAATGCGTGGAACAAATTCGTTCCCAAGCCATTCAATATTCCGCCGGCGCAGAAACGCTGGAACGAACTGCTCTATCCGCCGGAGTGGCCGCTGTGCACGCATGAGATGTCGTTCCTGCTGCCGCACTTTCTCAAGGAAGGGCGCGGAAGAATCGACGCCTACTTTACGCGAGTGGTCAATCCCGTGTGGACTTATCCCGATGGCTTCTCGTGGATCGAGATGCTGCGTGATGAACAGAAAGTTGGCCTACATGCAGCGCTGACCCCAACGTGGAGCGAGACGGCATGGTTTGCCGATTATGTTCTGCCGATGGGCTTCAGTTCCGAGCGCCACGATCTGATGAGCCAGGAGTCCTATGCAGGCAAGTGGATTGGATTTCGCCAGCCCGTAAATCGCGTGTTGCGTGAAAGAAGCGGAGAAAAGTTCGAGTACACGTATCAGGCAAATCCGGGTGAGGTTTGGGAGGAAGATGAGTTCTGGATCAACTTGAGTTGGGCCATTGATCCTGACGGCTCGATGGGAATTCGGCGGTACTTCGAATCGCCGAATCAGCCGGGGAAAAGACTTACCGTCGACGAATACTACGGCTGGATTTTCGATCACTCCGTTCCGGGATTGCCCGAGGCAGCAAAGAAAGAGGGACTGACTCCGCTCGAATACATGCGGAAGTACGGTGCGTATGAAGTCACGCGCGATGTGTACAAACAAAACGAGAAGTCATTATCCGTGGAAGAATTGTCGGGCAGCCAGGTCGCGCCCAACGGAGTGATCAAGAAAAATGGGAAGTCGATTGGGGTGAAGATTGGAGACGCGGCTGTGGTCGGTTACGGCACGCCGTCACGTAAGCTTGAGCTATTCTCGAAGACCATGGCCGACTGGAAGTGGCCGGAGTTTGCGCTGCCGGAGTACTACCGCAGTCACATTCACCGCGGGGCGCGGGCGGCATCCGTGGGGGAATCGGAGGAAGAATTCGATCCGAAGTATGCGCCCGTGGTCGAATGGCCGGAGCATGCGCGAGGCGATGTTTTTACGTTGCTGCCAATTTTCCGTCTGCCGAATCTCATACACACGCGGTCGGGAAACGCGAAGTATCTGTACGAGATCTCGCATAAGAATCCGCTGTGGATCAATCCTGTGGACGCGCGAAAGATGAACGTGCGCACCGGCGACTTGATGAAAGTTCACACCGAGATCGGATATTTCGTGCTTCATGCATGGGTCACCGAAGGATTAACGCCGGAGGTCGTCGCTTGCTCGCACCATCTCGGCCGATGGCGTGTGAATAAAGATGAGCAGGTCGAACGCATGTCGAGCGCCTGGGTTGATCTGAAGGAAGTCGGCAAGGGCCAGTGGAAGATGCGGCAACTGGAATCTGTCTCGCCATACGAGAGCCCCGATCCCGAGACGAAGCGTGTGTGGTGGAGCGATGCGGGCGTGCATCAGGACATCACATTCCCGGTTCACCCTGACCCCATTAGCGGGATGCACTGCTGGCATCAGATGGTGCGAGTGCAGAAGGCCGATCCTGGGGATTGTTACGGCGATATTTTCGTCGATACGAATCGCTCGTTCGAGGTCTATCAGCGGTGGAAGGCGCTCACGCGACCGGCGCCGGGCCCAGGGGGACTTCGTCGACCGCTGTGGATTCCGAGAGTAGTGCGTCCGGAAGAGTCGGCGTTCTATATGAAGTAGCTCAGGAGTAGCGCCGGTTATTACGGTCGCCTTGGATTCTCAAGGGGCAGGCTGAACGAAAACACTGATCCGCTCCCCAACTGGCTGACCACTCCGACTGTGCCTCCGTGGGCTTCGACGATCACTTTTGCAATCGCGAGTCCCATGCCTGTTCCAGGAGCCATGTAGCGCTGATTCTGTCCGCGATAGAACTTTTCAAAGATCATCGACTGTTCCAGCGAGTCGATGCCTGATCCGCGATCCGCAATACTGGTGACCAGCTGATTTCCTTGCACTTCGCTGCTGACTTTGATCGGAGCGCCGGCGGGAGAATATTTTCCGGCGTTCTCGAGCAAATGCATCATCACTTCGCGGATACGGTTCACGTCCATCGGGACGTCGGGGAGATGATCGTAATCAGCAAGGACCTCGACCGGGTGTTTGTCGAGGGCTGTTCGCGCGTCATCAATTGCCGGTTCGATGGCGTCCCGAATGGAGCGGGGCTGCAGATCGAGTTTGAACATACCGGAATCCAGCTGTGCCATCTCGGCGGCCTCGCCAACGAGGCGATTCAGGCGATCGGTTTCTTCATCGATGACACTGAGCAGGTCGCGTCGTCCCTGATCATCGAGTGAGGCGCCCGAGAGCAACGTGGTCACGCTGGCCTTGATGGAAGTCAAGGGCGTTCGAAATTCGTGCGTGACTGAGTCAAGCAGAGCCGACCGCAGACGTTCATGCTCCTGCTCGGCTCGATTTTTGCTGAGGGCCTCAAGTGCCCGCGCGCGTTCAATAGCAAGTCCTGCAAGGCTCCCGAGCGCATCGAGCGTTTCCCGGGAAAGTTCAGCTCCAGTGACTCCGACAGCTCCGACGGTTCGCATCCCGAGGCGTAATGGTACGTAGGAGACTCCTGCCTGCGTGATGGGCTCTCCGCGGAGCGATGTCGACCGCAGCACGCCCTCTTCAAATTTGGCGTCGTGGGAGGACCGGTAGACGGTTGGAGGATCAGTGGCCATCACCACCGCGCTCGTGAAAGAAAATGTCTCTTGAAGATATTGCGGCAAGGCGTTCAGGAGTTCGAGAACGTTTTCCTGTCCGAGCAGACGCTGGCTCAAGCCGTAAAGCCGCTCCACTTCCCGACGCCGCTGTTTCGCCCCTTCGGCCTCGCGGCGGGCACGCTCTGCCAGATTGCTGGCCACCAAGGCAGTGATGAGAAAGGCAAAGAGCGCAATCCAGTTCTGCGGGTCCGCAATGGTGAACGTGCCGTACGGAGGAAGAAAGAAGAAATTGAACGCAGCAGTCGCCACAACAGACATGACCACTGCATAACGCAAACCCCAATAAGCTGACGTGAGCAGCACCGTGACCAGGAACATCAGGGCGACAGTCGTGTGATTGACATGCAACCGGTAGCCGGCCGCCGTGATTACGGCAATGGTGGCTGCCACGACTGCAAAACGCACTGCTTGCGTCCGAGCCCGCGTTTTCACCCCCGCATTGTACGATGGGGGTGACATTTCCCAGGCTGCGAAAGACAATAGCTGCGATGCCGAAGACACCGGAAGACTGGCTGCGAGAAGTTTCGACGGAAAAGCCGCGCGGCATTTTCAAGCTATTTCTCGGATACGCTCCCGGCGTCGGCAAGACATACAACATGTTGAGTGAAGCCATTCGCCGCGCCAGCCGCGGCGAGGACGTGGTTGTCGGAGTTGTCGAAACTCACGGACGCAAAGTGACGGCTGAGCTGGCGACGAAGCTCGACCGCATTCCTCCGCGCAAGCTCGAATACAAGGGCACAATCTTCGACGAAATGGATGTCGACGCCATCCTGGCGCGAAAGCCGCAGGTGGTTGTTGTCGACGAACTCGCGCACACCAACATCGAGGGCAGCAAGCACCCCAAGCGATACGAAGATGTGATGGAGTTGCTCGACGCGAAGATCGATGTACTTTCCACGATGAATGTGCAACATGTGGAAAGCATTGGACCGACCGTGCTGCAAATTACAGGCGTGCAAGTCCGCGAGACGGTGCCCGACTGGGTGATGCAGCGCGTCGATGAAATTGTTCTTGCGGACCTTACACCGCAAGCGCTGCAGAAGCGCATGGAGCGTGGCGATATCTATCCTGGAGACCGTGCCCAGCGGGCTCTTGCCCACTTTTTTCGCCCTGGGAATCTAATCGCGCTTCGCGAACTGGCATTGCGGCAGGTGACGGGGGTGGTCGATCGAAGTCTCGACGCATTTCTTGAAAAGGACGACACCAAGCCGACTCACACAGTTCGCGAGCGGATCGGAGTTTGCGTGAGTTCCAATCCGGCCGCGCAATATATCATCGCGCGCGGATCGCGCATGGCGCAGGCCATGGGTGGCGAGCTGTACGTTTTCTACATTGATGTTGGCCGCGATACCCGCCCTGAAGACCAGAAGACGCTGACGGAAAATATTCGGTTCGCCGAGAATCTGGGCGGGAAGGTGATCCGCCGAACCGGCAGGAGCATCGCTGAAGGTCTCGCGCAATTGGTCCGAGAGAATCACATTACGCAAGTCATTTTCGGCCGGTCTGCACGCACCGGCTGGCAACGATATCTTTATCTCTCCGCGATTCAGCGGTTCCTGCGCGATTCGCCTTCCGTCGACGTTCACATTGTGAC
The DNA here is from genome assembly GCA_035277905.1 of Candidatus Sulfotelmatobacter sp. GTDB lineage: Bacteria > Acidobacteriota > Terriglobia > Terriglobales > Acidobacteriaceae > Sulfotelmatobacter. Next base: position 29,210 of record DATEJO010000063.1, read on the forward strand.
GCAGGAGGCCCGCTGATGGCGGAACATCCTCACATTCTCGTCGTCGACGACGAGCCGCAAATCACTCGCGTATTGCGGACGAGTCTTTCTGCGCAAGGGTATGACATTCGAATCGCCAATTCCGGCGAGATGGCACTCGAGATCATGAAAGACTGGCAGCCGAACCTGATCATTACTGATCTCTCGATGCCGTCGATCGATGGCGTGCAGCTATGCCGTCACGTGCGCGCGATCTCGCAGGTCCCCATCATCGTTCTCTCGGTCCGGGACAAAGAGCAGCACAAGGTGGAAGCTTTGGATGCCGGGGCCGACGACTACGTGACCAAGCCATTCGGCATGAATGAACTGTTGGCGCGAGTGCGGGCCAATCTTCGTCGTACTCCGGTGGGAGGGGAAGAAGATCCTGTTATCGAGATCGGCGATTTTCGCATCGATACTGCGGCTCACAAAGTGACTGTGCGACGATCCGAAGTCCGCCTTACTCCGAAAGAGTTCGAGTTGCTCGTCTATTTGGCCCGACGGCCAGGAAAAGTAATCAACCACCGCACGCTATTGGCGGCGGTTTGGGGCGGGCAGAGCACCGAACAGCCGGAATATCTGCGAGTCTTTGTCGGACAGCTTCGCAAGAAACTTGAACCGGATTCGTCCTCTCCGCGATACATCGTAACCGAGCCCTGGGTCGGATACCGCTTCGAGCCTGGCGAGTAGCTCCCAATTCACCCCTGAAAGCGCGTCTTTATCGGTCAATAGCCATCCTCTGCCTCGTGGCCCTTACGGACCCCTTACGAACTCTTAATCCAACTCTTACGCACGGCGTTGTCAAATCTCGCTAAGCGGCTTCAGGGACAACTGGGCAGAAAACGATATGAGCTTCGCAATGATTGTTGCGGTTCTGGGAATCGCGGTGTTCTTCATATGGGTGCTACATGGCTTGCTGACGGATCTGACGAGCCGCGTGCCACGCGGGATAAAAGCATACCTAGCGGTCTTTCATCCATCCCCTAAGCACGGAGAGCTTGTCGAGATGCCGCTTCGTACGCAGGTCATCTCCAAGCGGCGCAGCAAAGGAGAGCGGATCGCAATTGTGATGTTGGCTTGCGTGGGAACAGCGCTGCCTCTGCATGCTCAACAGACTTCCTCTTCTCCATCTACTAGGTCCTCGGGCACACAGGCCGGCGTTAGCAATCAGCGCGTTCCTCAGGAAGTTATTGAAGAACTGGAAGCAATGCGCAAGAGAATCGACCAATTGGAGGCAGAGTTGAAGAAGCGTGATGCTGTGGAACAGCCCGCCGCGACTGTTCACTCAGCGGGCGCCACGGATACAGCACACTCTTCTGCTTCATCCAGCCTTGTGGTGAGTCCCGCGCCAGTTTCAGCGCCTCCCCAAGCCGTCGCGGCTCCCTCCGAAACGAAGGCGAATGATCCCTGGCATGGCACGACGCTGAACGTCGGTCTGGATACGTACTACGCATACAACTTCAACAAGCCAATCGGGCGAGTGAATCTTCTCCGTGCCTACGACGTGCTGAGCAACGAGTTCAGCCTGAATCAGGCAAGCGCGGTCATTGAGCACGCGCCGAACGTGACCGAGGGTAGCCGCTGGGGCGGACGCCTCGATCTCCAGTTCGGGCAGGCGACGGACACGTTACAAGGCAATCCGGCGAACGAGCCGCGTCCTGATATTTATCGCAATATCTTCCAGGTCTACGGAACTTACATCGTCCCAGTTGGGAAGGGATGGGATGTGGATTTTGGAAAGTGGGCGAGTTCTCTGGGCATCGAGGGCAATTACACCAAAGATCAGATCAACTACTCGCGTGCTCTCTGGTTCAATTTCCTGCCGTTTTATCACATGGGCGCACGCGTCGCGATTCCGGTGAACGATCGTTTCACGATCAATTACTGGATCGTGAACGGCACGAACCAAGTGGAAGCGACCAACGGCTTCAAAGACCAGTTATTCGGATTCGTAGCCAAACCAGTGAAGAACGTTACCTGGACGATGAATTACTACCTTGGACAGGAACATCCTGACAGGCTGGTTTCAGCCGCTTGCGGTTCCGTTCCGGTGCAACCCGGTCTCTGCTTTAGCGCCATCAGTCCGGCGCCCAATGGCAAGACAAAAATCTTCGATAGCTACGCCACATGGCAGCCGAATTCGAAACTGACGCTGGCGATCGAGGGAGACTATTTCATCACGCGGCTGTGGGCAAATGCTGCTCCCGGAGAATCCTCTGCTCCCTCGCATGTGGATGGGGGTGCCGCTTACGTGCAGTACCAAGTGACGCCAAAGATCGCCCTCGGAACGCGCGCGGAATATATGTCGGATCGCGGAGGCGTCTTTAGCGGCATTACGCAGGCGCTGAAAGAAAACACGGTCACTTTCGATTACAAACTGGCCGATAACTTCCTGATGCGTTACGAGTGGCGGCGGGACTTTTCCAACCAGCCGTCATTCCTGACCGACCGGCAAGGCGTCCTCAGCAAGGACCAGAACACGGCGACTCTGGGACTGGTCTGGTGGTGGGGAGGAAAACAAGGTTCGTGGTGATGCTTGGCTGCGAGCCGGTTTGCGGAGAATTCGTATGCAAGATCTGCTTTGGGTAGTGGTTACGATTGTATTTTTTGCGGCCTCGATCGCGTATGTGCATTTCTGCGATCAAGTGAAGTGAGGAAAAGCTATGGACATTCAATCCCTCATCATGCTGGTCGTCAGCGCGGCGACCACGATTTATCTGTTCTACGCGCTTTTGCGTCCGGAGAAATTCTGATATGACCCTCAACGGCTGGCTGCAGATCTTCGTATTTCTTGCGTTGATTTTCGCGGTCACGAAGCCTATGGGCGTCTTCATGACCCACGTATTCTCGCGCGAGAAGACGTTGCTGGATCCCGTCTTGCGCCCGATCGAACGCCTGCTCTATCGCGTCACGGGTGTCGATGAGAACCACGAGATGCGCTGGACCGAGTACGCGACGGCAATGCTTCTGTTCAGCGCTGTTTCCATGCTGTTGCTCTACCTGATTCAGCGTATTCAAGGTGTGCTCCCGTTTAACCCGCAGCATTTCTCCGGCGTTACTCCTGAGCACCTCGCGTTCAATACCGCGGCATCATTCAGCACCAATACGAACTGGCAGGCTTATTCGGGCGAGACGACGATGTCCTATTTCACGCAGATGGCCGGCCTCGCTTATCACAACTTCGTGTCGGCGGCCGTGGGCATCTCGTTGGCCATCGCGTTCATTCGTGGCGTTGCGCGTCGCCAGATGAAGACGATCGGCAACTTTTGGGTTGACATGGTGCGGGCGAGTCTCTGGGTCCTTTTGCCGTTCTGCGTCGTTGGTGCGCTCGCGCTCGTGTCGCAGGGTGTAGTTCAGAACCTCAAGCCGTATGACACGGTGAAACTGGTCGACCCGCAACAAGTGCAGCGGGTTGGCGCCGACGGCAAGCCTGTAGTCGACGCGAGTGGGAAACCCGTCATGGACACGGTCAGCACGCAGACGATCGCCCAGGGTCCGGTCGCCTCGCAGGAAATCATCAAGGAATGGGGCACGAATGGTGGCGGATTCTTCAACGCCAACAGCGCGCATCCGTTCGAGAATCCGACTCCGATCTCGAACCTGATCGAACTGTTCTCGATCTTCGCCATTTCCGCCGGGCTTACTTACACGCTGGGCCGGATGACCAATTCGACCGCTCACGGATGGGCCGTATGGTCCGCAATGGCGATTCTGTTTCTGTGCGGGGTGACGGTCGCGTACTGGGCCGAGGCCCGCGGAAATCCGCTGTATCCCGCAACAGTGTCGCAGGTGGAAACTCCGTCGCAATCCGGCGGAAACATGGAGGGGAAAGAAGTCCGCTTCGGAATTGCCAATTCTGCGCTTTTTGCAACAGTCACGACCGATGCCAGTTGCGGCGCAATCAACGGCTGGCATGATTCGTTCACGCCGCTCGGCGGCATGGTTCCGCTGGTCAACATCATGCTAAGCGAAGTCATCTTCGGCGGCGTCGGCGCCGGAATGTACGGAATTCTGATCTACATCGTGCTGGCCGTTTTCATCGCCGGACTGATGGTGGGCCGCACGCCTGAATACTTGGGCAAGAAAATCGAAGCTTACGACGTGAAGATGGCGATGCTGGTGGCGTTGGTATTTCCGTTGATCATTCTGTCGCTCACGGGAATTTCGCTGGTGAAAGGATTCGGCACCGCGGGCATTTCCAATCCTGGCCCGCATGGCCTGACACAGATCCTCTACGCCTTCACATCGGGGGCAGGGAACAATGGCTCGGCGTTTGGTGGCTTAACGGTGAACACGCCGTGGTACGACAGCGCCATCGGAATCACGATGCTGGTCGGCCGATTCTTCATGATTATTCCCATGCTGGCGATCGCCGGGAATCTCGCGCAGAAAAAATACGTTCCGCCGTCGCTTGGAACGTTTCCGGTCACCACCCCATTGTTCACGTTTCTGCTGATCAGCGTGATCGTGATCTTGGGCGCGCTGACCTTTTTCCCGGCCCTGAGCCTGGGGCCGATTCTCGAGCACCTGCTTTTGTACGCTGGCAAGACTTTTTGAGGAATTATGGCAAGCCACCGAAAATCCATTTGGGATCCAAAACTCGTTCGCAGCGCCGCCTGGAGTTCGCTGCTGAAATTGAATCCGCGGCACATGATGGGCAACCCCGTCATGTTTGTTGTGGAGATCGGAAGCGTCATCACGACGATTCTTCTGATTGTGCATCCTCATGCCGAATTCGGTTTCAATGTACAGATCACTTTGTGGTTGTGGTTCACGGTACTGTTCGCGAATTTTGCGGAAGCAATGGCGGAAGGCCGCGGAAAGGCGCAGGCGGAAACGCTGCGCAAGGCTCGGTCGGAAACCATCGCCAAGTTGTACGTCGGCGGCAGACTTCAGGAAGTCCCCAGCGCCAAGCTGCGGGCCGGCGATCTTGTTTCCGTTTCCGCCGGAGATTTGATCCCGGGCGACGGCGAGATCATAGAGGGCGTCGCATCCGTGGATGAATCGGCGATCACCGGCGAGTCCGCGCCCGTGATTCGCGAGGCTGGCGGAGATCGATCTGCAGTCACCGGCGGCACCCGCGTCCTCAGCGATCAAATCAAGGTCAAGATCACGTCGAATCCGGGAGAGACGTTTCTGGATCGCATGATTGCTCTGGTCGAAGGCGCCTCGCGTCAAAAGACTCCGAACGAAATCGCGCTGAACATTTTGCTGGCCGGGCTCACAATTATTTTTCTGCTGGCGGTGGTAACGCTTCAGCCGTTCGCGATTTATTCCGGGTCTCCGCAGACCGTGTTTGTTCTCGTATCTCTTCTCGTCTGCCTGATTCCAACCACGATCGGCGGCTTGCTCTCGGCCATCGGCATCGCCGGCATGGATCGGTTGGTGCAGCACAATGTTCTCGCCATGTCCGGACGCGCGGTCGAGGCTGCCGGCGACGTGAATACGCTGCTTCTCGACAAGACGGGCACAATCACCTTCGGCAATCGCCAGGCAACCGAGTTCATTCCCGCTCCAGGCATTAGCGATGCCGCCATGGCCGACGCCGCCCAACTCTCGTCCCTGGCCGACGAAACTCCGGAAGGCCGTTCGATCGTCGTTCTTGCGAAGGAAAAGTATCGGCTCCGCGGCCGTGAATTCGCCACGCATGAAGCCGAATTCATTCCATTCACAGCTCAGACGCGAATGTCGGGAGTGAATCTCGATGGCCGCGAAATTCGCAAAGGAGCCGCGGAGGCTATCTCGCGATTTATCGAATCGAACGGAAACGGGTCGATCCCGCCCGAGGTTCGCGAGACCGTCGAACAAATCGCGCATTCCGGCGGCACGCCGCTTGTGGTCGCCGAGAATCGGCGCGCCATGGGCGTGATTCATTTGAAAGACGTCGTGAAGGGCGGCATTCGCGACCGCTTCGCCCAGTTGAGGGCCATGGGCATTCGCACCGTGATGATCACCGGCGACAATCCGCTCACGGCGGCCGCAATCGCCCGCGAAGCCGGGGTCGACGATTTCCTGGCTCAGGCCACACCAGAAGACAAGCTAAAACTGATCCGCAGTGAGCAGGCAGGGGGCAAACTCGTGGCGATGACTGGCGACGGCACGAACGACGCTCCCGCTCTAGCGCAGGCCGACGTCGGTGTCGCCATGAATACTGGGACGCAGGCGGCGAAAGAGGCCGGCAATATGGTCGATCTCGATTCGAATCCGACCAAGCTCATTGAGGTCGTGGAAATCGGCAAGCAACTGCTGATGACACGCGGCGCGCTCACCACATTTTCTATCGCGAATGATGTGGCCAAGTACTTCGCCATCATTCCAGCGATGTTTGCCGCGACGTTCCCGGTGCTGAACGCGCTGAACATCATGCACCTGAAGACGCCGGAATCGGCGGTGCTCTCGGCCGTCATCTTCAATGCTCTGATCATTATCATTTTGATCCCGCTGGCGCTTCGTGGAGTGAAATACCGCGCCATGAACGCCGAGGCGCTGTTGCGCCGCAATCTCTTTATCTATGGCGTTGGTGGCCTGATCGCGCCATTTGTCGGCATCAAGCTGATCGACATGCTCATCACGGCGATGCGGCTCGCCTGAGGATCCATCATGAAAAAGAACTTAATCACCGCAGTCCTGATGACGATCGCAACCACGATTCTGCTGGGGATTATCTACCCGCTGTTGGTGACGGCTCTGGCCCAGGTCTTCTTCAAAGACAAAGCAAATGGAGAGATCGTCCGACGGAACGGAGAAGCGATTGGCTCGCGTCTCATCGCTCAGCCATTCACCGCGGACAAATATTTCCATCCGCGTCCGTCGGCCGCAGGCACCGGATATGACGCGGCGAACTCTGGCGGCACGAATTTCGCGCCCACCAATGAGAAGCTGATCGACCGTGTCCGCACCGATGCGGCCGCACTTCACCAGCAAAATCCTTCGGAGACCATCCCGGTGGATCTCATCACCACCTCGGCTTCAGGTTTGGATCCAGATATTTCTCCGGCGGCTGCCGATTTTCAGGTCCCACGTGTTGCCCGCGCTCGCGGCGTCTCCGAGCAGGCGATTTTGGACTTGGTCCGCAAGCACACGGCGCAGCGGGATTTGGGCTTGTTGGGCGAACCCCGCGTGAATGTACTGGAACTAAATCTCGCCCTGGATAGCGCGTTCCCAAAGCCTTGAAGGAACCAAGGCCTCTGACTGCCGATTCCTTTCCAAAACATTCGCGACAACACGCCTCAATAAGGTTTGCATCCTAGTTCCGGCTGTATAACAGCCAATTCTGTGGGCGCGGCTTTATCTCTGAGACTCGCCTTCGACAACGGTGAGCAGTATGAGTATGGGCGAGAATCCGACCGGCGCAGTGAATCCCGTAGCCACCATTCCTGAAATCCCGAAAGCCACCTCGTCCTGCCCGGCAGATACTGCCGTTGCGGTAGGGGCGTGGCTGGGAGAGACCCGGTCCGAGGTCGGGCAGTTCTTCAGTTCTGCTTACCGGAACTCTCGGGCTGCTTCAGACCGTTTGGTGCATAGGATTCGCAGCCGCGCGCGATATCTCCGCGAGGAGCGTCCGCTACCGCTGCTATGGACCATCTCCGGCTGCGCGTTCGCGCTCGGAGTTGGCTTGGCAATCTGGAGATCGCGAAGATCATGAACAGCGAACATACCCGAAGCCTGGCTGAAATTCTTACCGAAGCCAAAAATGAACTGAAAGAGTTTGTTGAGACCCGAGCCGAACTCCTTCGCCGCGAGATGGAAGAGAGAATCGCGAAGATCAAGATTGTCGCACCCCTTGCCATCGTCGGAGCCCTGTTCCTGAGCACTTCCTTTCTTTTGCTTTCCGTCGCGCTGGTCGCCCTGTTTGCAGCGGTATTCACCGGGAATGACTACCGATGGTTCTTTGGGTTCATTATTGTCGGCTTCCTTTGGTCAGTGATTGGTGGGACTGCGGCGCTTATGGCAAAAAAGCGCCTCAGCAAACGATCGATCATTCCTCAGAAAACAATTGAAGTATTAGCCGCCGACAAGGCGTGGCTTCAGAATGAAGCGAGGAGCATTTTATGAGCGCATCGGCTTCTGCCAGGCTGGAGATTCGTGCCCATCAGCAACGCGATCGCCTGCATCGAACGGCGCTCGAATTGATCGAGAAAGTGGATGAAGTCAAGCAAGAGTTCACCCCTGCGCATATCGTCAAGAAGCATTTCGGGCCAGTGTCTTTAGTCGCGGCCGGAATCACTCTTCTTTTTGGTTTCGGCGTGACTTCGATGTTTACCCGGAGATCGTAGCCGGGTTTTTCTCTCGATCCCGTCCACCTCAGCAGGCATCTAACCGATAGTCCGGTGTTGGATCTTGCGATCTCACATCAAACTCGGTCGCATCGGCGGGATCGAAATCGGGCTGCATTACAGCTGGTTCATCATCGCCTTCCTGATTGCGTTCGCTCTTGACGCGCACTTTCACAGCATTCGCCCCGAATGGAGCAGGGCCGAAGACTGGGCCGCTTCGATCATTACGGCCGTCTTCTTCTTTGTGGCTCTGCTGCTGCATGAGTTGGCTCATTCCTTGGTAGCCAAGTCGCGTGGCTTGCGCGTCCGCGCCATTACGCTGTTCGCACTCGGTGGAGTCTCCCAGATCGAGTCCGAAGCCTCCGATGCCAAGTCCGAGTTTTGGATCGCGATCGTCGGGCCGCTGACGAGCCTGGTGATTGGCGTTGCGCTCGTTGCGATTGCTCGTGTATCAGGCGCGTATCGCGGGACTGAGCCCGCCAGCCCCGTGATGGCCGTCATTCTGTGGCTCGGCTATATCAATGTCGCGCTCGCGGTTTTCAACATGATTCCCGGCTACCCTCTCGATGGCGGCCGCGTGCTTCGCGCCATTGTCTGGTGGATCAATAAAAATGCCGGGCGCGCCACCCAGATTGCGGCGCGCGTAGGGCAAGTCGTCGCCATTCTCTTCATTCTGTACGGCGTCTTTGAATTTTTTATGGGAGCCGGTTTGAACGGCTTGTGGATTGCCTTCATCGGATGGTTTCTTCTGGACGCCGCCCGCAGCAGCTATGCGCAGGTTGGGCTCGTTTCGCATCTGCAAGGCCACTCGGTTGGCGACTTGATGCAGCGCGATTGCGCAACGGTCGAGGGATACATCAGCCTGCGTGATTTCGTCGACCACTATCTTTTGCGCAGCGGAAGCGCGTGTTTTCTCGTTACACAGGACCACCATATATCCGGACTGATTGCGGCGAGCGATACGAGAAAAGTCGCACGCGAAAATTGGGAGCAGACCAGCGTCCAGAGCGTCATGCGTCCGTTGAATCAGCTACGCAGCGTTCCACCCGAGATGCCGGCGCTGAAAGCTCTCGAAATGATGGGCCGGGAGAACCTGAATCAGTTGGCGGTCATGTCCGGTGATAGCCTTCAGGGTATTTTTTCGCGCGCCCAAGTACTACGCTTTTTGCAATTTCATTCCGGCATGGGAGAAGACACGAAAGACGCCGCCGCCTGAAGCAGGGAAGCCGATTTACTGATTCAGCAATCCATAGATATCCAACTCATTCGCCGTCGGAACGAACACTCTGCCGTTCGCGATGGTTGGCACTGTGAACTTCAGCGCCAAGCCAGCCTGATCGCGGCTCCCCGCCTGCGCGCTATTGTAGAGTTCAGTCGAAACATTGGTCGCATTGTAAGCATGCAGCACAGCCGGTCCGCTCGCAACGGGATTCGTTCCGACGTAGGCGGAGTTATCGATATCCCAGACGATTCCGTTGTTTGTGCCATTGGCCGAAAGCGATGGCGTCGCCCCGTGCATGCCGAAGACAGCGGAGGCTGCTGACGTTGATGAAGTCGAGAGGTGCTGCCCGCCGCTTGCCGAGGCATTCCACCCGAACGCGCGCAGCACATCGTCATTGCAGTGGAAGTAAAGAGACCCGTTCCAGTACACCGGGGTGTCGAAGATGTTGTTGTATTGCGTGGCACCCGTATGCACGGTCTGCAAAACATTGTTGGACGTATCGTTAAAGCCGCCCATGCTGTCGCGATTGACGACGAAGATGGTCCCGTCTTTGCCTCCGCCAACAAGTTCATGCGGATAAGTGGACGAGCCCGGAACCAGAACGTTGGCGCCCGATCCGAGGTCGACGTCGCTGACCGCCAGCGTGTAATTGTTGTCTGGCGAGAAGTAGTCGAGGACCGAAAGATCGTTCGCAGACAAGCGCAGGAACGCATCGTTGTAACCGGTCATCGTCGATCCGTTGATCCATTCCTGGTCGCCCGAATCGACGCCCGACATCAGGTATGCATCTCCGGTCGAATCGTCGATTGCAGGGGCGCCGCCACTCGCCCACAGACCGCCTCCGGCCGCGCCGTTGGTATCGTTGAAGATCGCTTTCTGCTCAAGCGAGGACTTGTCGTACGCAAAGACCCATCCATGGCTGCAACTGCCGAACGCAATGTAGATCCAATTGTTCACGGGATTCAATGCCAGCCCCATGCGCTGGTAGCACGAAAAGCTAAGCGAATCGCCGGAGTAGCCGCCGTTGATGCCGACGGGATTCATCTTGTCCTGACCCGTCGTCACATCCAAAGCATGGAGCCAGAACGGAGGATTCGCGCCGTTCACCTCGGCCACGACGTACATGGTGCCGGTCGTTGCGTCGATGACAGGCGTGGAAAGAATCCCAACCGCGGGCCACGGACCCTCGGCGTCGTACACCGCGATCGGTGTGCCAAGATTCACGTGCCACAATGTCGCAGGATTCGCCGATGTCGCACTCGCGTCAAACGCATAGACGCTGTTATTTTGCGTGGCGACATAGACGACGTTATACGTCCCTTTGTTCGGGATGTTCACCTGCGGCAGATACAAGGGCTGCGCATAAATCTGCCCGTCAACGGGATACGAAACTAATTTGCCGAACTGGCTGGAATTGACGTTCGACGGATTGAGAGTGACCTCCTGAAGATATGCGCCGTCGCGGGCATCGTCGTTGTGATAGGTCAACACCGCCGAGTTGGCGACGTTAACGACCGTCACATTGCTGGTAATCGCGCTCGAAGGATTCGCCACGCTGGTTGCCGTAATGGCGTGTGCGCCCACCGAATTCGGGGCAGTATACAACCCAGTCGTGCTGATGGCTCCTGTTGTCGAGTTTCCTCCGGCAACGCCGTCCACCGACCATGTGACCCCGGTGTTCGTCAGGCCTTGAATCGTCGCTGTGAACTGCTGAGTGGCGCCGGGATTGAGCAGAGTCCCGCTGCTGGGCGAAAGAGTAAAGCTGAATACCGTGACAGCCACACTCGCGCTGCCCGAAGGATTTGTGCTGGTCGCGACTATGGTGTGAGTTCCCGCCTGCGATGGCGCGGTGTAGAATCCGCTGCTTGTGATCGTCCCAACGCCCGAATTTCCTCCCGCGACTCCGTCGACAGACCACGCGAGCTGCGGATTGGTCTGTCCTTGAACCGTGGCGGTGAATTGCTGGGTTGCTCCAGTGTTGATCGTCAAGGTTGCAGGAGAGAGCGCGACGACTCCCGCGATCGTGACCGTTGCGCTTGCGTTTTTCGTGGTGTCGGCGACGCTCGTCGCAGTCACGACGTGGGTCCCTGAGTCTTGCGGCGCGGAATAGAGACCGGTGCCGTTGATCGTTCCCACACCGCTGCTTCCGCCTGCCAGCGAATCCACCGACCACGTCACCGCAGTATTTGACGTTCCGGTCACGACCGCCGCGAACTGCTGCTGAGCGCCGGCAGAGAGCGTGACCGAAGTCTGATTCAACTTTACAGTGATCGTTCCGGAGCTCTTGGAGGGCGGAAGCGTCTTGGGAGTTCCTCCGCAACCAATGAAAGGAAGAAACAAAGCGAGAACAAACCACCGCCTGTAAAACGTGTACTCTACGTCGCTCATGCCCCGCTACTTTTTGTCGTAAAGGAATACGCTGAAATAGCGCAACAATAGATGTAAGTAGATGGAGCAAGGTTGCCGTTTACGAAGGAGGCGAGAGGAGTCGCTATTCGAAGAATGTTTTGTTAACCGCGCTTGCGTGGGGATGCAAGTGCTTCGCCACCGTCGGCCCGACGCGGAACCGCATGAGATAATCGAGCGTATCCCGGCCCTGCTGTTCTAATGGCCCCGTAGCTCAGTTGGATAGAGCAGCGGTTTCCTAAACCGTTGGTCGGCGGTTCGACTCCGCCCGGGGCCTCCACCAGCTTCGATTTCCTTATCCGAATCCGTTCTTTTCCGCTTTGTGGCTCTCCACAGAAAGTTTTCGCAGCGAGAGCCTCTCGCGATGTGCGAGGATCAGGCCCGAGGGCACGACAGCAAAAAATGTCACCAGCCACAACATGATTCCGCAGCTCGCCGCCAGTTCCGCCGGCACGTCGAAGACGTTCGAGAGCGTTGAAATCGTCGCTATCTGAGAACCGCCGCCGACCGCGGGCAGTTGCAGCATCGAGCCGAGCATGCTCGAAAACATCAGGATCAGCAGTTGCGAAACCGGAATTTCAAGTGCATCCACTCCGTAAGAATGGGTTACTTCGTGGTACGCGAGCGCGATGACGTACCACATACCCACCGAGACGGCAGTCAACCACAACATTGCAATGGGGCTGTGAATCGTGTTGAGTCCCATGCCGAACTCCCGTACCTTCTCCGCGACCTTATGCGCCAGAGCGTGCCCATGATGTGCGAACTGCTTCTCGACCCATGAAGCGACGCGATCTCCGTTGCGGCGAATGATCACCGCCCCGATCGCGGTGAGCGCGACCAGTCCCACCAGCACGAAGCCGATTTCACGGAAGCGCAGATAGTATTCGGGATGGGGAATCGAGGGCAGCGCGCTGGGCAGAAAAATGGCCAGCATCATCAGAACCGTAAACGCCCCGATGTCGAAAATGCGCTCCACACTCCACACCGCAACCTGCGATGACACTGGCAGGTCGGTGCGCCGGGCGATCAGGTAGGGGCGAATGAATTCTCCGGCCCGTCCCAGTAGGGCAAGGCCCGTAAATCCCACCAGCGTCGGCGAAATCATTTGGATGGTCTTCGTCTTGGGACGCACCGGATTCAGGAATATCTTCCAGCGCCACGCCCGCAAGAGATACCCGAAATAAATGAAAGCGATTCCGTGGAGGATGTGAATCCACTTGATGCGGTGAGTCTGGCTCCAGAACGTGGTCCAGTCAAAGCTCCGCCAGTGACGGTACTGAAGGTAAAACAGGAACACCACTACGAGGAACACTACGACGGTGGCCAGAATGCGTTTCTTGTCCATGAAGGGGGACTATTCCGCGCCGCAGCCCCGCCATGGGCGTAGAGAAACGGCACCACTCAAAGTAAATGACCTCGCCGCCGCGGTCAAACCGTAGCAGCGGCGCGATCGCATATGAATCTATTGGCTGCCCAGCGCCGCCTTGGCCTGCACGCTCCCGGTGGGTTTCTTCTTTGCCGTGGCGGGGGGCGCGCTCGCAGTCGTGGTCTTGGTGGCTGCCGTTTTCTTCGCCGCTGCCAGG
>DATEJO010000064.1:0-7806 GCA_035277905.1 Candidatus Sulfotelmatobacter sp.
CTTCTGGATCGATTCAATCGTGACCTTGCGCGCCTGCGAGTCGATGAAATTCTTCAGCACCTGCTGCGCATAAGGCAGCGTGATCTCCGCCCCGATCAGCGACGAGTGCGCCACCAGCCGGATCAGCGCTCCTTCCAACTCGCGTACGTTTGACCGGATATTCGACGCAACATACAGCGCGACATCCGTCGGCAGCGTGACTTTTTCCTGCTCCGCTTTCTTCTGCAGGATCGCAACCTTCGTCTCCAGATCCGGCGGCTGAATATCCGCAATCAATCCCCACTCGAACCTGCTGCGCAGCCGGTCTTCAATCTCCGCCAACTCCTTCGGCGAGCGGTCGCTCGCGATCACGATCTGCTTCATCGACTCGTGCAGTGCGTTGAACGTGTGGAAGAATTCTTCCTGCGTCCGCTCCTTCTGCGCCAGGAACTGGATGTCGTCGATCAGCAGCACATCGACTCCGCGGAACTTGTCGCGGAAGCTGGTCATCTTGTCGTAGCGCAGCGAGTTGATCATGTCGTTCGTGAACTTCTCGCTCGACACGTAGCAGATCGCCGCCTGCGGCATCCGCCGCTTGATCTCATGCCCGATCGCCTGCATCAGGTGTGTCTTGCCCATACCGACCCCGCCATACAGGAACAGCGGGTTGTAGGCTTTCGATGGACGTTCCGCCACTGCCTGGCACGCCGCATGCGCAAACTGGTTTCCGCTGCCGATGACGAACGCGTCAAACGTGTATCGCGGATTCAACTGCGCCGCGCCATCCCAATCGAAACGCGACTGCGAAGGACTCGCACTGATTGCCGACGCCGAGAGCCCGCCGTCGTGCCGCATCGGTGTCGCCGCCGGATCGTCCTCCGGCGTCACGAACTTCACTTCATTGAACCCGAGGCCCAGTACATCCACCGCTTCCTGAATCAGGTCCGCATATTTGTCGCCGGCGTGGCGAAATTCAACAGTGGGTACGCGTACGAACAGAACTCCGCCGCTCGAGTGGCTGTATCGCGTCGGTTTCAGCCACGTGTCGTACGAATGTCGGTTGATTTTCTTTTCCAGCGCATCGAGAATCCGCGCCCATGGATTTGGGGAGAGTGTTGTTCCGGAAGCTGACATATATGATTTTTCACCAACGCAGCGCCCTGGCGGCTGGTGGAGAGCGCCTGTTAATACTGCCGTTTTATGAAGTAGCTGAAACCGTTAATTGTACTGCGGAATGCGCCTGTTTTTCTCTGTTGCGCTGCTGCAAAATCCAAGACGAAGTCAAAAAGCAGGACCAGTCCGGCATACTAGCACAAAATTTTTTCTTTTGTGGAAATCTTCTCGGCTGGAATTTTTCCGCGATGCTCATTCATCTCCTGAATTCATCCCCGTGTCAAGTACCGCGTTAATAACTGCCGCACAGAATGTGCACAAAGCGCGCGAAGAATTGGAAACGTCCAGATTTTTTTCTCAAGTCAATTGTGATCGCGATGCGATGGCCCGGTTGCCTCACCCTCTCTCGCGCATTTTGCGAGACGGTTGGGGTTTTGATTCCGCGGGCAAACCAGATCAAGTTAAAAGCAGTGCGATCCAAACGAACCGTCCTCATTTCCAGGCACGAGGGCCGCTCCAAAAAATCTGCTCCCAATCCTGCCATCAATCTCCAACCCGCCCACTCCCCGTTTGTTCCGAAACGCTCCACTGATTTATACTTTTAGTTTGTCCCAAGACCGTTGATCGACTCAGGAGCACCTAACTTTTCATGCCTAAGCGTACATTCCAACCCAACCGGCGCAAGCGGTCCAAGAAACACGGATTCCGCACGCGCATGAAGACCCAGGGCGGCCAAAAAGTTTTATCTCGCCGCCGCGCCAAGGGGCGCAAGCGGGTCTCTGTGAAACCAGGTTTTCGCGAATAGCGTGGCGCGGGCGCCTCGCCCGCCGCTGCCGCATTTGGCACCAGAAACTTAGAGGCTCTGTGACCTCCAGTGTGCCCGGAGAATCGAATAATAGTGTGGAGCAACGTCCGGCCAAGCGGGGATTTCCCCGCACCGTCCGCCTCTTGCGCCACGCCGACTTCGAGCGCGTGTACAAGCAAGGACGCCGTCATTTTTCGCCGTCGATGACTGTGTTCTACCTGCAACGGCAGGAACTGCCCGGTACGAAAGCAGGCTTTCGTGTCGGATTCACCGTTGGACGCGCCCTCGGCGGAGCCGTCCAGCGCAATCGTATCAAGCGCCGCCTGCGCGAAGCCGTCCGGTTCTCCATGCCGGCCTCCGCCCCGCAGGCAGACGTGGTCATCAATCCGAAGAAGGTCGTGTTGACGGCCGCCTTCGAGACCGTACTGAACGAAGTCAACCAGGCTTTCGTAGTCATACAGAAGAAGCTGTCCTCGAAGTCAGAGAAGGCAAATAGACAAGGGGACAAACAGTAGGGTAGGTACACAGCTGGTATGTCCCACTCCTTCATTGTCATCCCGACCGGAGTGGAGGGACCCTTTGTTGAGTGGGCTCACGTCAACGCTGAACGCGGAATAGCAATGTCGATCGTCTGGAACTCGCAACCCGAAAGCACGGAGCCGACGCCGAATCTGTTCCAACGCGCAACCGTAATGCTGCTGCGCGCGTACAAGTGGGGAATCTCTCCCATGTTCCCGCCCGCTTGCCGCTACGTCCCGACCTGTTCCGAGTACGCCATGGAATCCATCGAGCGTTACGGCGTAATTCGCGGAGGCCTGCTAGCTCTCTGGAGACTCCTGCGTTGTCACCCCTTCGTCAAGGGCGGATACGATCCGGTGGTGAAGCATTCGCGAACGACCAACGACGAACGACCAGCGACCAGCAGCCAACGACCCACGACCAACCCGTGCCGCCACGCAACTTAAGAAAGCAAAATTACTTTGGCCGACTATCAAAATCCTCAACACGAACCCGGCAACGAACGCCGCCTGCTCCTGATTTTCGTAGTGACGTTCGTTCTCATGCTCGTCTTTGTCCAGGTTCAGAAAAAATATTTCCCCGTGCCCCCTCCGCCGCAGGAGCAGAAACAAACCACGGCGACGCCCGCTCCCAAAGAGACGCAGCCTCCCGCTCCTCCCGCGACCACCCAGAAATCGGCAAAGTCGAAATCGTCAGCTTCGAAAGCTGCGGTTCCTCCTCCTGTCATCAACAAGCAGGCCGAGCACGAATCCGAGACGGTCGTCGAAAACAATCTCTACCGCATCACCTTCAGCAATCGCGGCGCAGAGGTGAAATCCTGGATTCTCAAGAAATACGATAACGACACCGAAAACGGTCCTCTCGATCTCGTCAATCCCGCCGCTGCCAAGCAGTTCGGATACCCGATGTCCCTCTGGACCTACGACGAGGATCTCCGCGGACGTCTCGCCTCCGAACTCTATGTGCCCTCGAGCACCGGCACATTAACCGCTCCGGCGAGTCTCACCTTCGAGTACTCCGACGATGTCATGACGGTGCGCAAGACCTTCACCTTCGACAACACTTACATCGTCAAAATCAACGCCGACGTGACCTTCCACGGTAGCCCGGCTCCCGCGCTCGTAGCTTGGCCTGCCGGATTCGGCGATCAGACCACGCCGGCGTTCTACGCTTCCTCCACCATCGATTACCAGTTCAACAAGAACATCGAGCGTGTCGCGTCCAAAAAAGTCAGCGGAGGCGCCACCATCCCCGGTCCCTTCCACTGGGCCGGACCGAACGATCAATACTTCGCCGCCGTCTTTATCCCCGACGATCCCGCGACCGCCTCGATGGTCACATTCCGCAATTCGCTCTCGGTTCCGCGCGATCCGCAGAACAAGAACAATAAGGAAGAGACCAAAGTCGAGGTTCTCGGCGCCGCCGTCGGCAACCTGCACGGCCCGATCTCAGAGCGCGTTTTTGTCGGACCGAAAGAGCCTGACGTCCTGCAGACGATCCCCGTACCCGGTCTCTCCGGCGCGGACAACGATCTCACCGGCCTCGTCGACTACGGCATCTGGGGATTGCTTGCCAAACCGCTCTTCGTCTGGCTCAAGTGGACTTACGCCCACATGATCGCTAACTGGGGATGGGCCATCGTCCTCCAGACCTTGATCATCACGGTCGCTCTGATGCCGCTCCGCTTCATGCAGATGAAGTCGATGCTCAAGATGCAGCGCGTCCAGCCGCAGATCAAGTCGATCCAGGAGAAATACAAGAAGTACAGCCTCCGCGATCCGCGCAAGGCTGCCATGAACGAAGAGATCAGCGCCATCTACAAGAAAGAAGGGGTGAATCCCGTCGGTGGCTGCTTGCCGATGCTGATCCAGCTCCCGTTCCTCTACGCCTATTACAAAATGCTGTACGTCGTGGTCGATCTTCGCCACGCACACTGGCTCTGGATTAAAGATCTCTCGGCCGCCGATCCACTTTACTTATTGCCGATCTTCATGGTCGTGACCATGATCGTCACCCAGCGCATGACGCCGCAGACCGGCATGGATCCCGCCCAGCAGAGAATGATGAACATCATGATGCCGCTCTTCATGGGTTTCATCTTCTTCCGCTTGCAAGCAGGACTGAATCTCTATTACATGGAAAGCAATCTGATTTCGATTGGACAGCAGGCCGTCATCAACCGCAGCAAGCTAGGCCGCGAAATGCGCGAAATGATGGCTAAGCGCGCCCGGAAGAAAGACAAAGATAAGTAGCCACCGTGGAAGAACTGCGCTTTAGCGCCGCGTGAAGTGTCGCGTGGAATTTGGGCGTTAGCCCCGCTCAGACCAGCCGCGAAGCGGCGACAGATTGCAGCCCACGGCGCAAGCCGTGGGATGGGCCAGAAATCGAACCAGCCCCGTAGGGGCGAAAGACATTCCGCAGAGAGCTGAATTCATGTCCATTCCCGACAAAGTCGCTGCCGCCAACAAGATCAACGAATTCCTCAAAGCCGTCGTCACTCACGGCGGCCTCCGCCTCAAATACCGCATTGTCGTCGATCCTCCGCTTCCCGAGAATCGCGACTGGGAAAAGCCGGAGATACTCGTCGACTTCTCCGGTCCCGACACTCCCATGCTCCTCGACCGCGGCGGAGAACTCCTCCGCGCCCTCGAACTTCTCGCCCTCGAGATGCTCCGCCTGCCTTCCGGCGAGCACGAGAAAGTCTCCTTCGATTGTCAGGGACATCGCGCCCAGCGCATCCAGGAACTCCGCACCGCCGCAAGCGTCGCTGCCGAAAAAGTTCGTAAGACCGGCACGCCCTACGAATTCAGCCCAATGTCCTCCCGCGAACGCCGCATCGTCCATCTAGCCCTACGCGACGAAGCCGATCTCCACACCGAAAGCCAGGGCGAAGGCATGCGCCGCTGCTTGGTGGTTTACCCAAAGGACTACAAAGGCTCCCAATCCAGACCAGCCCCCCGCACCCTCCCATAGCATGAAACTCGGAGGGTGCCCCACTTCTGGCCGACTTTGCCAGAAGTGGGGATTTTCTGACGCCGAAAAAGAAGCGAATCCTCCCTAATTTCCCACCTGTTACAAACCAGATTCCCCCAGAACCAAAGATCCGCAATTCCCACTTCCTAAGAAAATTTCATATCAGAAGTCCAAGAATCCCCGCACAGACACACCCCAAATCCCACGCAGTAACAAACCAGATTCCCCACCTAAAGAAAGAAAAAAGGGCGGCCGTCAGGCCGCCCAAAAAAAACCGAGAACTGAGAACCGGGAACTGAGAACTAAACTGAGTACTGAATACCGGGTACTGAGTACTGCCTTTGTTAGCGTCCCGCCCCAGCCCCTTTAGCCGCCGGAGCCACCGTCGCAATTTTCATGCTGTCAATCTTCGCCAGCACATGCTCCGTGTCGGCCCCGGTGTCCATGCATCCATCGACATACGGATGCCGCGCTCCATCGGCATGCAGCACCAGAATCTTCGTCTGCTCGCTGACCTTCTTCGCCATATAAGGAAGATGATGCCGGTCGTTCCGCGACAGGGTCGCGCCCAGCACGACCAGGTCAAACGGACTCTTCTTCAGCGCCTCATCTACTCCCTTGCGACCGACGGCCTTTTGGACCGTATGTCCTGCCTTTTCAATCGCTACCGCCTGACTCGCCAGAACCTCTTCATCCCCTTCGCCATAAAGAATTCTAAGTTTTGCCATTGATACCATCCTCGCTGGCACCCGACGCACCGGTACCTGCGATTGACGGTAGCAACCGCCCCGCCCCCAATAAACATCACCAAAGCCTCACCCCAGAAATGAGACTAACGATACTCGTGTGGGGACAGCCACCTCGCCGTTCGCGGAGCGAAGTCAAAGGGAAACTTGCCCCGCGCTCCTTCGTGAAACTTCGTGTCCTTCGTGGTTAAAAAAAGGGTTAGAACAGCGAACTCTGCCTTCTCTGAGGAGTAATCCCGAAATGCTCATAAGCCAGCTGCGTAGCCACGCGCCCGCGCTGCGTCCGGTCCAGAAATCCAATCTGCATCAAGAAAGGCTCGTAGATCTCTTCAATCGCGTCCGGCTCCTCGGCCAGCACCGCCGCCAGTGTATTCAGCCCCACCGGCCCGCCCTGATACTTCTCGATGATCGTCAGCAGCAGCCTCCGATCGACTTCATCGAACCCGTAATGATCCACTTCCAGCATCTCCAGCGCCGCCTTCGCCGTCGGCTGATCGATCTTCCCCGCGCCCCGCACCTGCGCATAGTCCCGGACTCGCCTCAGCAGCCGGTTCGCAATTCGCGGAGTCCCGCGCGAGCGGCTCGCAATCTCCTTCGCGCCGGCATCATCGACTTCCACTCCCAGAATCTCCGCCGACCGCTCCACGATCACCTGCAAATCCTCCGGCGTATAAAACTCCAGCCGCAGCACGATCCCGAACCGCGCCCGCAGCGGAGCCGAGATCAGCCCCGCCCGCGTCGTCGCCCCCACAAACGTGAATGGCTTCACCTCGAGCGTATGTGTCCGAGCCGACGGACCCTGGCCAATAATAATGTCGAGCTTGTAATCCTCCAGCGCCGAATACAGCAGCTCTTCCAGCACCGGCTGCAGCCGATGAATCTCGTCGATGAATAACACCTGCTTGTCCTGCAGGTTTGTGATGATCGCCGTCAGATCGCCCTTGATCTGCAACAGCGGCGCCGCGGTCGGCTGAAAGTGCACGCCCAGCTCGTTCGCAATGATATTCGCCAGCGTCGTTTTCCCCAGCCCCGGAGGCCCATACAGCAGCACATGATCCATGGCCTCGCCGCGCGACCGAGCCGCCTCGATCGACACCGCCAGGTTTTCTTTGACTTTTTTCTGCCCGATGAATTCCGCCAGCCGTTGCGGCCGCAGCTTCAACTCAAAAGTCGAATCGTCGCCGACGGGTGCGCCCGAAACCAGCCGCTCCCGGTTGTACTCCGGATCAGGATTTTTACTCGTAGCCACTGCCCGGATACTAGAACGAAATACGAAACCACGCAATGCGCGTTAAAAATGCGCATTTCAATACGATCCTTATCTTCAGATCCCTGTCATCCTGAGGCGCCGCATTTGCGCCGAAGGACCCATGCATTTTCCGTCCACGAGAATGAAACCGGGTGCCCCATTTCTGGCCGGTGTTGCCGGAAGTGGAGTTTTGTTCCTGGCATCGGCGGCCGCGCAACGAATCCAAGAAATTCCTTCGTGTAACTTAGTGTCCTTCGTGGTTAGTTTTTCCTTCCCCCCAAATTCACCAAATCTTCACACCGGAGTCACCCCTCCGTAACAATCTCCCACTACCGTCTCTGTTTGGATTTCACTGTCTCGGCAAACATCCAATCTGGGGAAAATCTCAGGAGATCACCTATGAAAAAGACCGCACTGGCCTT
>DATEJO010000065.1:0-13358 GCA_035277905.1 Candidatus Sulfotelmatobacter sp.
AGGTCGGCTCGAATGCGACGGGAAGGCGCTTGAGTTCGTCGCGGGCTGGGTCCGCTTCTGCGGACAGAGGCATCGTGTAGTAGATATTCGCGAATGCTTCGGACGCTTTCGGATACTGCTTCAGAGCAGCGAAGGCGCGTCCGAGAGCGAGTTCGATTTCGGAGCGGGCGGGCACGCGATCTTTTTCAAGAATCTCCGCAGCCTCGGCGGCACGGCCATCGCTGATGAGAGCGGTGGCGTAGCTGAGGTGCGCATCGCGGATGAGCAGCGAATCCGGATAGTTCGTCGCGAAATTGGCGAGCGACGCGAGACCTTCGGCTTGGCGTCCCATCTGCAGATAGCAGGTTCCGAGATAGTAAGTGACGTAGTCGCCGAGATCTCCCGCGAGCGGCTTGGCGCGATTCAGCGGATCGATCGCTTTCGGACATTCGTGATCGATGACGTGAGCGTAGCCGACGACGAGCCAGGCTAGCGCTCCGGCATCCTCTTTCGTGTGGGCGCGGGCGTAGGCTTCGACTCCGGCGTAGGCGGCGGGGGTGCGATCCTGTATCAGTTGCTGTGCCATGCCCCGCAGGCTGGCCGAGGCGACAAACGCCTGGCGGATGCGGCGCACGCGCGGAGACATCGGACGGCGGCGGCGACGGTGCGCGTGGGCAGCGGTCTTCTTCGCGGGCTTCTTCGCTACAGGTTTATGTTCTGCGGAATGCGCTGCGGTGCTGCCGGTAGATTGCGCTGAGGAATCCTGCGAATGAACGCGCGCGTTGAGATGCAGGCTGCTTGCGAGCCCGAAGAATCCGGCCAGAGCAGCAACCGCCCACCACTTGAGACCCAATCGAGACACCTTAATAATTTTTCGCGCGGAGACGCGAATGCCAGAACCTGAACGCCGGGGCTAAAGCCCTGCAATCTTGTGATGCGCTGAACGCGGCGCTAAACCGCTTTTCCACACGCCCTTTTTCGCACAACGTTTACTTCTTGAAATTCGCGCCCATTACCGACATATCGTCTTCGGCAAGGCTGCGGACGACTTCCTTCTGGAAATAATCGCCGCTGGCTGCGGCGGTGCTTCCATAACGTTTCTGGAAGGTCGCGCGGCTCTTGTCGATATCTTCTTTCAGGCGATCGTACAAATCTTTGTGACGCCGTCCTTCGGACACTTTGGCCTGGTTGTAGAGCTTGATTTCATCGACGAGCAGGCGGGCGAAGCGCTGCGCCTTGCGGTGCGTGTCGGCGTCTTCGGCAGAGAGTCCGGCGAAGGGATCGGCAGCGGCCGCAGGCGCAGAGGCCGCAGCACCCGCCGAGCCCGCGTGCGCGACTTCGACAACTTCTGCTGGTTCCGGCTCGGGAGCCGACTTGGGCGCCACGTGTTTCGGAGCGTGTCCCGCAAATGGATCGGAAAACGAACTGACAGTCTGCACGGGAGCCGGCGCTGGAGGACGCTCCATCGCAGGAGCAGCTGCAGACTCTGTGATGTCTTTCTGCATCTGCTTGCGCAGGGACGTCACTTCGAGCCACGCGCTGGTCGCCATCACGAGAACTTCGAGCGACGCGGGATCGAGAGCGTTGCTCGAACCGCCATCGGCGTAGAGCAGGGCCGCCACTTTTTCTTTCAGAACGAGC
The DNA here is from genome assembly GCA_035277905.1 of Candidatus Sulfotelmatobacter sp. GTDB lineage: Bacteria > Acidobacteriota > Terriglobia > Terriglobales > Acidobacteriaceae > Sulfotelmatobacter. Next base: position 1,621 of record DATEJO010000065.1, read on the forward strand.
GGCAAAACTAGAATCTGTTCATTGTCGGGCCCGCCGAACTGCTTGACGAAGCGCGCATCCATTTCGGCGATGTTTGCCGGGGCGGCAACGCGATTCATGTACGCGTGCGAAACCGGACCGCAAGCCATATCGAGCGGGAAGTCTTTGACCGCGTCATCTTCGCCGAGGCCGCGGCTTTGCCATCCGCTGGCCGCGCCGCCCTTTACTACGAAGAGCGCGACGCGCGCGGCATGGGAGCTGCCGGCATCGAGCAGGGCGCGAAGAATTTCTTTTTGCGTTGTTCCCGAATGAATGGTCGAGACCGACTGCACCAGGTTCGATGAGACCGGCGCTTGGGCAGCGCCTTCCGCAGCGGCGGTTTGGGCGGGCAATTCAGCCAGAACACGGCTCACCAGTTCCGACTGCAACTTCGGAAGCTGCCGCTCGAAAACCTGCGCCACCGCGCGCTCGACGATTTGCTGGAGTTCCTTGCTATCCGCCATTTCTCAGGAGACCATTTCCGGGTCGAAGTCTTCCTTCCGCAACAGGTAATACTGACAGTACTCTAACCGCTGATTATACGGAACTTGTACGGCAATCTCTTGAGTACTTCGGTACCTGTTCAACTGAGCCGGGGTCACTTTTCTCATCGATTTTATAGCAAGCGCGCAGAAGGCGAGGGATGGATCGTGGATGCAGGATTGTTCATCTTGACACCCTCGGAAACATTGCGCCGCCGTGCACCCCGTGCGCTGATTTCCTGCACCAAAGGCCCGTCCTCCCGCACAAAACGCGGGAAGGATGGGGCAACCACTCTTCGTTCCTCCGTGTCTTCAGTCTGTGTCTTCGTCTCGCTTCGCTCGACGGACAGCCGAGGCGGCTGTCGCTCGTAGGTCAGATACACCCGATTGGGCAAAATGGCTTGTTGCCGTTAGAATAAGAGGGACCTTCGAACCGGTTTGATTCGTCGGAAAATCTTGCATCGTCGGAACCATGGGAGCCATCCAAAACAAACTAGAAGAGCCTGTTAGCGAAGAGCTGGCGCTGGTACGGGCGGCGAAGAAAGGTGACGACTCGGCTTTCGAAGAGTTGGTCCGCCGCTACGACCGGAACGTGTTCCGGATCGCTCAGCACATCACGCAGAACCGCGAAGACGCGGAAGATGTGGTGCAGGAAGCGTTCCTGAAGGCTTACGGGAATCTGGCCAAGTTCCAGGAGCAGTCGAAGTTTTATACCTGGCTGGTGCGGATCGCCGTCAATGAAGCGCTGATGAAGTTGCGCCGGCGGAAGCCCGAGCGCACGGTTTCGCTGGACGAAGATATCAAGACGGAAGACGACTCCCTGCCCCGCGAGATCGCGGACTGGAGCCCGAACCCGGAGCAGCAGTATACGCAGGCCGAGCTGCGGGAGATTTTAAGCAAGACGATTCAGGGTTTGCCGCCGGGATTCCGGACGGTATTCGTCCTGAGAGATGTGGAAGGTTTGTCGACGGAAGAAACCGCGGCGGCGCTCGAATTGAGCATTCCTGCGGTAAAATCTCGGCTGTTGCGGGCCCGGCTGCAACTGCGCGAGCGCCTGGGACGCTACTTTCAGCGGCGTGACGGCGAAAACGGCAAGGCGGGAAATACCAGGAATGGAGATGTTAAAAACGGCGATGTCGCGAGCGGAGATGGCAACCAGTGAAATGTTCTGAATTCCTTAACGAGCTGACCAGCTATCTGGACGGCGTTCTCGACGCAAAAACAAAAAGCGAGCTGGAGAATCATCTTTCCTGGTGCCACAACTGCTACGTTGTCTGCGACACTACCAAGAAGACCATCGAGATTTATCGCGACTCCCAACTCTACGAACTCCCCGATGACCTTCGCAGCCGGCTACGATCGGCGATCATGACGAAGTGTCAGCAGCAGAAGAAGCGCGGCCCGCAGAGCGTGTGACCTGCTTCACTGACGGCGGCCGCTACTAACCGCTAGTATTCCCCACATGTCACATCGTGTTTGTCCGTGGTGGATCGGGTATTTGTTATTGAGCCCGTTGCGCCGCTGGATGCAGGACCCGGTCGAGATGCTGCGGCCCTATGTGCACGCGGGAATGACCGTGCTCGAACCCGGACCGGGCATGGGATTCTTCACAATTCCGCTGGCGCAGCTTGTGGGTAACTCCGGGCGGGTTGTTGCAGTCGATCTGCAAGCGAGGATGATTGCAGCGCTGAATCGCCGCGCCGAAAAACTCAAGGTGGCTGAGCGCGTGGATGCGAGAGTGACATCGCGAGAAACTCTAGGCGTGGATGATCTAGCGGGGCGCGTTGATTTTGCGCTCGCCTTCGCGATGGTTCACGAGCTTCCAAGCTCGAGCCGGTTCTTTGAAGAAGTTTCGCAGGCATTAAAACCGGGCGCGTTTCTCTTGCTCGCTGAACCGCGCGGACACGTGAATGAGGCTGCCTTCGAAGCCGAACTGGCTGCGGCGGCCAATGCCGGACTAGCGCTGACGAAGGAGCGCCCGGAGATTCGCCGCTGTCATGCTGCAGTGTTGACTAAGAGATGACACCTCCGGCGGTCAGACCACGGCGTAATTCTTCCTCAACTTTATGATCCCAAGCAGCTTAGTAGTTGCTAACAGTTAGGGATTATCCCTAAGGAAAACCTAAACCCTTTTCCCGGGTTTTGAATCTAAGTAGATGAGTGCCGCGTACGGAATGTGGACAGTGAGGGGGCGCGCACTCTCAGTCAACTTAGTCTTTACTTTCGCTCAGGTGGAAGGTGGGTCATGATTGCAAAACTGGTCGACGCTGTCTTCGGATGCAAACACTCCCGTTATAGCTTCCCCGTTACCGTGCGTCGCGCTGCGCACCGCCCCCAGGCCGCCGCGTTGACGGGAACCTACGTCGTCTGTCTCGACTGCGGAAAAGAATTCGCCTATGACTGGCAGGAGATGAAGGTCATCACTTCCCCCGAGCGCCACCGACAGCATCTCGCGGAATTGGCGAAGCACGCGGCGTAAGCGGCGATACAGATCCGTTCCCCTGCGGACCGAGACGGTCAGTCTGAGTAATTCGTTTGAGTAAAAGCGAATGCCCTCGCGTGCGTGCAACTGAGACGTTGAGACCGGTTGCAGCCCGTGGCAGCATTCTTTTGGTGATTCTGGTCGTCTCCTTCTGGATCGCTCCCGCGTACTCTCAAGATTTCGATCTGGCTGATCTCACTCCGTCGGCCCCCAGCAACGCCGAGCAAGAGCAAACCGCTGCTCCCAAACAGCAGTCGAAACCGCAGAATCCAGGAAAGGAAAAACGCGGTGCGCCTGCTCCCAGCGGCTCGCCCGGTCACATCTACTGGGTAATTCCTGCCTTCAAAGTAGAGTATGGACAGAGCTTCCAGCCGCTTACTCCGAAGGAGAAATTCAAGGAGTGGGCTCATGGCGCTTACGATCCGTTGGGGCTCGGGGTGGGCGCCTTCGAAGCCGGAACACTGGAATATTCTTCCAGCGATGGCTTTTGTGGTTACGGGCATGATGCGACCAGCTATGGCGAGTGTTTCGGAGCGCTTGAGTTGGATGCGACCGTCTCGAGCTTCATCGGCGATTACGCCCTCACCGTAGCATTCCATCAAGACCCGCGCTACTTCCGCTTAGGCAAGGGATCGTTCGGCAAGCGCGTCTTCTATGCAATTTCGCGCGTTTTCGTGACGTACAACGACGCCGGCCACACTGTGTTCTATAGCTCGGCGCTCACTGGAACAGTCGCGGCCGCCGGCATTTCGAATCTGTACTATCCGCGGCAGGATCGCGACATGAGCCACACTCTTTCGCGCATCGGGATCGACCTAGGCAACACCGCGCTTTACAACGCAGCGGCTGAATTCTGGCCCGACATCCATCGCAAGATACATCCATTCCACCGGGCCGGTTCGCGTTAACAAAAGTTGGAATGAAAAAGGAAATGCCCCGCACAATCGCGGGGCATTTTTTCTTCAGGCCCTTAATTCCTGATGAGCTTGTAGACGGTGCCGGTGTGAGCCGGCCCGCCTCCCCAGGTAGTTCCATAGAGATTTCCGGACCTGTCCGTCACGAGACCAGAACCGAGTTTTGCCGGTCCAGCGGCAGTGAAGAGAACCGATTCGGCGCCGGTGGTGGTGATTTTGAAGATGTCGCCGTACGGTTCCGGTTGTTGGCCGTTTCCCTGGTTGATGCCAAAGATGTTTCCGGAGGAAATGTGCAGGTACCCGCCGGGGTTGGATCCGTCTGCGCAATTTGTCTGCGAGCAGAAGTTGTAGAAGATCGAGTAATTATTCGAAGTGTCTATTTTGAACATCACTCCCCATTTGCCGGTGCCACCAAATCCGGTCGTGCCATATAAGTTTCCGGATGAATCGATTGCCAGATTGGACGAGGGGGATTCTCCATCGTTGCCGCCCGTGAATGTGTGCAGCACGGTTTCATTCCCGCTGGTGTCCAATTCAAAAACCACCCCGCAATCGCCCAGGCAAGAAGAGTCGCCGCCGTATTCGGTGACTCCGTAAATCACGCCATTCGATTTCAGTGTTGGACGATACATGGGTGCGGCGCCGTCAGTGCAGCCGCTTAATTGGCAAAACGTGTAGAGCGTCTTGTACTCACCGGTCGTCGTGAGTTCGAATACGCTTCCATTGATCGCCGTGTCGTATCCGTAGAGATTCCCTGAGGAATCCATGACCAGGCCGTCTCCACCGGATACAGAAAGCTCCTGTGAGAAGTTATAGAGGACGCTCTCTTTACCTCCGGGAGTGACTTTAAAGATCGTGCCGTAGTTAGAGGTGCCGCCGGAAAAAGTTTCCCCATACAAATTGCCGGCAGAGTCGCGGACCAGGGGACCAACAGGAAATCCGCCGTCCGTTGTGTTCTGGAAACTGTAGAGCACCGAGAGCACGTGGTTCGGCGTTACTTTGAAAACGCTGCCTACGCCGAATGTGCCGCCATAGTACGAGGTTCCGTAGAGATTGCCTGCTCCATCAATAATGAGCTCGTTCGGGTTCGCCGGGCCTTTCTTCGAGGTATTAGGAAACTTGACGATGGTTGAGAAGGTATACGTTTGTCCGAAACCCAAAAGTGGGAGAAACAAAAACATCGCTAGAATTCTTATCTTCACCTTCATCCTCTTTCATTTTTATTTTCACGAATGTGGCACACAACCAGGGGGAGCGATCAAAGGTGGCCCTGAGAAGGTCGGGGGATGGCTACACCCTTATGACTCAATCACACTTACGATTTCAATGGAGCAAATACTGTAGGTGCTAGGACGGGAAGGCGTGACGAGTTCTGCGAAGAGAGGATGCAACGCTTTGTTGGAAAAGCTACGGAATCTTCGTCGTCCATCCGCCCGGGAGACACGTACAGGGTTTGCTGTATGCAGGTCTCCACCTCGCGATCGCTAAAATTAGGAGAGTCAGAGTAATAGCCGCTGGGTCCCAAAGCGTAAAAAACATCAGCAGTCTGCAGCTACGGGCTGGTTGCCGGCGAATCAAACCGCGGGAGCGGATTGTTTTTCATGATGGAAATTGACAACTCTCAAGAAGCCCTCCAGGAAAAGGCGCGGTTGCTTGACTTAGCCAATGACGCGATCATCGTGCGGGACGCCTCCGGTCGTATCACCTTTTGGAACAAAGGTGCAACGGCAATGTATGGCTTCAGTCGAGAGGAAGCACTTGGCCTGGTAAGCCACGAGTTGTTTCGCACTGAATTTCCTGAGCCGCTTCCATTGATCCAGGAAAAATTGCTCCGCGACGGGCAGTGGTCCGGAGAACTTAAACACACTTGCGCGACTGGCGCCATAAGAACGGTTTCGACTCGCTGGGTAGTTGAGCGCGATGCGTCGGGAAAAATCCGCTCAGTGCTTGAATCCAACCGCGACATCACCGAGGCCAAACGAGCAGCGGAAGTTCAAAGCCGGCTTGCCGCCATTGTCGAGTCATCCGATGACGCGATCGTATCCAAGGACCTCAAGGGTGTCATCAACAGTTGGAATAAAGCAGCCGAACGGATGTTTGGCTACACCGCAGATGAAGCCATCGGCCAGCACATCACTCTGATCATCCCGCCGGAGCGCACTGATGAAGAGACGGACATTCTGGCCCGCATTGGCCGGGGCGAACGCATCGACCATTTCCAGACGGTGCGCCAGCGTAAAGATGGGACACGGTTCGATGTGTCGGTCACGATCTCACCCGTGCGGGACTTCTCCGGGCGCGTGATCGGGGCTTCCAAGGTCGCGCGGGACATCACCGCCCAAAAGCGAACCGAAAAGGCGCTGCGTGAGAGCCAGCAGCTCTATCAGGCAGTCACAGATGCGTCCCCCGTCATGATCTGGCTCTCGGGAACGGACGGACTCTGCTACTACTTCAACAAGGGCTGGTTGGATTTTGTCGGGCGCACATTGGAACAGGAGGCGGGCAATGGTTGGGCAGAGAACGTTCATCCCGACGACCTGGACCGTTGCCTCAAAACCTATATCAGCAACTTCGAAGCCCGCACCCCATTTGAGATGGAATATCGGATGCGGCATCACAGCGGACGATACCGCTGGATTTTCGATCGAGGAGTGCCCCGCTTCACGCCCGACGGAACATTTGAAGGATATGTGGGCGGCTGCCTCGATATACACGACCGGAAAGAAGGAGCCGAAAGGATCCGGATCGCCGACGAAAGTTCGCGCCTGCTCAGGGTTCAAGACGAAGAACGACGGCGTATTGCGCGCGAATTTCATGACAGCGCCGGTCAAACGCTGACTGTTCTGGGTTTGAGTCTTGCTGAACTGGTGCAAAAAGTTCAGATGATCGCGCCGGAGTTGGCCAAGGACGGAAAAGAAATCGAAGAAGTGGTTCAACAGCTGCATCGCGAAATACGTACAACGTCGTATCTGCTACACCCGCCGCTGTTAGATGAAGCCGGAGTCAAGTCGGCTCTGACCTGGTACGTACAGGGTGTTGCGGAACGCAGCGGGATCGCGATTGAGCTTAATATCCCCGAAGATTTCGGAAGGCTTCCTGCCGAGATGGAGCTTGCGATCTTTCGCGTGGTGCAAGAATGTCTGACGAACATCCACCGACACGCAGAGAGCAAGACCGCACGCATTCGAATAGATCGTGAACAATCGAACGTTCGCATCGAAGTACAAGACGAGGGCAAAGGCATCTCGCCGCAACGGCTGGCGGAAATCCAGACGCAAGGGTCGGGTGTCGGGATCGGCGGAATCCGGGAACGTCTGCGCCGATTTCACGGCAAGCTGAAGATTGAATCGAACGGTTCAGGGACGACGGTTTCTGCTACTATCCCACTTCACAACGATTATCCTATGGCCGATTTCGAGCCGCTGCAGGCCGCGGTCTAAGGGCTTTTTCAAAATAGCGCATGCAAACTGTTTTTGAAGCCGCGGGTGGGAACGACGGTCTGCGGCGCCTTGCTCACGCCTGGCACAAGCGGGTGATGGCTGACGAAATTGTGGCGCACGCGTTCAGCCACGGATTCCAACCTGACCACGTCGAGCGGCTTGCCGCATACTGGGCCGAGGCGCTCGGCGGTCCAACGACGTATTCGGATTCGTATGGCGACGAAACCAGCGTCGTCAAAATTCACAGCGGAAACGGCGAGCATGAGGAAATGGATCGGCGCGCGATTGCCTGCTTCGATCTTGCCTTGACCGATTGCGGACTGGCCAATGACGATCGATTGCGACAGGTGCTGCACGAATATTTTGCCTGGGCCACCACGTCCACGATGGCCCGCTATCACGAGTCCGCGGACGACGTGCCCGAGGGGCTCACGATCCCGCGCTGGTCATGGGACGGATTGCAGAGGTAGCGCTTCCCTGCTCGCCCAAGCAAACCGGGCTTTTGAATTGTGTTCCGACTTGCAGAAGACAGTAAGGCTGCGGCTAGGTTCCTGTTGATCCGTTCGATCTGCAATAATTAGTCCCCATGTGCGGACGGTACCGACTCTCAAGACGCAAGCAGATCGTTGAAGAGCGATTCGATGCTGCGGGCGACGAGGACTGGGAGCCCCGGTACAATGTTGCTCCGACCCAGCCGGTTCCTGTCATTCGGCAGCATCCGAAAGACCCGAAGCGCGTGATGTCCCTGGTGCGATGGGGGCTGATTCCTTCCTGGTCGAAAGATGCGTCGGGCGCGGCGAAGATGATCAACGCGCGCGCGGAGACAGCGCATACTCTTCCGGCATTCCAGGATGCCTTGAGGCGCCGTCGTTGTCTGGTTCCGGCAGACGGTTTCTATGAGTGGCAGAAACGGGGATCGACGAAGCAGCCGTATTGTTTCGAAGTGAACGACGGACAGCTGTTTGCATTTGCAGGATTGTGGGAACGGTGGAAGGATCCGAATGGGAATTGGGTTAAGACCTGTTCGATTCTGACAACGACCCCGAACGCGGTGACGTCGGCGGTGCACGACCGGATGCCCGTGATTCTCGATCCGGAAAATTACGATGTGTGGCTGGATCCGGGCATGACCAAGGTCGAAGCGCTCACGGAAATGCTGAAGCCATATGATGCTCGGCTGATGCGCTGCTTTCCGGTGAGCACGCGCATCAATCAGGTGAAGAATGACGACGCCGAATGCGCCAGACCGGTCGAAGCTGAAACTCCGCGCCAGAGCGAATTGTTTGCATGAAAAAACCGGCGATTCGCGTTACGAAGTGGTTGCGTGATATTCCGGTGGAAGCGAGTTGTACGGCATGTCCGGGCATTTCGTTTCGAGCGCAAGGGGCGAGCCATCGTCCGAGCCGCGAGGAGTATCAACGATCATTGCAGGCGCAGTTTGATGCTCATTGCAGGACGGCGCATCAGCAGGAACCGCATCCGTCGGAAAAATGACAGGCCAGGACTGCGGACATAGAAAATCCCCACTTCTGGCAAAAGCAGCCAGAAGTGGAGCACCCATCGCCTCAAAGATTTCGTCAACTTTACTGGGGAGTGATCTTGTAAATCGTTCCGCAACCGAAGCCGCCCTGGCCGGCCGCACCATAGACGGTTCCATCTCCGCTTACGTAGATTCGGCCGTGCGGCGCGAATCCATCTTTTCCGCCAGTGAAGTTGTGGAGTATGGTCTCGTTCCCCGCGGTGTCCAGCTTGTAGACCGTTCCCTTGTTGTCTTTTCCTCCGGTGAAGGTGACGCCATACAGGTTTCCGGCGGCATCGAATGCCACGGCCCCGTCGGGAGCTGAACCGTCGCCATGTCCACCTTCAAACGAGTAAATTGTCGAGAGAATGCCGTCGCCATCAATCTGGAAGACGACGCCGCAGCCTGGGCCTGTGCCGGTGCAGACGCTCATATCTCCGCCATTGCCAGCGACGCCGTAGATCACGCCATTCGGGCCGACGGTGAGGTCCGCATCTGGGTACGCGCCGTCGTTGTTCACGCCGGGATCGAAGTCATGTACGGTCGCCTTGTTTCCGGAGGGGTCAATTTTGAAAACCTGTCCGGCCCCGTAGAGGCCAGCGGCGTAGTTGGTTCCGTATAAATTGCCGGCAGAATCTCGGATCAGACCTCCGAATGCATAAGAACCGTCATCCGGGCTTCCATCGAAGGTGTGGAGTACGGTCAGCGCGCCGGAAGCAGCGACCTTATAAACCGATCCGCAGCCCTTCAGACCGAACGGGCCGGCGCACGCCGGGTCTCCGCCGGCAGAAGTAACGCCGTAGAGATTGCCTTGCTCGTCTCTGACCAAGTCCGAAGGGGCAATCCAACCATCGGTAAACCTGTTAAACGAGTGGATGATGGTCTCGTGACCAGCTGGAGTGATTTTCCAGACCACGCCGAGGCCAACTGACCCGCCGTTGTCCGTCGTGCCATAGAGATTTCCTGCTGCGTCTTGAATGGGAGTCGAGGTAGGGGATCGCCCGTCATTTGGCCCGATGAAGTTGTGGATCGTTGTGAATTCTCCGGAGGTTGTGATCTTGAAGACTGTGCCCTCAGCTTGAGGGTTGCTGCCTTGACTCGAAGTCGTTCCGTAAAGGTTCCCATCTGTGCCGAGTACGAGACCGGCGTAGGGGGAATCACCGTCCGTGCAATGGAAGGTGTGCAACAAGGTGAAATTCTGGCCGTGCGCGAAGCTGGCTGCGAAGAGCAGAAAGGTGGCTGCACAGGCGGGCCAATGAGAAAGAGTCGTGCGATGCATAATTCTCCTTGAACGTGGCGACTACGCCACGGCACTAGTGATCAGGGGGAGAACAATTTGGCTAGGGGCCCTGCGCGGGGAAAGCGACCCACATCTTATGTCAAGTCCGTGGGCTTGGCAAACGAGAACGGGTTAGCCGTGCATGCGGGATGTTGCGGAGCTTCCCGGCGGGAGGCCAGCGCCTTTGCCAGAGCTTCCTAACAGGAAATCGAAGATCGGCAAAAAGATGTTATAGCGCGAGTTCGGGACGTCGTGGTGGCTCATGTGATACGCGCGTGCATAGCCCAGGCCGCGAGGAAGCCAGCCACCCATGTGAATCCGCCAGTGGATCTCTTCGGTCAGAGTCAGGTAGAGCATCCAGCCAATGTAGACGCCGGACAGAATTCCCCAGAATCCAGTCAGCATTGAAATCAGGAGCGCGGGGACGCTGTTAACCGCGAACAGAAGAAAGACGTTCAGCGGAGAACTGGCGAGCGACACGTAGTCTGCTTCGTCGTCGGTTCCGATCTGCGCATGATGATCGCGATGCCCTGTTCCAAGCGGATTGCGGCGGTGATGCAGGAGCCAACGATGATAGGCATATTCAAAGCCGTTGGCCCAGATAAGTCCGATGAGCACGCCAGCGGCGAAATGCTTCCCGTTGACTGACGAATAGAATCCGAGCAACAGCGCAGGAGGGATTCCGCACATGAGCGCGGTGATCGCGTTGTTGCGCTTCCTGAGGAGCCCGAGGCGGACGGCTGTTGCGCGGCGATCGGTTAGGACGGCGGGATTCATGGATCTACGCAGATTTTACAGGAGTGGAAATGAGTTGCTGATAAGCACTAAACGGGTATACGCGAGAATTGCGAATCGCACGTCGCCCTAGGCCGACAGGAGTACAGTGGATGCGCTTTATGTCGTGCGCTGGAGGAAAACGCATATGAAGCAATTGTTCGTTGCGGGTGTGATTTTTGCGTCTCTGGCTGCGGTCGCACAACAGGGGCCAACCAATTCTCCGCTGCTTGACCATCTGGCTGGCAAGTGGGTGATGCAAGGTAGCGTTGGCAAACAGGCTGTGACGCATGAACTGGATGCGCAGTGGGTAAATCCAGCACCGGTACCTGCGCTTCCATGAAATTTCGCGGGACAAGAATGCCCCGGGCGAGCCGCAGTACGAGGCGACCGTGTTCATCGGATGGAATGCGAAGACCAACCGATATGCCTGCGTGTGGCTAGATGTTTACGGCGGGCTGACGACGGAATCCGTCGGGGTCGCCACGGCAAAAGAGAATGAGCTCACCTTCGTCTTCAAGGATGAGCACGGCGAAACCAGCTTCACCAATACGTTCACGTACGAACCCAAAACCGACACGTGGGAGAACCGGCTCGACAATATCGTCAAGGGTGAAGCGAAACCGTTTGCGCGGTTTCAGCTGACAAAGGAATGAAGGTCAGGCCTCCAGGCGATGAAACCGCGCGGTACAAAGGTAATGAGCGAGTCACAGTGTAGCCTCCTAGAATGGAAGCATCTTGCCGAGTAAAGAAACAGTCTCGGACGCTTTGTGGATGGGACTTTGTGCGGGTCTCGGAGCGATGATCGTGGAGGTCATACTCGCGGGCAG
>DATEJO010000066.1:0-2805 GCA_035277905.1 Candidatus Sulfotelmatobacter sp.
GCGCTCCTGCTCGTTTTTGCGCGTCGTGATGGGCGCTAATGTCGAGTGGATTGTGCGCCAGACTTCTGAGAGTAGTTTGTAGGTCGGCGCGAACCAGGCGACCGGCTTGCCGGCCAACGCCGGGCGGACGATGCGGTCCACGGCGATTGTGGTCTTTCCCCATCGGCGTCCACAGCAGAGCGCGTTGAACCGCTTGCACGCGCGCAGGACGTGGTACTGTGCTGGGTGTGGGCGCGGTAGCTTGAGTGTCATTCGGGCACGGATTTGTCTTCGTACTCAACCTTGAGCACGACCGGGCCGCCGCCCTCGCCGACGTGCTCAAGGCGGTCGGTCTCCCGCCAGCCAGCGCGGCACTTCAGCCAGAAGCAAATCGCACCGAGATTTCCGCCTTTGATCTGCTGCACGAGTTGCCCGACCGCCAGTGTAGTCACCTGATCCATGCCGTGAGTCAACTCCTCGCGAAAGTGTTTGCGCAGAGTATCATCATCGATCTTCATCGAGGAGGCTATGCGATCGTGCAGTATCCCGGCAGCCGCCATCAGCGACACCATGGATCGCTCTTTGTCGTTCGGCTTGTACGGCGGTCTTCCACCAGGCATTTTATTCACCCGAAAAACATTTACTCACGCGGCCCGCGAGAGTCAGCAGCGATGATTTTACCATCACTTGCGTCTTGTATTGATTGCCTTGCTTAAGCAGCCCTCTGGCAGAATATCCCTGTCGCTCGAACCAGGGCACGGCGCTCTCGATAACGCGGGCGAAGTTACATTGCAGGAATCGCACGATAGCCGCGCCTATTCCGTGCGAACGATGGTCCGGCGAGACATTCAGGACGAGCAAACAATTCGTCGCAGGATTAACGATTGCGACGGCGACATCCTGATCGCGGTAGGAGAAGACGAACGCGCCGCCGTTTCGTGTGGCAACGGAAACCAATTGTCGGCCGATAAACGTCGGGTGTTTGCCGCGATCTAAGATCGTTTTTGCGCGCCGGTATTCCGAGCTTTTGAGGGCGTGGACTTGGAATTCTTGCGCGCAGAGGCATGTCTGTGTCCGCATTTGCATACGCAGTTTAGCAGGCCTTTCGGCGACGAGTGATCGATCTCGTCGGGCAACATGAGCGCATCCAGTCGCTCCTTGAGTGTGGCGTCGAAGTCGATGATGCCCGCGAGCAACGACTGGTCGAGGAACACTGATCGCATCGTCTCTTCGTCCATGTCGGCGAGGAAGGGCGCCATCAGTTCGGGTGTCGGGTCGCCGTGGACGGTGTTCATGTTGACGGCGATTCGGGCAGCGCGCTTGTCGTCGCAGGGGTCCACCAGGCAGGCGGGGATCTCGGCCAGCCCCTCTTCTCTGGCCCCGATGACGCGATGATTCCCGGATAGAATCTCGTACTTGTCGCCCTTTTTGCGCACGACGATCGGAGCCAGAAAGCCATCGCGAGAGATTGATTTCCGCAGTGCTGCGGATTGTTTTTCGGTAAGATACTGGGGGTTTCGCCGCAACGCGACGAGATCAGACAGCGGGATTGTGATGTACGTGACTGTCGGCGACGAGCTCAAACCGCAATCGTACCATGTCGGGCGTCACGTCGGGGTAGCAGGCGAGCACTTGGGATGCCCGTTCCGGCGTCAGGGAGCCGATAGGGGCCGCTTCCAGAATGCGAAGAGTAGCAAATATGCGGGACGGCCCGACGCAGGCCTGTACGAGGCTCCCTACGCGCGGGAGACGGCGCGGCCGGCGGATCGTGTCGGTCTTCTCGCCACGCAAGATGGGGTCTCGATAGATGGCCTTGAAAAATAGAAGCATAATGTTCCAGTCTTTCATGCCGAGTATGTTGGGCATCTACCAGATGATCCGACCGCCGCCGATCTCTGCAAACTGGAAGCTGTGGCGTCGATACTCTCCGTCATTGCCAAGCCAACTAGCGTCGGCGGTTTCGTTCCAGGCTTTGAGCACATCGGCATTCTTCACATCTTCAGGGATGTCGGTGATTTCAACGGTACGAACGTTCCCGACCATCTCGAGTTTGGCGGCTGGATGCTGAAGGCAGTTATGTACGGCGCTGGCCGAAAGGTTGCAGATTGTCTTGAGTTTAAGAGTACGCATGGATTAGAAGTCCTCCTTGGTGTATGGCTCGGTGCTGTGGCGTGCGGTGGAACGCTCTTGGAGTTCGGTGAATTCCCCTGCACCGATGGCAGAGAGAAGCGTGCGGCAGGAGTCGCAGTAAAAAGCTACAACCTTCATCTTTCCGAACCACTCTTGCTGCGAATAGGCCGTGTTTCCGTCGATTTGTTTCCGGCACCGTTCACAGTGGGTGTGTTCCCGGAGATATTGCTCCCGGTCGGCGGCGATCTCGGCTTCGGTGCGGACGGCGTGTTCGGCAATCAGTCGGCGGATCTCAGGCATGGGCTTCGCTTTCAGGGTGAGTTCCAGGCTCTTCATGGGAGCCTTTACCTTGATAAAGCAGCGGTCTTCCGTAGCATGGTCGATTTCTACGATGCAGTGAATTCCCGGTACGGCCTTTGCTGCGATCCGGGCATCTTCAAGTGTTCTGTGCGTTTCCATGTTTTTATTATTGGATGTCGGCTCTGTCGATGCAAGCTAACTTCCGTATATTCAGTACTATGCGGGATATGCCGCTATCGTACCGCAATCCGCGTCATTTGCGAAGAGGTTGGACTGCGGGTGCATGCAGTGCGGGCTGAACCAGATGCGCTCGCGGGCCGCATTCTCGCGGCCTGATCCATTACCCTGTGAGCCGTAACCGCCGCGAGCTTTCCACGCCAGACAATCCCAACTCGC
>DATEJO010000067.1:0-20326 GCA_035277905.1 Candidatus Sulfotelmatobacter sp.
AGGTGGCGGAAGCGGAGGTAAAGGCGGCGGTGGCGCAGGCGGAGGTGGAATGCCGGGAGTGACCGTTGCCCGCGCGACAAGCTCGATTGACGCGATTGGCGGCGGCAGCGATCGACCCAAAGCGCACAGCGGGCCGGGTGCCGCTCGCACGGACGAGGAAATACAGATTGTCTTTGATCGTTACAAGGCGTCGTTCTACCGGCTTTATAACCGGGAACTCCGCAACAATCCGACCTTGCAGGGCAAGATGGTCGTGAAGCTGACGATCGAGCCGGATGGCAGCGTCTCAATGTGCGTGCTGCAGTCGAGTGACATGGATGCTCCAGATCTCGCCGCTCAGGTGGTGAGCCGCGTTAAGACGATCAATTTCGGCGCGAAGGACGGGGTTCAGGCTGTGACGATTTCATACCCAATAGACTTCCTGCCCGCAACGTGACGATGAACGTAGAGAGACGAAATTCTAAGTTAGGAGTCGAGAGTTATCTGATCAGTTAGTTGTTCTACCGATTCTGACAAAGGCAAGGCCACCGAAAGATGGCCGCGCAAAGTCACCGGTCTAATGGGCTCCGGGGGCCCTATGACGGCGGGACCGCCGGAATCCAGTCCACAAGCGTGGACTCCCTCGGTCCCTCCTGGCGATGAGTTGCTTGGTAATGGGAACGAGGGCGTACATGACTTCGAGCAGCACAATTCATGTAGGAGGCGACAGCTGGATCGAAATCCTGCTCGACAAGCTGCGCCTTGCTCTCCGTTTCCGCACGCGAGTTCCCGAGACCGATGATCTGCGGAAGCCCCTCATGGCTCATGCAGCTATTGGCAGCCCAGGAAAAGATCGGCTGTTCAAAGGGGCCCGCGCTCTAAAGAGGATTTCACTTGTCTTAGGCCTCGTCGCTCTGATGATGGGAGCGAACTCTGCGTTTGCCCAGACGCAGACGTGCGCCATTATCACCGGCGGCAATGCGGGTGGTGGGAGGGGTGTTAGTCCCACCTATCTCGGCAATCAAGACGGACGCGCCAATGAGGGTTGCACCATCTTGATCACCTTCAACGCTGACGGGTCAATCACAACAACGTTCCCCAATCCTGCCCCCTCTTACGATAACGGCCACGACGACAACATGATTGGGGTCGTAAACAACACCAGCAAAACCATCACCGCCGTACAGCTTAGCGCGTCAGTACCTATTTTTGGTCTTGAGGACGATGGAGTTTGTGCGAGCCCCCCGGGATGGACTTTTAGCGCTCTTGGGCCGAACCCCAATTGCGCAATCGCAACCGATCCGCACCGCTATGGTCCCGCGGGAATTAACTACACAATATTTAATCCGAACAGTGGGATCGTTAATTTCGGCAACGGTGGCATTGCGCCAAACGGTAACGCGTTTTTCAGCCTCGAGGGGGCTCACCTCACCAAGATCGTCGCGGTAGTGATCCCAGGGCTGGCAATTACCAAACAAGTCAGCGTAGTAGGTGGCGGCGCGGCGCTGCCGGGAGCGCAGCTTGACTACTTGGTGCACGTGACCAATCCCTCGAACAATCCCCCGAACTTCGCAGCCAGTTCAGTTGTAATCACCGACGATCTCAGCAGCGCGGGTGTAGGTCGTCTCACGTTTGTGAATCCGCCGGCGCCGACTATGAACGGCTCGACCGCAGGCGTCACGGTCGCGGGCTCGATACTGACCGCGGACTACTCCACATCCAACGGTCTGTTGCAGCCCGGACAGTCCATCGACTTACACTTCCGCGCGCAGATTGCTGCGGGAGTTCCCGCCGGCACGACTCTCACCAACACTGCCATCGTGACCTGGAACACTCCGCAGCAGACGGCGAGCGCGAGCGCCTCGATCAATGTCGCACAAACCTCCCCACCCAATCTTGTCCTGACCAAAATGGGACCGGCGACGATGAACCCAGGACAGTCAGGGCAGTTCGGTCTTAATGTCCAGAACACCGGCGTGAGCGACGCATGGAACACCACCATCCTTGATCGACTCCCCACCGGTGCCACCGGCGGCATGTGCAGTACGACACCCCAAGTGCTCAGCGCACAGGTGTTTCAGGCCGATGGAGTCACGGCCGTTCCGGGCAAAGGGCCATTGGTTGCAGGTACCGATTTTTCCATCAACTACAGCCAGCCTACTTGCCTGCTCACGCTAAATATGCTCACGGCCGCGGCCACGATCAGCCAGAACCAGCGGTTGATCATCAATTACCAGACCCAACTCGACGTGAACAGTCAAAATGGCGCTACGCTCACCAACGTCGCCGGCGCTGTCCAGTGGTTTGACGGTGCGTCCAGCGTGTCGACCCGCCAAGGCTTCACCCGCACGCTCACCGACGGCACCCCAGGCGTCCTCGATTTCCAGGACGCTCACACCGTGACGGTAGCGGTGCCGGGCCTCGCCATTACCAAGCAAGTCAGCGTCGTGGGCGGCGGCTCTGCCACGGCTGGCGGCCAGCTTGACTACCTGGTGCACGTGACCAATGCTTCCGCGAGCCCGGCCACCACGGTCGTAATCACCGACGATCTCAGCAGCGCGGGTGCAGGTCGTCTCACGTTTGTGAATCCGCCGGCGCCGACCATGAATGGCTTGACCACAGGCGTCACGATCGCGGGCTCGATACTGACCGCGGACTATTCCACATCGAACGGACCTTTGCAGCCCGGCCAGTCCATCGACATAAAGTTCCGGGTTCAAATTGCCGCAGGTCTTCCCACCGGCACAACGCTCACAAATACCGGTACTGTGACCTGGAACACTCCGAAGCAGACTGCGAGCGCGAGTGCCTCCGTTGATATTGGTGGAACCCCTATGCCCGATCTCGTCCTGACCAAAACGGGACCAGCGACGATGAACCCCGGACAGTTAGGACAGTTCGGTCTTAATGTCCAGAACACCGGCGTGAGCGATGCATGGAACACCACAATCCTTGATCGACTCCCCAGCGGTGCGACGGGCGGCATGTGCAGTGCGACCCCTCAGGTGGTCAGTGCACAGGTCTTTCAAGCCGATGGAGTCACGGCAGTTCCCGGCAAGGGGCCCCTGGTTGCGGGTACCGATTTTTCGATCAGCTACAGCCAGCCCACCTGCCAGCTCACGCTAAATATGCTCACGGCGGCAGCCACGATCAGCCAGAACCAGCGCTTGATCATCAATTACCAAAGCCAGCTGGACGCGAACACTCAAAACGGCGCTACGCTCACGAACATCGCCGGAGCCGTCCAGTGGTTTGATGGTGCGTCCAGCGTATCCACCCGCCAAGGCTTCACTCGCACGCTCACCGACGGCACCCCAGGCGTCCTCGATTTCCAAGATGCCCACACAGTCACAGTAGGAGTTCCCGGCCTCGCCATTACCAAGCAAGTCAGCGTAGTGGGCGGCGGCGCTGCCACGGCCGGCGGGCAGCTTGACTACTTGGTGCACGTGACAAATGCCTCTGCCAGCCCGGCCACCACGGTCGTAATCACCGACGATCTCAGCAGCGCGGGTGCAGGCCGTCTCGTGTTTGTGAACCCGCCGGCGCCGACTATGAACGGCGCAGCCAGAGGCGTCACGGTCGCGGGCTCGATACTGACCGCAGACTATTCCACAACGAACGGACCGTTGCAGCCCGGCCAGTCCATCGACATAAGGTTTCGGGTTCAAATTGCCGCGGGTCTTGCCGCCGGCACAACGCTTACCAACACCGCCACCGTGACCTGGAACAGTCCGCAGCAAACTGCGAGCGCGAGCGCCTCGGTTGATATTGGTGGAACCCCGGGCTCCGGAATGCTGAACGGTACTGTCTGGCACGATGCTAACTTCAACAAGATTCCCGATTCGGGCGAGCCGCTGCTGCAGGGATGGACAGTTGGGTTGTACCACGGCGGCCTGTTGATGCAGTCCGCGGTCTCGGACGTGAACGGCGCTTATCATTTCACGGGCGTCACGCCAACGAATGGAGCCGACCGGTACGAGTTGCGGTTCGCGGCACCGGGCGCCGGCGCGAACACCGCAAAGCTGGGTAAATGCGACTCCGCCTTCACCAACAATCTGCAGCAGATCACCGATATCATCGTCCCTTCCGGCAGCAACCTGCAGAATCTGAATCTGCCGATCGGACCCAACGGCGTCGTATACGACTCCATGACGCGCGGGCCGATTGCGGGCGCCACGCTCAGCATGGTGAGAGGCGGCACTCCTCTCCCCGCGAGTTGCTTTGACGATCCGGCTCAGCAGAACCAGATTACGTTGGCTGCCGGTTATTACCGCTTCGACATCAACTTCTCGGATCCCGCATGCCCTGCCGGCGGCAGCTATCTCATCCAGGTGACCGCGCCTGCGAACTATGTGGCGGGTGAGTCGAAGCTCATTCCGGCGACTTCAGATGCTGCGACCGCTCCCATCTCAATACCGGCGTGCTCGGGAAGCGCTAACGATGCGCTGCCTGCGGTCCCGTACTGCGAAGCACAAGCTTCAGAGTTTGCGCCGCCGCCGTCTATCGCGGCACGCACCGCCGGAACGAACTACTTCCTGAACTTGGGTTTGGATGGCAGCCAGTTGCCCGGCTCAGGGCAGATCTTCAATAACCATATTCCGCTGGATCCACAACTCGTTGGTTCCCTGGCGATCACCAAGACGACCCCGCAGGTCAACGTGACGCGCGGGCAGCTGGTTCCTTACGTGATCACCGTGAACAACACTGCAGGCTTGCAGCTGACAGCCGTGAGCATCGTGGATCGCATGCCTGCGGGATTCACCTACGTTAAGGGCTCTGCGGTTCTCGACGGCGTGCCGACCGAGCCTTCCGTCGCAGGCCGGACACTCAGCTGGAATGGCTTGGGAGTCACCAGCTCGCAAGTGCGCACGCTGAAACTGCTGCTCGCGGTTGGCGTCGGCGTCACCGAGGGCGAATTCGTAAACCACGCACAAGCACTGAACAGCGCGACCGGCACCGCGATGTCTGGAGACGCAACCGCGACTGTGCGCATCGTGCCCGATTTCACCTTCGATTGCACTGACGTGATCGGGAAAGTCTTTAACGACGCCAATCTCAACGGCATCCAGGACGACGGTGAACAGGGTCTTGCACGCGTGCGTGTAGTGACTGCCAACGGTCTGCAAGCTGTTACGGACCAGTACGGGCGGTTCCACATTACCTGCGCAGTGACGCCGAACGATACCCGCGGCAGCAATTTTGTGCTCAAGCTCGACGACAGAACACTCCCCAGCGGTTTCCGCTTGACGACCGACCAAGTGCAGATCAAGCGCGCCACGAGCGGTAAGGACTTGAAATTCGATTTCGGTGCGTCAATTCATCACGTGGTCGCGATCGACCTGTCCGATGCGGCCTTCGAGCCGGGTAAGACCGAATTCCGGGCGCAGTGGCGGCCGCGCATCGACGTACTCCTTGGGGAGCTGCGCAAAGCGCCGTCGATATTGCGTTTGTCATACATCGCCGATACGGAGGATGAGGCACTCGTCGAACAACGCGTGCAGGCGGTTAAGCAGCAATTGATTCAAGAATGGGACGCGGAGAAAGAAAGCTATGTGCTGACCATTGAGCGGGAGGTTTTCTGGCGCCGTGGAGCCCCGCCCAAAAAGTCTGAACTCCGTGCGTCAGGGGGCAGGTGAACGGCATGAGTAAACACCGACATCTACTTCTGACAGGCGCATTCCTGCTGATGACGGCCCTTGGTGGCCTGGGCCAAGTTAATTTGGCCAAGCCTAACGAGCCGGGCGAGCGACATCTCTCGAGTGACCAGAAAATCGGCGAATGGTCGCACGACTCGAATGCGACGGATTCCGTTAAGCGTGTCAAGGTCTGCCGAACGGAGACCGTTTGCAAAATGCGATTCAAGGAAGGCCAGACGCCACGGATGCGCGTCAGGAACCTCGTCGTTCCACTTCGGTACACCGACGAGAACGTTCCCATTTCGGAATCCTTCACCACACAGGTCAAGCAAGCGCTCGACAACCTGCGAGACAAGCAGGGCGTGACGGTGCGGTTTATCGGCTACACCGATGACGCGCCGCTCACTGGCCGCGACGCGAGCTTGTATGGAGACCAGTTGTCGTTGTCCAAGGCAAGAGCGCAGCGCGTCGCGTTGGCTATGCGGAAAATCCTGGGATTACCGGCGTCGGAGGTCGAAAGCGACGGCCGCGGGGCGTCGCACCCGATCGCTTCCAATGAGACTGCGCAGGGGCGCGCGTTTAATCGCCGCATCGAGGTGGAATTCTGGTACGACGATCCTCTCCAGGAGTTGTCGGAGGAAGCGCAACTGTGCCCCGACGACGTAGAGGAGAAGGTGACCAAGGTTTACGATCCTCCCTGGGGAAGTATCCCCAGCATCCAGCTGGCGAACGGCCAGCCCGTCATTCCTCCTGACTACGCGTCGAGTCTGCATCGTGCGCTTACAGAGATCGCCGATCGAACCAACGCGCGACTGAGATTTATCGGCTATACAAAGGACGAGCGACTCGACCGCCGCACGGCGGAGGTTTATGGCGACGACATTGGGCTTTCGGCAGCGCGAGCTCGGCGAGCCATGGAAGCCGTCATGAAGGATCCGCTGCTAAAAGATGCTCGAGCCGAACACGAGGGACGCGGCTACGTCCAGTCCGACGACGTGGTGAATGCAGGCTTCACCCAAGGTGAAGAATCGTTCGTGCGCGTGCAGGTCGTGTACGACGAACAATTGCCGTCGGACAACTACGACGGTGTGGACATCACGCGTTCCACCCAGGAGATTGTTCCGAAGAGCCCGTACGAGCTGAATGTGATGCACATCACCGTCGACGGCAAGCCGATCGATGATCTAAACCGCAGCTCTTCCGACATCCAGCGCTGCACTGACGTCGCGCTCGACAAAGCCAATATCCAGTTCCAGTTCGACAATCTCGAGTCGCGCCGTCGTCTCGCGGTTGCCGCAAATCCCGTCGCAGTGAGCGTGATCGACACCGTCGAGGGTCCAACCGCATCCGTCGTGCATTTCCGCATGTACAACAACTATTCGAGCTTCATCCAGCGTGCTGAAATTCGAATATTCGAACAGCAGCAGTCGCTCGAAGCTGTGCCCCTGGCAATCATCCCAGTCGATGACGTGGGCCTTGGGGAATGGCAGCCGTCTGTCAAGATTCTCGAGAGCTCGGTGCGTGAACTCAAGTATCTGCTGCGTGCCTATGACTCTAAGGGCAATTTCGACGAAACAGATGCGCGCCCATTGTGGCTGTATCACGGCAAGGCACCTGTAAACGCAGTGACGACCGACGGGCAGTCGGCGCACGAGCTGCTGGCTGCGTATGGCGAGAACGATCTGGCGCGCCACCATATTCCGCTCGGTAGCGGGACGGTGAAGGTACAGGGCAGCGCGATACCAACGGGCCACACAGTTTGGGTAGCGGGCCGCCAGATTCCCGTCGACTCGCAGGGCAAGTTCGTTGCGGAGGAGATTCTTCCCACCGGTACACATACGGTCGAGGTCGCGGTCCTCGACGATGGTGGGGACGGCTCATTGTATCTTCGTGATCTGGAATTCAAGCGAAACGATCTGTTTTATCTCGGCGTTGCTGACTTCACGCTGTCGAAGAACAATTCGAGCGGAGCCGCAAAACTCTTGGAAGGCGAGAACGATCCACAACCCTACGATTCGTCACTCGATGGCCGACTTGCATTCTATGTGAACGGAAAGGTTCGTCAGAGCTGGCACCTGACAGCGAGCGCGGATACCCGTGAAGGACCCGTAAAAGACCTGTTCAGCAACTTCCTGGACAAGTCTCCCGATTCATTATTCCGGCGCATTGATCCTGATTATTACTATCCGTCGTTCGGCGACGACAGTGTAGTGGAAGAAATGGCGCCAACCTTGGGCAAGTTCTACGCGAAAGCGAGCCACGGCGACAGTTACGGTGTGTGGGGCAATTTCAAGGTCGGCTACATGGACAACGAGCTGGCTCACGTAGACCGAGGCCTGTACGGAGCGAACGCACACTACGCTTCCGAGAGCAGCACCAGCTTCGGCCAGCGACGGATTACAGTGGACGGCTTTGCTGCCCAACCGGGAACAATATCAAGCTATGAGTCCTTCCGGGGGACTGGCGGATCGCTCTATTTCCTCCGCCACCAGGACATCCTGACGGGTTCCGAGAGCGTACGCATCGAAATCCACGATAAGGTCTCCGGCACTGTCACAGGTGTAGTGGACCTGCGGCCCAACGTCGACTACGACATCGATTACCTGCAGGGCAGAGTGCTGCTTTCCCAGCCGCTCTCGGCAACCGCTCACGACGACCTGCTGGTGCGCACGAGCGGCTTGACCGGTGACGAGGCTTATCTCGTAGTGCGTTATGAATACACGCCAGGTTTCGAGAAACTAGACCAGGTCGCCAGCGGCGGTCAGGGCGACGTCTGGCTTAACAACTATGTGCGGCTAGGCCTTACCGCTGACTCCAACGAGGGCGACACTGCGAGCAATCTCGGAGCGGCAGACCTGACCTTGCGGAAGAGCACCGATTCCTGGATTAAGGTGCAGACAGGACGCACCCAGGGTCTCCTGTCTCCTGCGCTCCAATCCAATGACGGTGGTTTCGGCTTCCAGGGTCCTGACGAGGAGTCGTTCGAGGACACGACAGCAAGAGCTTACCGTGCCGACCTGAGCGTCGGACTCGGCGACTTCATTCGGGGTCGCGATGGGCGCTTCACGTTCTATACGCAGAACATCGACGCGGGTTACTCAGCGCCGGGACTGGCGACGATCAAGGACACCCAGCTATACGGAGGCACGTTTAGGATGCCGGTGTCGAGCCGCTTGAGCTTCGCGGGCAAGGGTGA
Organism: Candidatus Sulfotelmatobacter sp.; assembly: GCA_035277905.1. Classification (GTDB taxonomy): domain Bacteria; phylum Acidobacteriota; class Terriglobia; order Terriglobales; family Acidobacteriaceae; genus Sulfotelmatobacter. The sequence continues at coordinate 8,812 of DATEJO010000067.1, forward strand.
TCAGAGGATCGAAGATCAAGGACTCGAGAGTCGCGCGATCGAATTAGATCTCAGCTATAAACTCGCGAAACAATGGAGCTTTAGCGCCGGAGTGCGCGACGATCTGCGCAAGGACCGTTCTCCTCTCGTTGTCCTAACTCAGGAGCAGGGCGAGCGCACAGACGCCGTCGCGCAGCTGAAGTTTGCGCCCAGCGACACGTGGAGCATTTATGGTTTTGTCCAGGACACGGTTGCGACAAGCGGCGGCCGTGAAGACAACAATCGTGCCGGCGTGGGCGGCTCGTATCACCTGACCAAGCGCTTCCGGATCGACGGCGAGGCATCCGACGGAGACCTCGGTCCCGGCGGTAAGGTTGGCACCAACTTTCTCTACTCCGAGAGCACCAGTCTTTATCTCAACTATTCGATGGAAAACGAGCGGACCGACAACGGCGAGATCTTCCACGGCGGTCAAGGCACATTGGTTTCGGGCATGAAGACGCGCCTCTCTGACAGCTCCAGCGTTTACGTAGAAGAGCGTTACCAGGATGGCGCACAGTTGAACGGCCTCACTCATGCCACTGGCATCAACCTCGTGACCAAAGAGCGCTGGAATTTCGGCGGCACCGCGGAGTTCGGCAAGCTGCGCGACTCCGAGACCGGAGCCGAGACCGATCGCAAGGCGGCTGGAGTCCGCGTCGGATACGGTCGAGATAAGTTCCAATTCTCAAGTGGGGTCGAGTATCGCTGGGACAATGCCGAACAGCTCGACCAGACGCACACTGAACTGACCATGTGGTTGTTCCGGAACAACTTCAAGTACCAACTCGCGCCCGACTGGCGCGTAATTGGCAAGCTAGACTACTCCTTCAGTAATAACTCGCTCGGCGATTTCTATGGTGGCGGTTACACCGAGGGCGTTCTCGGCTATGCCTACCGTCCAGTGCGAAACGACCGCCTAAGCGCTATCGCCAAGTACACGTATTTCTATAACGTCCCCACCACAGACCAGCTGGGCTTGCAAAGCACTTCCGCCGAGTTCCTTCAGAAGAGCCACATCGCAGCGCTGGACGTTACATACGATGTCACTGCCAACTGGTCCGTCGGCAGTAAGTATGCGTACCGCATCGGAGAGGTTAGTCTGGATCGCACGGTGCCGAATTTCTTCGACAACCCCGCGCAGCTAGCAGTATTCCGCGTGGAGTGGCGGTTCCTCAAGCAATGGGAGAGCCTGGCCGAGGTGCGAACACTTGGCCTTCCAGATATCAATCAACAGCGACGCGGGGCACTGGCCACGATCTACCATCGCATCGGCAATAACCTGAAGGTTGGTGTCGGCTACAACTTCACCGATTTCTCCGACGACCTGACCGACCTCAAGTACAACCACAAAGGCGTATTCCTCAATCTCATCGGCACCAAGTGACACCCTGCATGCACCTTGGCGCCCTCCGCCATATTTGTTCTGAACCAGAGATTCAAAATCTTCGCATTACGAGATTCCATTTCGGAATTTAGAATGAAGCCCAATTCGGGAATGCGCACGCGCATCAATGCTGCAGCCGATCGAAGTAGAGGGCCAAGAGAAGCTGTTGCTTTCGAGCAAAGTCGCCGTGCATAAACGTACAATCAATCCGGCATTGCAGGGTCTCTGGACGATGTCGGCATTGTGCGACTTGGCAGGATCAATAACTCGCCCGTTTTCAGCTAACCTAGAGCTACGATCCCGACTAGCTCCACCAAATTTGATCAAACCACCTTCCAGCTTTTCGCTGGAGGATTCAGCCGGCGTTTGCTTTCAGCTTAATAAGTAGTTTTCATAGCCGCAGATTCTAGTTCAGCGAGCGGTTCACGGCTTCGATCATGCAATGCAAACGCGCTGACGGTGGATAGCGCAGCAGCAAACAGTAAATATCCGGCCGGCGCCAGCGGATTCGAAAAGACTTTAATGAGTGCAGTGGCGACCATGGGCGCGGTACCGCCGGCTATGCCGATGCCAATGTTAAATGCCACCGCGTGAGCACTAACTCGGTATTCGGGACGAAATTGTTCTGCCAACATCGCAGGTGCTGCACCCATTACGATTGCCAGAAGAAACGCAAAACTTAATTGTGCCAACCACAACCCTTCGACACCATTGCGGCTAACGAGCTTGAATGCCTGCCACGAGATCACTCCTTCGGCCAAGAAAGCCCAAATTAATATTGTGCGTCGCGTTAGAAGGCGGTCGGATATCCAGCCGGAGAATGGCACAACCGCAAGCGCCAGAGCTTGCCCGATTGCGTTGATTCGAAGTGCCTGCTGTGTAGCAACCTGACCAAACTCGTGAGCATAGGTAGGCAGAAACACCATCGTGACGTAGTCGACGATGCCATATCCAGAGGTGAACAAGAGTGTTGCCCAGAAAATACCCGGCTGATGACGGATTGCCAGCCGGAGTGGAGAAACACGGGCTGTCTCAGTCCGCTGCGCGTGGGTTTTGATTTCCGGCAGATGCCTTCGTGAATAAAAAGCTACGGAAGCAATAACGCCTCCGAGAAGAAAGGGTATTCTCCAGGCAAATTCGAAAACACGCGCGGAGCCCGCCCAAGTCGTGACCGCTGCGGCGACGGCAGCCGCCAACAGCATTCCCGCCGTTGAACCTAGATTGGCGATGCTGCCTGCAGTTCCCCGGCGCTCTGGAGAAGCGGTTTCAACAAGGTACGTCACAGAATCTACAAATTCGCCTCCGACCGAAAATCCCTGGAAGAGGCGAACGAGAATCAGTAGAGCGGGAGCCCAGATTCCGAGGGTGCGGTACGTCGGCAAAACGCCAACTGCAATCGTCGCCAGTCCCATCAGGGTGACCGAGACCAGCAGTACGAATCGGCGTCCGATGCGATCGCCCAGGTGTCCCAGAACGACTGCGCCGATCGGCCGCATCAGAAATCCGCTGGCAAATCCGCCATAAACTCCCAGCAAGGAAGCCGTGCGGCTGTGATTCGGGAAGAAGAGTGAAGCCAGCACCGGCGCCAAAAGGCCATAAAGGCCGAAGTCGTACCACTCGAGCAGATTGCCGATCGCGCCAGCGAGGCCTACGCGAAGCCTTTGTTCCACCCAGTCACGATACAGGCTAGAAGAGGATATGGCTTTGAGATCCGACTGAGATCACATGATTACTCGGGTACAGGCGAGAGCAGTCACACCAGGGCCGGTTCGCGCGCCTCGGCGGGCAGATACTCAGTAATGTAGCCGGCGATGGCGCTGGCTGCCACCGTGTATGGACTGGCGAGATACATCTGTCCTGGTCCGCTGCGGCCGGGGAAGTTGCGATTTTGGGCGCTGATTACGATCTGGTCGGAGCGTGTGGAGACCCCGGGGCCAGCGTTGATACATGCGCCGCAGCTTGGCTCGATGACCTTCGCTCCAGCCTGGCGGAAGATTTCTAAATAGCCTTTTCGCATGCAGTACTCGCGTGTCTCTTGCGAACCGAACTGGATGTAGAACTGGACTGACGGTGCGACGTGTTTGCCCTCCCGTAGCGCGTCGTTGAGCACGGCGGCGTACATGTCCATGTCTTCGTTCTTGCCGGCGGTGCAGGTGCCGCCGTAGGCGATCTCGATGGGCACCGGCGTGTGCAGATCGCGCACGTACTTGCCATTGCCGGGATCGCCAGGCGTTGCGACCATCGGATAAATCTGCAACGCATCCATCTCAATCACATGCGCATACTGCGCGCTGGGATCGCTGGAAAGGCCTTCGATCAGCTTTTCGGCCGTATCACGATCCATGCCGCGGCGCTCGACGAGAAAATCCGCAACCTTACTGTCGGGTGCGACGATGCCGGTGAAGCCTCCAATTTCGGCGGCCATGTTGCACATGGTCGCGCGTTCATCGACTCCAAGCTCTTCGATAGCTTTGCCGGAGTACTCCATCACCTTTGCGAGTGCCTTTCCGCTGCGGATGTAGTCCATCGCGAGCAGCTTCAGGATGTAGTCTTTGGCGGTAACGTTCGGCCGGCGCTTGCCGCGTACGATGACCTTTACCGATTCGGGAACCCTCACCCGCACGTCTTTTGTGATCCATGAGTTGAAAACGTCGGTTGTCCCGATTCCGAACGCGACACACCCGACCGCTCCGACGTGCGGCGTGTGCGAATCCGAGCCGACATTCAACTGACCCGGCAGTGCATAGCTCTCTGCAACGATCGAATGGCAGATGCCCTCCGAACCTTTGCGGTCCTTCAACTCACCATGGAGCTTGATACCTTGGGATTGGGCAAATGCCTCCTGCTTCATCCTGAGCTGAGTGGCCAAGTCGAGCAGGCCCATCTTCTTCTTTTCCTCTGACAAGACCTCGTCAAGGAACGTGAGGTGGTCACGGAAGAAGATAATGCTGCCGCGATCGTTCACTGGCGTATCTTTGCCCACGAAGTGTTCGTAGAAGATCGCCGCCATGGGTGTGACGTACTCATGGCTGAAGCGCAGATCGGTGCGCGCGAAGCCGGCGTCGCCCGGCTTCACGGCGGAGACCCCGACCTCGCCGTCGGGGGCGATCATGTGGCGCGCAAAGATCTTTTCCGTGACCGTCATCGGGCGGGGCTTGGTGTCAATTCCCGGAATGGAAACTTTGCCCTGCATGCGCGCAACATTGAACGGGAACAGGCCGCCGTACTCGATGACCTGGCGCGTGATCTCGTCTTCGCCGTGGGTGAAGACTTCGAGCGGGATTTCTTCCCCGCACCGGATGCAATCGATGAGACTGAAGTCAGTTGACGTAAGTACGCCGAGGTTCTGGCAGTTCTGCTTGTAAATGCGCTCGATGTTTTCGGCGATCACCAGCTTAATGCCCGCCGAGAGCTCGGCGTACGGCGACTGCTCGCGACTAGATCCCTTCCCACGTCTCTTGCCGCTGACGGCGGCGGCGAAACCGCCTCTCTTCACGTCTCCGCGCTTGATGGGAAGTTCACTGCCGCACTTTAGACCGGTGTAGGGAAACTCGCCCAAAGTCTCATCGAAAAAGAAGCAGATGTGCGCCGGCGTGATCTCGTCGGTGGAGATGTCGTCGCGCAGCTTGGGATTATTCGCCGGATTCTTCGTGTCCCACGGCAGGTCTTGTCCCGCAAGTTGTCTTCGGATCAATTCGGGATCTTCGGTGAGAAAGAGGATGCGTCCAGTGAGCTTGACCGACGCAGGACGCTTGTGAACTTCGCGCGTAAGCAGAGGGTTGGGCACAAGTAAATTTTAGCCGACCCGCCGCTACTACAACAGAACCGCCGGCCGGTAAGTAGCGTGGGACAGCCGCGCATTGCATCTTGAGAAGCAGGTTCGACAACCCGCCTCAATCGGTAACGGCGATCCACACCGGGTTGGTTCCAATCGCATAGGGCGATCCTGAAGCTGCAGTGAGAGAACCACTGCCAGAAATGCCGAAATCGGTGATGTCGTTGGAGTCTCGATCGGCTACGTACAGATGATCGCCGTTGTGGTTCACGATCACGAAAGTTGGCGCGGTTCCGGCGGCAAAAGGTGAGTTCGAAACGGCAGACAGCGCTCCGCCGGAACCGATTGCGAATGCCGAAACATTATTCGAGCCCTGATTGGCGACGAATAGGAACTTGCCATCCGGACGCACCGCTAAGCTCACGGGAGTGGTGCCGGTGGCGAACGATCCGCTGATTGGCGTGAGAGACGTGCCGGAGACGGTGAAGCCAAAGACCGCGTTGCCGGTTTTATCGGCGACATAGACGAAGTGATTGCTGGGATCGACGGTGACGAATGCCGGAGAAGTGCCAACCGCTATAGGGGCTAGCCCTGCTGCGAGTGTGCCATCCGATTTGACCGAGAATGACGCCACACCCTGGGTCGAACTGAGGACGTACAAAGCATCGCCCTTAGCCGACATTGCCATCGACAGCGGCGCGGAAACGGTTGAAAAAGGTGATCCCGAAATGGGAGTTAGCGCGCCAGTAGTCTGGTCGATGGAGTAAGCCGAGATATTGCTTGAGCCTTGATTCAAGGCATAGACGTGCTGGCTGGACGGATCGATCGCGATCGCGACCGGATTCACCCCGGTTGCGATCGCGCCCGCCGCCGCCACGAGTCCACCTTTGCTCTTGTCGAAGGTGTAGGCCAGGATTCCATTGCCGCCGAAACTGAGCACGTAAGCAAAGTTCCGTGCAGGCGTTACCGCAATCGCGCTGGGAACGCTGCCGGTAGAGAAGGGCGAGCCGGAAATTGTGCTGAGCGTTCCCGAAGACTGCTCCTCAAACCCGAAGATGGTTTCTGCATTGCTGCCAACGGCGTAAACAAACTGATGATGCGAGCTGCCGCATGCCGACAGCAGTACTGACAATCCCAAACCGAAAAAAGCTGATAGAAATCTAACTCGCACTTGCTCTTACTCCAGAGTGATTGGCTTTCGACTTCAAGAATATGTGTCTGTACCAGTGTAAGACGTAAAGGAATGTAAGCAGGACTCTGACTAGCTCGCGGTGTAGCTGCCAGGAGTCGATTGCGGCACGCGTGATTGCGGGATGCGCGCAGGCCTGCCGAGGAACTTCATTGCCACGAATGTCGCAACCACGATCAGGAAGGTCACTCCGAGCGAGATCCAAAGATACTGTCCGGGATGCCGCATGTAACGCATAATCCGTCGACCGTAGTGAGCGGCGACGATCGTGAGCAACGTATAGCGGATGACGCGCCCGGTGAAGACCGCTGCGAAAAACTTGCGCATCTTGTATTGAAAAGCTCCTGCTGCGAGCAGAAACACCGCTGTGGGCCACGGTGGCGGTGCAACGGTGGAGACGAACACTGCGCCAAATCCCCAACGTTCCAACGCATACTCCACCTGATGCGAGCGGCGCTCGCCGAACTTGCGCTCCATCCATGCGCGTCCTGTGCGTGCGCCGAGTTTGTAGGTGATGTAGGCGCCGATCATCGCGCCGAGTGTTGCCATGCTGGCGTAGTAGAGCCAGAGATCGGGGTGCCGTGCAGACAAAAACGCGGTGAGGATATCGACACTGCCAAATGTTGGGATAAGTGAGTTGTCCAGGATCGCCAGCGGCACGAGTCCGAGCCCGCCCCAATGCGAGAACAGGCGCAGGATCGCAGGACTCTGCGCGCGCCGGCGCTGCTGCTGAATCGCAGCCCCCATTACCCTGTGCGTAGCAACCGACTTGGCGACCTTCCACAACATCTGGTTTTTAGATGCAGTTTAATGCCGCTGTCGATCTTTGCTCAGCTTAAGGCTTGTAAACGAGTGGCAATCGAGGTTCGGCAGAGGACCGAAGTGAAACGGCACAAAAGAAAAGCCCATCCCTGCGCTGCAGAGATGGGCTTTTGTCTCAGTTGAACTCAGGTCAATTAGAAGCCGCGTCCGAACTTCGGGTGGAAGGTCACACCGAAGGAGAGGCGGATATTGTTTTGAGTCGCGCTTCCGAAGCGAGTGACCAGATAGTCAGCCTGGAAAAGGCGAATCGACATCGACTGAGATGCTCTCCAGTCATAACCGCCGCCGAACGCCATCGCGAACGCGTTGTCGGAGACCGAGATGTTCGTGCCCAGCAGGTTCGTGCTCACGCTGTCATGCGCAAATCCCATCAGGCCGTGAACGAACACCGCGCCCTTGTCGTTCCCTTTCTTGAACTCGGGACCGAACAGGTAGGTGTAGATATGCTGGTTGGCTCCGCTCTGGCTCTTGTAGCTGCCGTCCACGTCCGCGGAGATGCCGAAAGCCGGATTCAGGCGGAACGTTGCCATGCTCTCCCAGCCGTTCTGGTTGATCGCATCGGCGCCCTGGCCGGGGTTAAAGCGGACAAAGGAATATCCGCCGAATACGTCCATCTTGTCCGACGACTTCTGCGCAAAGAGCGAGAAGCTGGCGGCAAGTACAAAGAAACTCGCAAACAGTACTTTCCTCATGAAACTCATTCCTCCCGTCACGAACAAATGCGTTCGCTTTTGGAACTGGATTTCCTGGGGATGTTAACGTCAACGATAACGGGAACGCATAGGCCAGTAGTAGATTTCTATAGACAGTAACGTTACCCCGCCCTTATGTAACGTTTACAAATTGGTTAATTGGTCCATTTTGGAATCAGGGGTGATTCGAGCATCAGTTTTGGATGAAAATCGCGGACGAGGAACCTGAGGTCATCGTCCTCCCCGGCCGATCAGTTCTGGACGAAAAGTACGTGCTCAGCGCTTCGCGAGCGCGAGATCCTCAGTTTTTCACTTCATCATCGAGTCTCCGGCAGCGGTCTGAATCTTCATCCCGCATTGGTGCCCTTCGTTCCCGGAATGAAATTTCCTCCCGCGATTTACGTCCCGCTTCGAATCTTTGACGAGGAGATAGCGTCGATATGCCAGCGCGGATTGTGAAGCGCTCAAGGAGAAAGTTGTAATGAAAAGGATGTTGTCTCTGCTGTTTATTGCAGGCACTTTGTGCGTGGCGAGTTTGGCGAATGCTCAGACCGTTTTGAAAGTGACCGTGCCATTCGACTTTACGGTCGGGAGAAACGCACTTCCGGCCGCCGATTACGAGATTCAGAAGCTTTTGGACAACGACAGCACCGGCATCGCGTTCGTTGGGGACGGCTCGTTCGTACAAAGCAGAGCCAGTTCGATTGATTCGACAGTCCACGGAGCGCGTCTCGAGTTTTTGAAGATTGGCGACAAATATTTCTTAACCGACGTAGTAACGCCGACCGGAAGCTTGCATTTTCCGCTCGCGCGCAAGCATGAACAGCTGATGGTAAATGCGAGCCGCACGTCCGTGGACGGTGCTGTGGCGGCGCAATCAGGACGCTGAGCCAGGGCGGGGGATGTCAATAGTCCTGATCGGCAAAGAACGGAGCGCGGACGCGCGGCATTTCACCAGATTTATGCCGCGCCTTCGCGTTCCAAAGCGAAGTCAGGCTGACAGGCGCTCAGAAAGCTACATACGGACCGTTCCCGCTGGGAGTAGCTTGCCCTTCGATAGCCGTGAACACCGTCTTCCCGAAAAAGAACGGTAGTCCGAAGTCAAAGCTGTTCGAGTTTTCTCCACCAACATCATTGAAAGCGAAGAAATTGTTTTGGAACAATGTGCTGGCGTTGGCGATGTTAAATGTGATGGTGCGGGCCGAGCCGGAAGGGGTTCCGTTCGAAGTCTCGCCGAGGACGTTCACGGAGATCTGCTGCGTTGTTCCTGGACAATAGAACCCAACCAGCGCGTTCGGTCCTGATTGCGGGCAGTCGGGAATATTCAACCCAAATTGGTTGCTTAGGGTCGCCGAGTCAAGGAAGAACAATCCGTTCGAGCCGCTGTCGATGAAGCTCGACCCATGACCGCTGCCGGATCCGTTGAAATCGTTGTAGAGCGTGCCCATGAACTGAGCAGCGAAGTTTCCCGTACCAGGATCTACCGGCAGCACGGCTGCGGTCCCCAAGCCATTGTTGGACTGCGTCCCGATACCAAAGGTCAGGGTTCCGCTTGCGCTCGTTTGTCCCGCATCGGGCACAGATGGCAAGGTAATCATGACGCCATTGTTGTCGGTAGGAAACATCCATACCGGATTTTGCACCTGGGCTGTCAGGCTTTCCGAAGTCGGCGTGCAATTCGTTCCGTCACAGGTGTAGTAAGCTCCGGCAGGCGCTCCGTTTGCGCATCCGAAGCCGCAGTCCTGGCGGAATACTCCTACTCCGAGCAGCGCCTTGGCTCCCAAACTGGGAATATCGAAGAGCTGACCTCCCGTCTGGCCGGAGCTGCAACTAGCGGGAGTCGTCTGGAAAGTTTGCTCGAGGATTTGAATCGGAACGCTCTTAGCAATTTCCCCGGCGATCTGAATATCGGCAGTCGCCACAGGTCCCCAGCCATAGGTGAGATCGCCAAACTGAACGCACTCGGCGATCGCGTTGCTGCCGGAGGTCTGTTGTGGCAGAGATAAACTCAAGGCCGGAGCAACGATTCGCAGTCCTTCGGATCCGGTATCGACTTCTACATGATCGATATTCTGGCAGGTTGCGGTGCCCGGAACGCAGACAGTAACGCTTATGAAAGGAACGTCTTCGTCCGCAAATCCAGAGTTGTTCAACTCGAATGGTCCGGAATCAACCACCAGTTGCGTCGAATTGCTGGCTTGTGTGCCCGTCGATCCACCGCCGCCGGAGTTGACTCCTCCTCCTGATGAGGAACTGCCGCCGCTACCGCAGGCAGCAAGGAAAAACGAGCAAGAGAGTAGAGCAGCAAATTGAAGAATGCGAGCTAGGTTTTTCACTTAATGTCCTCAACCCGCACGTCGGCAGGTACCATTGCGGGAACGAAAGCCCTTCCAGTCAGGGCACGCATATGCCCGCCGGATTGAATGATTAGATTTTGCGTTCGAATCGTTACCGGTCCATGCATGCGACGCGTCGGTCTGGAGGCGGCAAACTCCGAGTAGTAATTCCCGAGCATCTGCTGCAGATCGGGGCGCGTGGGGCCCTGCCAGGAGATACCGAATACCTTGCCGTCAGGCGAAACGAACTCGCGCACGACTGTGGCTGATTCCGTTTGCATTTCGTGAACGGTATAAGCCGCGTTCTGAACGACCCGGCGCTGCGCGCGCATGTGCGCTTGATCTGCCTGAATAGAGCTAACATCACCACCAAGGGCGGCGAAAGCCGAACACGAGAGCGCAGAAAGAACTAAGCAAAAAAGTAAGGAGCGGCGGGACAGCATGCGCATTCATGCCTCACGGAAGACACACCAGTGTCTCTATTGGTTGAACTGGATAAACACTTAAAGGATGCCTAAGTTGCGGCTCTGTGAGCAGCTATCGAAAGGACATGACCGTCAGAGGGCGCATCGCAAGCGTGAGCTTACAACAGAGATGAAGATGCTTTACGTCAGCTCTAAATGGATCTGCTTCCCTTGCAGATCCAGCTTATCAATCCGAAAAGTACGCACCTGACCTGGAACGAGCTCACCTTTCCGCGTCGAACCAGCGGGACTCCCGGACTTCCAGCGAGCACTGAGCATCGACGTTAGCGCCGACAGATCCAGAGATCCTGAAGAGGATGCATCCTGAGACTCTGCTCGCGATTGTGTGATCCTGCACGTCCCACGGACACCCTCTCCAAGCTCCACTTGAGCGGTTTCGCCAGAGACGCTCATCACCCGTCCATTCACAACCTCGCCTTCCTTCCGTTCGGCAATGTATTCATCGAGGCTGCTGGGGACCATCTGCTTCACGCTAAGTCGAAGCTGGCGTTTTTCTTTATCGACCGAGAGCACTTGCGCTTTTACGCGCTGTCCCACTTTGAAAACGTCACGCGGATGATTGATGCGCTTTTCTGCGCTGATTTCGCTCAGATGAATCATGCCTTCGACTCCCTCCGCGATCTCGACGAAGGCACCGAAGGTAGTGATTCGGGTCACCGTTCCTTCGACAACGGTGCCGGCGGCGAACTTTCGTTCCACATCGTCCCAGGGATCGCCGAGAGCCTGCTTCAGTCCAAGAGACATCCTGTGCTCTGCCGGATTTATGCCGAGCACGACGGCTTCAACCGTTTCGCCCGCTTTCAGCAGGGCG
>DATEJO010000068.1:0-45058 GCA_035277905.1 Candidatus Sulfotelmatobacter sp.
TTGCGGTTTTCTTGTCGCTGGCGCTGCCGCGAAAAACGCAGCAGTCATGGGTGAAGGGCTTTCTTCGCGGCTTAACGCATCTTGCAGAGAAGTGTGGGGCTCCTCTGGCCGGAGGAGACACTGCGGAATCTCCCGCCGGAATTCTGGCGGACATCGTTGTGCTGGGAAACGTCCCTAAGCGGAAAGCGATCTTGCGCTCGGGCGCGCGGGCTGGCGATCAGATTTATGTCAGTGGTCAGTTAGGCGGATCGGCCGCCGCAGTCGCGGAGATGCGGCGTCATCCTAAGCGAAAGTTGACTCCCAAGAATTATTTCAGGCACTTCTTCCCCGAGCCGCGGATCGAACTTGGACGCGTTCTTCGCGCCAAGAGACTGGCTTCGGCGATGATCGACATCAGCGATGGCCTCTCAACCGACCTCGCCCACATTTGCGAAGAGAGCGGCATGGGAGCCGAAATCTTTGCGGACCCGATTCCCCGCGCGCGGGTTGGTAACCCTGCATACGAAGTAGATATCGAACTTGCGCTGCACGGGGGTGAGGATTACGAATTGCTGTTCACAGTGCCGGCAGGCCAACGCATTCCCGGTCAAATCGCGGGCGTTCCGCTTACACGGATCGGCGAGATTAAGCGGAAGCGGGAAATTCTTTTGAGAACCGGCAGTGGTTCGACGCATAAGCTTCCCGCGCGAGGGTGGGAACATTTCCGACGATAAGCATCTCGAAGACGAGCGGCGAGACGCCCGGCGCGGATGCCAGCACGACAATCGAGGTCATTACCTCCGTCACCGGTCAGTCTCTACCCGCGGTTACCAATCGGGATTACAGTAAGAAGCATGTCGTCCCGTAGATCTCTTCTCTCGCTGTTTGTCTTGTTGCTGAGCGTGGCCGCGTTTGCGGAAAAGAAGCAGCAGCCTCCGCCGCCGGCGCGTGCGCACTCTCCATCGCCAGCGGTTACCGACGAATTCATTCGCAAGCAGTTCGGCGAGAACTGCTCTGTGCTGCCAGGGCCGCCGCAGTTTGTGGCCGATCTGGATGGAGACGGCATTGACGATCTTGTGGTCGCGGCAAGATGCAAAAATCCGATGGCCGACAAGGACGAATACAATTTCGCCGTTGCCGATCCCTATGACAGCTTTCTCGGTTATGGCGACGTGAAAGTGACGTCGACCTTCGCCTCAGACGAACCCGGGCGGCGCGGCGTTTGCCTGCTGATCATTCATGGCGATGGAAAAGACGCATGGCGCGCTGAAACCCCGAAAGCCAAGTTCCTGCTCATCAATCTGCCGTTCAAAACCCTTGCGGTAAAGCGGCTGACCACGAAGAAAAGGACCATCCTTGGCGTTTACATGGAAGAAGCGGCCGAAGGAGAAAACACTTCATCGGTGCTTTTCTGGGATGGCAAGAAGTATAAGTATCAGCAGCTCGGATCAGCGCTGGATGACGAATAGGCGGTCCGGCCGTGGATTCTCTGACCTCAGGCCCGCTTGTAGTAGGGAAACTCTTCTGTGCCGGCCTTGCTGACATTCGCTTCGGCAAACGCGCAGACGCGATCGAGCGCAGCCTGCAATTCAGCAGTGTAATGCTCAAGATCCGCATCGCTCGCATCAGCCGGCACGGGAATCAGTTTGCCGACTCTCACCAGCACCCGCGAAAACGGGCGAGGAATCATCATGCGATCCCAGCTGTGAAGAACCCAGGCTTTATCAACCGCTGTGTGGAAGGTAGTCATGGCCAGTCCTGAAGAGCGTGCCAGTCCGGACGGCCCGGGTTTGACCTTGCGCCGCGGTCCTCGCGGGCCGTCGAGAGAAAACGCGACAGTCCAGCCTTCTTCGAGAGCGCGCCGCAGGCCAAGTAAGGCGCGGATGGGATTTCGACTGCTCGAACCTTTCACGGCGACGAAGCCGAATCGGCGGATTATCCTCCCCATGTACTCGCCGTCATAGCTGAAACTGCTCATTACGCGGATTCCCATATTTCGGAAAAGATACGTTGCGGGAATCATGCACTCATGCCAGAAGGATGCGACGAGGGGACGTTCGTCGAGCGTCTTCTGCGCGCCATCTTCATAGGAAACGCTGACGCGCAAAGTGGGACCAAGCAGGCGAATGAACCAATATCCCGCCCACACGATCAGGCTAAGGACAATGCGCTGACGCAGGGTCCATCGGCGCGGGCCGGAGTTTTCTTCGGCGGATTTGCTGGTTGCAGGTGTAACCGCTTCGGGCACGAAGCTATTGTAGCGAGTGGGGAATTGTTGATTGTTGAATTTTGATTGTTGAATGAAAGCCTCATGATCCAGAGGTCTTCAATTCAACAATCAACAATCAAAATTCTTAATTCTCAAGGTAGGAGTCGATCCAGGTTTTGATCTTCATCCGCCGCTGGTCCGCGGCATCGAAACGCACTCCGATCGACTTAGGTTTGTTCCAACTGATCACGCCTTTGACGTAAACCCGCGGCAGCGTCATCAGGGCGAACGAAACTTCGACGCTGGCGCCAACCGAAAAATCTTCCGCACTCTTGAGGGACATGCCACCGGTGCTCATCTCAATGCTGGTTGCGCTTACGCGTTTGCTGTCGCCCACAACCGACACTTCGGTGATGATCGGAATCCGCACGTAGCGACGGAACTCATGCTGTACGAGCATGCGCGTTGCGCGGACGAGCTTTAACATTGCCGGGCGCTCGAGAGGGACGTGGAACATGGCATTGATCCCATACTTTGAAAAGCGCATTGCCTCCTGCGCGCTGCCGCCAACCCCATAAAGTACGCATCGGCTGTTAGAACGGGAGGAGCGGGCCGCCTCCATAACCTCTTCGGCTTCGTTTGCGAGCGGCAGGACGCAAGCCTCGAATTTCTCTTTGCGAAGCCGGTCTGCGGCATTCGAGGTGATCGGCACCGTGTCGATGCCGAACTGCCGGAAGCATTCGTTCAGAAGAGCGCGGTGCGGTTCGTTGAATCCAACGAGTGCGGCGCGGGCTGCGGTTTTGCGAGTGACAGGCAACGGGGCAAGTGTGGTGGCGAAAGCTTTATCCATAAGGTCGGGGGGAAGACTCAACTTTCGAAAAGCATTGTGAAAGACGGACACGGCCGTGGCAACGACCCAAAGGACAACGGGCGGCCCTCCGAACGGACACTCAACTCAACAGAATGGCGGGAGATTGGACATTACCCCCGAAGTCCGTGCCAGATAAGGCGTTTCGGCGATTGGTTGCTCGCCACGCATCGCCGTCGATTGAAGAGAAGTAAGCCGGCTGCGTTGACTATTGACCGTTCGTGCGGGGAATCGACTACCCGTTCCAGCGGCGGAACAGTAGCGCACCGTTCGTGCCGCCGAACCCGAAGGAATTCGACATCGCGTATTCGATTTCGGCTTTGCGGGCGTGATTGGGAACGAGGTCCATGCCGGCAGTGTCGGGATCAGGATTTTCCAGATTGATAGTCGGCGGCAAGATCTGATCGCGCAAAGCCAACACCGTGATACCCGCCTCGAGGCCGCCGGCGCCGCCCAGCAGGTGTCCGGTCATCGATTTCGTGGAACTCACCGCGATCTTGTGATCGCCAAAGAAATTCCGGATGGCATGAGCCTCAAGCGTATCGCCAATCGGCGTGGATGTACCGTGGGCGTTGACGTATCCGACGACATTGGGCGAAACAGCAGCATCCCGCACGGCATTGCGCATCACACGGAATCCGCCTTCGTGCTCCGGAGCCGGTTGCGTGATGTGGTAGGCGTCACCCGACATGCCGTACCCTGCGATTTCGGCAATGATCGGAGCACCGCGCTTTTTCGCATGTTCCAGCTCTTCAAGAATGAGGATGCCGGAGCCTTCGCCAATCACGAATCCGTCGCGGCCCTGATCCCAGGGACGGCTGGCCTTCTCCGGTTCGTCGTTGCGCGTGGAGAGCGCCCGCATGGCCGCGAACCCGCCGACGCCCATGGGAGTGATTGCCGCTTCCGCGCCACCGGCGATCATCACATCCGCATCGTTATGCTGGATGATGCGGAACGAATCTCCAATGGAATGCGCACTGGTCGTGCAAGCCGTGGCGGTCGCTTCGTTTGGCCCTTTCGCGCCGCAGCGCATAGAGACCTGCCCAGCGGCGAGGTTGATGATGGCAGAGGGAATGAAGAAAGGTGAGATCTTGCGCGGGCCGCCTTCGATGAGAGCGGAATGTTCCCGCTCGATGATATCGAACCCGCCGATCCCAGATCCGATGTGCACGCCCACGCGCTCATCGTTTTCCGCTGTGATCTTCAGGCCCGACATCTTCAGCGCTTCATCCGACGCGGCAATGGCCAGGTGGATGAAGCGGCCCATCTTTTTGACTTCTTTTTTCTCGATGTAGTTCAGCGGGTCGAAGTTCTTGACCTCGGCAGCGATCTGGCAGGCGAAGCCGCTCGCATCAAAGCCGGTGATGCGCTTCACGCCCGATTGCCCGGCGAGCAGGGCCTTCCACACCTCGTCAGTGGAATTCCCAACGCCGCAGATCAAGCCCAGGCCTGTCACTACGACCCTGCGAGTCAAGCGTTACTTCCCCGCCTTGGCGTGCTTGCCGATGTAGTCGACGGCATCCTGGACGGTGCGAATCTTCTCGGCGTCCTCGTCGGGGATCTCGATGTCGAAAGCTTCTTCGAAGGCCATCACCAGTTCGACGGTATCGAGCGAATCAGCGCCCAGATCGTCCACAAACGATGCGCTCGATGTGACTTCGCCCTCGTCGACTCCCAACTGCTCCACGATAATCTGCTTTACTTTCTCGTCAACGGCTGCCATGTGTCTCCTCGCTTGGCTCAATTAGATTTGAGTTTCGATGTTTCGGTTGCGTGATCCTGTGACCGGGCGACGACCAGCTCTCAAGGACACTCTGGCTGGTTCGGGTTCCGGCTCTTCACAACGCCGCGTCTACTGCGTTACGAAAAAAGGCGAGTGTGTAGTGTAATGGTCCCGGTGAATTAGTGTAAAGAAAGGCTAAGATTCCGGCAAAGCCTCGATCGGTCAGACTTGCAACCCTGCATCGTAACGGTTAGCCGTTGCCGGGGTCAACGGTGCCGGCGCCTTTCGAGCTCCAGATCAGCAACAGTACGGAAACATATCATGAGAGCGGTGGTGCAGCGCGTCAGTCGCGCCAAAGTCACGGTGAATGGAGAAATTACGGGCGAGATCGGACTTGGGCTGCTCGTTTTGCTGGGAGTCGGTCACAATGACACCGAAGCAGATGTCCGTTATCTGACCGATAAGATCGCTGGGCTGAGAGTCTTTGAGGACGACGCCGGCAAGATGAACCGCAGTGTGCACGATGCGGGCGGCAGCGTGCTTGCGGTATCGCAGTTCACTTTGTACGGAGACGTGCGGCGGGGTAAGAGGCCATCGTTCGATGATGCGGCTCCGCCGGAGCAGGCACGGCGGCTATATGAACTCTTTGTGGAACGGATTCGCGCGGCGGGGCTGCGCTGCCAGACTGGCCGCTTTCAGGAGATGATGCAGGTCGAACTGGTGAACGAAGGGCCCGTGACGATACTTCTGGATTCCGGAAAGGCATTCTGAGGGTCAAAAGAGGGCTGCGGACGAATTCTGTTTGATGTATTTCTTGCTATCGAATTTCTTTCCTGTGCTTGCCCCCGACATGTAGCGAATCTGGCCGAAGATTGGACGCTCGAACCATGGGCGATCGAATTTTCCGACAATGGCCCAGGCAATTCCGGCATAGCCGTTGGGATCGCGGCCGTCGAGTTCATACTTGTCGTTGAGATAGACCGCGACGCGGTACGCCTCGGCAGGTGATTTCGTCCATTCCAGAATCTTCTTCGCCCAGTACATGCGCATGTAGTTGTGCATCCAGCCGGTATTCACCATCTGCATCTGGGCAGCATTCCACAGCTGGTCGTGAGTCTCTGCATTCTCCAACTGCCTTTTGGTGTAAAGAATGGGCCGGGGATTTTTCGCATGCTTGGCCAACGTTCGATGAGCCCACCGCTCCGCGCATTCAAAGTTGTCGTAGTCGGGACTGAAACGTACAAGATTTACGGCCAGTTCGCGCCAGGTGATGATCTGGTTCAGGAAGGCCTCTTTGTCGGGCTTGGGTGCTTCCGCATTTTCGACCGCGAGCGCTACGGTAACTGGACTGATGTGGCCGAAATGTAGATAGGGCGAGAGCTTGCTGGTGTGGTCAAGCTCCGGCCTGTTGCGCTGGGTGCCGTACCCCGGAAGCTTGTGGCGGACGAACTCTCTCAAGCGGCGAACGGCTTCCTTAGTGCCCCCGCGCCAGTCTGACATTGGAGTCACAGAGCGATCGAGCTTCCATCCCTCGGCAATGTCAACCTTTGGACTCAAAGACAGCAAAGACGCGGGCCTCTTCCATTTCACGTGCGCGCGCGGATTTGTCGATGGCACAAAATATGTTCTTAGGTGCTCCTGCAGCCGAGGGCGAATCGTGTGTGCTGCATACTGCGCTTTCTGCAGCAACTTCGACGGTACGATCACGTCGGAATCGACCGTCCAGAACGGGACTTCCAGCCTTTTCGTCGCGATCTGCCGCCAGCGTTCTGGTTCGCGCATTGGATTCTCGTCACCGACAACCAACGTGGGCTTCACTTCTTCGCAGAACTTCAGGAGGCTGTGCTCCGGATAACGTCGCAACACGAAATCGACATTCCTGGCCGCAAGCTCCGACGCAATGTCTGGAATGCCTTCGTTCAGAAATCGGTAATGCCGCAGGTTGGCATTCGGATAGAACGGAACCGGCGCGAAGAAAACCACGACGGGCTTGTTTAGGGCATTCGCAGCTTCCACGGCTACATCGAGTGCAGGATTATCGATGCCGCGCTGGGCGCGTTGCATCCAGTAGACGATGCAGCTACCAGCCGAGTCGAGAACTCCGCCGCGGCGGACCGTTACGCGCGCATCGACGCTGAGCCTGAGCAGTGGATCCATGCGAGAAATTTGCGGGAACGTTCCATAATTAGTGTGGGACAAAGTTCGGCCCGGATGTGCAGTTTTTCTCGGATTCGTGCGGACCCGACTCGCCAGAAGAAAAATTGATGGAAGAATTTTCGTACTGTGAAAACGGATCGCCTTAGACCGCATTGAGAATGGCATCTGCGACCCGGGCTGCTTCCGCGGAAGCCTTCACATCGTGCGTGCGAACAATATGGGCACCTTTCAGAATGAGGGCAGTTTCGCTGGCAAGGGTTCCATAAAGGCGATCCTCTGGCGAAACGTTTTTCTCTCCGCCGAGGGTCCGTCCGATGAAAGACTTGCGCGAAGCGCCCACCAGAAGCGGAAATCCGAGGCCGTGCAATTCTTCAAGGTGCACGATCAGTGGATAATTCTCGTCAAAACTCTTGCCGAATCCGAAACCCGGATCGAGAGCGATTTTTTGCCGGTCGACTCCGGCTGCCAGAGCCTTTTCCGACCACTCCTTCAACTCTCGCTTCACGAGAGAAATGGCGTCTACGAGCGGGGGCAACTTGCGCCACTCGTCCGGACGGCCGCGCATGTGCATCAACACGGCACCGCACCTCAAGTCCGCGATCGTCGAGACCATCTCCGGATCCCAGCGAAAGCCGCTGACGTCGTTCACAATCTCCGCTCCGGCATGGACTGCTGCCCGCGCGACCTCGGCTTTGTACGTGTCAACAGAAACGACGCTTGCCGGATGTTTCTTCTTCAATTCCGTAATGGCCGGGATCACGCGTTTCAATTCTTCCTCAGCGCTCACTGCCGGTTTCTCTCCCGGCACAGTACCTTCCACTCGCGCTCCCGGACGCGTCGATTCTCCACCGATATCGATAATGTCCGCGCCTTGCTGCAGCAAGCGTTCTGCATGTTCGACCGCGCGCTCCCGCTCGAGAAACTTTCCGCCGTCTGAGAAAGAGTCCGGCGTCACGTTGAGGATGCCCATGATCAACGTTCGTTTGCCCAGTTCGAGCGAACGCGAACCAAGATTCCACTGGAAGATCGCTCTCATGAAGTAGAGATTCCTTCTAAGCACCCGGTTTGTCGATGATCCACTTCGTCATGAGATAGCGTTGGTGGTCTTCGAAGCCGGCGCGGCGATACAGATCGATCGCCGGATTGCCATGATTCACTTCAAGATGAACTGCGGATACTCCGAGTTCCTTCGCCTGTGCCACAAAGAACTTGAGCGCTCGCGTCCCGATCCCCGATCCTCGGTACTGGCGTCGCACGAAGAATTCGTCGACCCATGCTCCGCGGCCACGATATTCGAGGCTGTAGTCGAATGCCATCACAATGTAGCCGATACTCTGGCCGTCCGCCACGATCATCCACGCACGGCCCAGCGCCGGATCCCGCAATAGCCGCTCTGTTGCCAGGGCCGCTTCCACCTCGTCAAAGGGACACGACCAGGGATCATCCTGTTGAAGCTCTTTCATGAGCGCCAGCAGTTCGGTAAGATGCCGCGCTTCGGCCGTCTGAAATTTTATGTCCATGGGAGTTCGTTCTGAGATGCGAAGAATGTTCTCGAATTCTATCTGCGCCGGACCGCAGCTCTACGCGGGCGCATGGAATCGATGGCTCCGGGGCCGGTTCCGGTTGGAGGTTTGCGCCTGCCTTCGAGCAGGTGTTTGAGAACCGTAGCGTTGTTGCGGTCGGTGTTTTTGGAGGCGTACAGCAGCGTCAAGCGCTTCTTCTTGTGGGCCAGCTCGTAGAGCTGGTGCAACACCTCCTGCCGGTCGGGCTGCGCCAGTTCCTTCAAATACTTCCTCTGAAACTCGTCCCAGTGTTCAGGCTGGGCGTGATACCAGCGCCGGAGCTGGTCGGAAGGCGCGAGGTCTTTCAACCACTCGTCGATCGCCGCCGATGCCTTGCTGAGTCCTCGAGGCCAAAGCCGGTCCACCAGGGCGCGCACTCCATCTGTACGGGATGGCGGATCGTATACGCGCTTGATCGAGACGGTCAATGTAGAATCCTTTTTCTTTTATCATTGTAAAGCGGCTCTGGACGCCGCGCATCGCCTATCTCCTAATTTGAGGACGGTTCATGGGACGGGAAGATCGAGAACCTCGAAAGCGCTGGCGAAGAAGATTTGAAATAAAACATTTCCTGACTACATTGATGACATTGGTCGTGGCGGCATCCGCTCTCGCCTGTAATGTTGAGAGGCGCAAGTCCGATGCCGAGTTAGGCCTGAATCCGCAACAATCCGCAGGCCGCAAAATCTACGATGCTGAGTGCGACCGTTGCCACGAGCCCTATTCCACCCGCGGGAAAAAAGGCCCGGGACTGAAGGGGATGTTCAAGCACAAGTATCTTTCTCTGAGCGGGCTGCCCGCGAACGATGAGCGGGTGACTGACATCATTCGCCTCGGCCGCAATGAAATGCCCGCCTTCAGCCAAAAACTGAATCAGCAGGACCTTGAAGACTTGCTCGCTTACCTGCACACGCTCTGAGCGGGCGACCATCGAGAACTCGTGGGATAATCCGGGGATGAAGAGCGTGACGAAATCGGGACTCTTCCGTGAATTGCCGTCTGTGGATGAAGTGCTCCGGACGCCTGATCTCGTTTCATTGATCGAATCGCAAGGCAGTCGCGCAGTGACGGATGCAGCGCGGACAGTGCTCGCCCGTTTGCGAGAGGAGATTTCTTCCGGACTGCTGGATGCCCAGGCGCTCCATCTTGCGCTCAAGGGGCTCGGCAATGCCGTCGAGAGCCAGCTGCGAAGCGCGCTTCGACACTCGCTACGCCCTGTCATCAATGCGACGGGAGTCATCCTCCACACGAATCTCGGACGCGCGCCTCTTCCTAAAACGGCGCTCGACCATGCGGCCGAGACAGCCACGCACTATACCAACCTCGAATTTGACATCGTCGCGGGTGAACGAGGCAAGCGCGACGTCCATGTGGATCGGCTGTTTCGCAAGCTGCTGGAGGAGATAAAGGCAGCGAATGAGTTGTCGACGATCGTCGTCAACAACAACGCAGCCGCTGTGCTGTTGGTGTTAAATACGCTCGCGGATGGCGGAGAAGTCATTGTCTCTCGGGGAGAACTAGTCGAAATTGGTGGGTCGTTCCGGATTCCTGATGTCATGGCGAAGTCTGGCGCCGTGCTGCGCGAGGTCGGCACGACGAATCGCACCCGCCTTGCCGACTACGAAAAGGCAATCAACGAGCGAACTCGCTTACTGCTTCGGGTGCATCGCTCGAATTTTGAAATCAGCGGCTTCACCGAGCAGCCGATGGTCGGCGAACTTGTGGATCTGGCGCGGAAACGCGGCGTACCGCTGATGGAAGATCTGGGGAGCGGTGCTCTGGTTGATCTGCAGAGTTTCGGCATTCACGGCGAATCGAACGTGCTCGATAGTCTCCGCGCCGGAGTGGATGTCGTAACCTACAGCGGCGACAAACTGCTGGGTGGACCGCAGGCCGGACTTCTCAGCGGACGCAGCGATCTGATTTCCCGCATGCGCTCGAACTCTTTATTCCGCGCGTTGCGTGTCGACAAGTTGACCTATGCGTCGCTCGAGGCAGCGCTGCTAGCGTATGTGAAGCGCGACTACGAGGCCATCCCCACATTGAAGATGATGAGCTTGAGAAAAGAAGAAATTGGCAGCCGCGCGGAAGCCTTAATAAAGACCACCACGGCGGCGAAGATCAGACTGGAAATAACGGACGGCGAATCGGTGATTGGAGGCGGTGCCGCTCCCTCCTCGGTTTTGCCAACGCGTCTTCTTGCCTTGACTCATGCTGATCTCAGCGCCGACGACTTATCCGCTCGACTTCGAGCTTCTGACCCACCAATCATTGCGCGAGTCGAAGATGGGCGAGTGCTTATCGATCTGCGCACGGTCTTTCCAGCCGAAGATTGTCTGATCGCCGGGGCCCTCAGTCGAATCTAACCACCGCGCGGATCAAAGTTTGGCAACGCTCTATACCATCGGGCACTCCACCAGATCATTCGATGAGCTTGTTTCCGCGCTGCGGGCCCACCAGATCGAAACTCTCGTCGACATCCGCTCGTTCCCCATGTCCCGCCGCCTACCGCAGTTTAATCGTGCGTCACTGGAACATACGTTGCAGGCCGCAGGAATTCGTTACCTGTGGATGAAAGATCTCGGCGGCTATCGAAAAAAGACGCTGGCCGACTCTCCGAACATCGCGCTACGAAACAAGAGTTTTCGAAATTATGCCGACTACATGCTGCGTCCTGAATTCGAGCGGGCAATCTCTGAACTGGTGAAGCTCGCGGAACAGTCCCGCACCGCTTACATGTGTGCCGAGCGGCTCTACTTCCGCTGTCACCGGATGCTGGTTTCAGATTGGCTCGTTCTGCATGGGCATGAGGTGCTGCACATCGATGCCGAAGGCCCCGTCAAGCCGCATAAAGCGATGGAAGAGGCTCGTCTTGTTGATAACCAATTGCTCTACCGCGGCGATCTCTTGTTGTAAGATGCACCTCGACATGATCGTAGGCACCGGCATCGACATCGCCGAGGTTCCCCGCATTCGTCAGTCCATCGAGCGCTTTGGGGATCGTTTTCTGCATCGCGTCTTTACCGAAGGAGAGATGCGGTACTGCGACTCCAAGGCGAATCGGGCAGAGCGCTACGCCGCGCGCTTTGCCGCTAAAGAGGCTGCCATGAAAGCGCTGGGAACCGGCTGGAATCACGGCGTACGCTGGCGCGATTGCGAGGTTGTGCGCATGCCAGGCGGGCGTCCGACGATTATGTTTCACGGTAAAGCAGCAGAGTTCGCCGCCAGACTCGGTGCGAAGAATGCAGCTCTCTCGATTTCGCACACCGCCGAACAGGCGATCGCGCAGGTGATTCTGGAAAACTGAGCGCCAACCGCGAGTGCAGTCGGCACATCTGCTAGACTGTCGCGTCTGACTTCCTGTCCAACTTGCTATGGCCGTGATCGCTCCCACTCCCATCGCCGCCTCTAAAGCGGACATTCCGGAAACGACTCTACTGGCTGGCGTTTCCATGACCAGCTTTGCGGCGCTGCTTTTGGAACTTGCGCTGACCCGGCTCTTCTCTGTCGTTCTCTTTTATCACTTCGCTTTTCTGGCGATCTCGATTGCGTTGCTGGGTCTCGGTGCTGGCGGCGTCTTCGCCTATCTCCTCAAGCCTCGCCTGGCGCAGATTCCCACCCGAAAGCTGGGAGCGCGGCTGTGCATGGCGAACGCTTTCATCATTGTTATTGTTCTGGAAATCGTCTTGCACGTTCCCGTCGCGCTCGATGTCACGGAAAAGAATTTTTTCCGCCTCACGATTCTGTATCTCTCGGCCGCCGTCCCGTTCTTCCTGACCGGGCTTTTGTTCTCCGTGATCTTTGCGCGTGAGACCAGCCGTATTCCGCGGCTTTACGGCGCCGATCTTTGCGGAGGCGCGCTCGCCTGCCTGGCGGTCGTTCCGCTTCTGAATTGGTTGGGCGGACCGAATGTGATCATCGCGGCAGGAATTGCGCTTGCCGCAGCGGGAATGATCTGGGCCGAATCTTCCAAGCCGCGCAGAAATGCGAGCCTGCTGGCCGTGGCTTTGATCGCACTCACGGCCGCGAATTTTTCAGGACGCCTGATCGACGTTGTCTACGCGAAAGGAATGTTCCGCAATCCTGCATGGGTAGAATTCGCGCGTTGGAATGCGCTTTCACGGGTTGAGGTGGACCGCCAGGGGCAGGCCAAAGCGATCGTAATCGACGCGGACGCTTCCACTTACATCATGAACGCGGATCTGTCGCATTGGCAGGGAACCGTGTGGGAGCATAACCTGATGTCCGCTCCGCCTGCGCTGGCCAACGTGCTCCGGCCGCACGGCAACTATGCCATCATCGGGCCTGGCGGTGGAGTCGATGTTCTGCGGGCGGTGGCGAATGGCAGCTCCAGCGTAACAGGCATCGAGATCAATCCGATCATCGCGACCACCATCATGCGCGGCCGCTATGCCGACTATTCCCAGCATCTTTACGACAGGCCGGACGTCCATATCCACGTAAACGACGGTCGATCCTACTTGCGGTCCACGCCACAGCACTTCGATGTCGTGCAAATGACGTTGGTCGATACGTGGGCTTCGACGGCGGCGGGAGCCTTTGCTCTGAGCGAAAACAATCTGTATACCGTCGAGGCTTTTCGCGAATACTTCGATCACCTCAACTCTGACGGAATCATCGCCATTACCCGTTGGGAATTCCGCGAACCGCGGGAAGCCCTGCGCGTAGTCTCGGTCGCAATGGAAGCCCTGCACCGGCTAGGAGTGGCAAATCCTGCGCGGAATTTCATTGTCGCTTCTCAGGGATCGCTCGATGAAGACGGAATCCCGGTCGTCGTACTCGCGAAAAAATCGGCCTTTACTCCTGAAGAAGAGGCAGCCGTCAACGAGCACTTTGCCCGCTATTCCGAACTCCACCCACTGTACCTCCCGTCGCGGCCGGGAGAGAATCCGTTTTCCCGTCTGATCGCCAGCAACGATCCGTATGGCTTTGCGAGGACCTACGCGTACAATGTCGCTCCAGTCACCGACAACGCCCCGTTCTTTTTCTTCACACTGAAGGCGGGACAAGTCCTCGGAGAGAAGGGTCTACGCCACGGAATCGACTGGAAGGTAAATCTCGGCGTCCTGGTCTTGTTGGCAGTCCTTGTAATTTCGTGTATTGCCGTGTTGGCGTTCTTGGTTCTGCCCTTGGCATTGCGCCGCGGCGCTTCGCGACAATCCCCCCTGCCGCTCCTTTATTTCATTGCCATTGGATTGGGCTACATTCTCGTCGAGATCGCCTTCATTCAACGTTTCGTTTTGTTTCTGGGTCACCCAACGTACGCGCTGACAGTTGTGATCTTCTTGCTGTTACTGTCGAGCGGCGCGGGCAGCCTGCTTTCGCGCGTGTGGTTGCCGCGGGCGGAAATGGGACGGCTCCCTCTCCTGCTCGTAATCATCACCCTTGCCATTTACGTTTTTCTGCTCCCCAGCCGTCTCGCCGCTCTGGTCGGCATGAGCATTGGATATCGGCTTGTTGTGAGCGGAGTGCTCCTGATCCCGCTCGGCTTCATCATGGGAATGCCGTTTCCCACCGGCCTGCGCGCACTCGCGGCATCTCCTGCGCCAGAATTTCCCGCGGGAGAAGCTGCTTCCGACAATGCTGTCGAATGGGCGTGGGCGATGAACGCTGCGGCCAGCGTCCTCGGCTCCGTGCTCGCCATGGTGATCGCGATTCAATTTGGATTGACCATCACCCTCGCTTGCGGCGCCGCCGCTTACGCTCTTGCCCTCGTCACCATGCCGGCACTGGCCCGAAAACCCGCTTAATGCCGTCGCTGATTTTGTTATCATGCAGCGATGGGCGTGCGAGCGAGGCGGCGTTCTGAGCTACGACCGCGACTGGCGCGGCCTATCCCAACTGGCGTTATGAGGAAATCGATTGCCTAGCCAGAAGCAGCTCAAGTGGTCGCAGCTCAAGGTTGGGATCACTGTCATCGTCGCGAGCGTCACGCTGGGCGTCCTTCTGTTCCTGATGTCGGGAACGACAGGCCTATTCACGCCGCGCATTAATCTCAAATCGTACTTCGACAACGCCGAAGGCCTCCGGCCTGGCGCTCCCGTCCGCTTGAACGGTGTGGACATTGGTAACGTCACCTCCATCCGGATCGTCCGTCAAAAAGATAAGCAGCTCACGCCCGTCGAAGTCGGCATGAAGATCAGCAGCAAGTTCCAGCATGACGTTCTGCGCGACTCCGTCAGTTCGCTCGAAACTGCCGGCGTGCTCGGGGAAACTTACATCGATATCGACAGCACCGAGTCCGTAGGAGGTCCGGTTCAAAACGGAGACATCCTACCCACGCAGGTGCATCCCGACTTCAACCAGGTAGTCCGCGCCAGCCAGAGCACGCTGCAGAACATGGACGCGCTGTTGAAGCGTGCCGATCGTATTCTGGCGTTCGCAGAAAGCGGCAAGGGATCGCTCGGAAAACTGATTTACGATCCCACGCTGTACAACCGGTTTTCAGCCACAGTCGGCGACTTCCAGAAGATTGTCGAGCAAGTGGGGAACGGCGAAGGCAGCCTCGGACGCCTGATCAGCCGCAACGACGCCTACGACAAGTTCATTTCGACGCTCGACAAGATGAACGCGGTGGTGGACGACATTCAGCAGGGCAAGGGAACGGCCGGAAAGATCATCAAGGACCCGTCTCTCTACAACAATGCCAACGACACGATCGCCAATATCAAGAAGATGACCGAAGACATCAATGCCGGCAAGGGAACGCTGGGCAAGCTGACCAGGGACGAGGAGTTGGCGAAGAAGATCGACACCACGATCACGAAATTGTCAGAGCTGACAACTGAGCTTCAGGCCGGCCAGGGAACAGCGGGAAAATTCTTCAAGGACGAAACACTCTACAACAATGCCAACCAGATGCTGGTCGACACGCGCGATCTGGTGAAGGCCATCCGGCAGAATCCGAAGAAATATCTCAGCATCAAGATGCACATCTTCTGAAGGGTCTGGAATCCTGATTTGCGCGGAAACCAGGCAGCCGGGAATGCCGGACCTCTATGTCACTATACCCGGGGAGGCAGCGGCATCGGCATGCTCGTGCGCGTGATAGCTGGATCGCACCATCGGCCCGGATTCCACGTGGCGGAAACCAAAGCGCAGCGCCTCATTCCGCAGGTACACAAACTCTTCCGGCTCGTAGAAGCGCGCAATCGGCAGATGATCTTTCGAGGGTCGCAGGTACTGTCCGATCGTCAGGATATCCACGCCCCGTGAGCCGAGATCGCGGAACACTTCGATCAACTCTTCCGATGACTCTCCCAGCCCAACCATAACGCCGCTCTTGGTGACCGTTCCGGGAGAAAACTTCTTCGCATTTTCAAGCAGAGTCAGAGTCCGCTCATAGCGTGCTCCGGAACGCACGGCGCGATAGAGACGTGGCACCGTCTCTGTGTTGTGATTGAGCACATCCGGCTGGGCATCGAGCACGATTCGCAACGATTTTTCGAGTCCCTGAAAGTCAGGGATCAGCACTTCCACGCGGCAATCCGGCGTCAGTTCGCGAATTTCGCGGATCGTTTCGGCGAAGATGCGGGCGCTGCCGATGTTGTCATCGTCGCGGTTCACGCTGGTGACTACGGCGTGCTTCAGTCCGAGCGTGGCCACCGCCTCAGCCACCCGCCGCGGCTCGGCCCAGTCGATCGGCTCCGGACGTCCCTTCGGCACGGCACAAAAGCCGCAGCGCCTGGTGCAGATATCGCCCAGCAGCATGAAGGTCGCGGTTTTATGATTCCAGCATTCGCCGATGTTCGGGCACTGCGCCGATTCGCAGACCGTGTGCAATCCAAGGCCACGGGCGAGTTTCTTCAGATTGTGGAAGTTGTCTCCAACCGGCGCCTTTGCCCGAAGCCATCGTGGTTTCGGAGCCCTCACCGGAGGACCAAGCTCAATCTGGATCAGTTGCGAAGCACCCGCCATCCTTCTGATTTTATCAGTTCGGCCCGGGCAGCGACGAAAACGCCGGGTCTGGAGGTTCCGGACCCGGCGCTATAGAAGCCTGCTTTCGACGCGTTACTGCGGCGGCGGAGCAGGCAGTTGTTCCTTGAACTGGATCTTCATCGGGCCGTCCTTGTCCTCGACGATCTTGTAATCGGATGGAACCGCAAACAGCGAAGCGTCCGGCTCCGCGGTGTTCACATTGGTGAATTCCATCTTCAGTTCGCCCGACCACGGATCGTCGTGTTTCGTCATGATCGTGGCCTGCAACTCGGGCGAGTACCAGCGTTCGGAGGTCACGATGATCGGCTTTTCATTGCCCATCTTGCCTGCCGGAATCGTCGTCGTTACTCGAGAACCCGTTGCGTGAATGCCATTAATCGTCTGGTCGCCCAGGTTCTCTGTAGCGGGCGGGTTGCTGGAATCTGGCCCAGCCTTATTGATTTCGACGTCCTTGAAGAATAGGTTGGGTCCGGACCCGCCGTCCCGCTGAATGATCATGACTCGATCGCCTTTGCCCGCGCCACTGGGCCCATCGGGCAGTGCACTATCAGGGCGGAACGTTTTGAGAGCCATCTTGTGCGCGACCTTGTTGGTCGTGTCGAGCATGTAACGGACACCCGCGACTGGATCCACGATCGTGATCAACTTCGGCACAGATGCCGGGGCTGCGGCTCCCATTAGGTTAAGGCTGGCCTCGCGGCGAGTGCGGCCTTCGCTGTCGCGGCACATGGTGGAATTATCCGTCGTGTGGATACGGTTTCCGTCAGAGAGAGTCTGTGTGTGCTCATTTGAGACCGTCGCGCAGAACGGAGCGCCCTTGATCGGCGCGGCGTCCATTGTTTCAACCCGCATGGACATCGAGCCCGTTCTCATTTGCATGGGCGGACCGCTGTTGAGCATCAACTCAGGATCAGGCGCTACCTGGGCCGACAGGGCGGCACCGAGCATCACGGTTCCGGCAAGAGCAAGCATATTCGTCAATCGCATTATTGTTTTCCTCCCGATAATTTTTGAGTTCCTGAAGTCATTCTTCGATTCGTATTCCGCGGGCAATCCCATCCGGTCCCACGAGAACATCGGCTGTAACGACTCCGTTTGCCGGCATGGATGCAAGCATGGGCCTCGTCACATAAGACGCCGGCAGCTCCACACGGATCATCTCCATCGCATCGGAGCAGCTAAGTTCATCGCAGTACATGAGGCTGCGAAATGCCTCCTGCGGAAGAAAGCGGGAAGCGGACAAGCGGACAGCAACCGGTGCAGAGCGGCTGTTATGTTTGTTTCGGACTGCAACATTTTTTGGCTGCGCCGTATCGCCCTTTGAAATTTCCGGTGCGGGCTTCTCAGCAACCTGGACGCTCGATTCAGTAGCTAGCGCCGTCGGAGGCGTGGCAATCCTTGTAACTTCTCGTCGAGGCGAGAGGAACAGAATCACTGCGAAAACGAGTGCGGCTGCCGCTGCGGTCCAGGCAAACACTGCAACTGGACGGAATGCCCAGACCGAACGCCCACACGGCTTCTGGAGTTCAGATATCTGCCGGCGATAATTCGCGAGCACCGCGGAATCCAGCGCTACTGGAACGTCACATTCCGACTTGCGCACCACCCGCAAAATATCTACGAGTTCTCCCTGCTGCTTCACCATTCGGCTGCATTCAGCACATAAGGCGAGGTGCGACGAAATCTCCGCGTTCTCAACCCGAGACGATAAATCAGCCCCTGGATGCTCTTGCAAGTAGGAAAGCAGCTCTTGGCATTTCATATCAGACATCCTTCCGTTCCGGTCGCTTGCACGCCCGACGGCCGATCCTGCAGCGGCTTTAGTTTCTGCGCCAGCAGGGCGTGGGCGCGGTTCAACCGCGATCGGATCGTCCCCACCGCACATTTCAGTCGCGAGGCCGCGTCTTCATACGATAATTCGCAGAGATCGCAAAGCACGACAGCCTGCCGATAATGATCCGGAAGAGATGCGATCGCGGCTTGGACCTGCGCCGTTCTCTCACTTTGAATTAATTGCCCGGTGAGAGAGTCCACCGGGAATTCCAGCCTCCGCGGACCCTCCTCGGATCCGCCCTCTTCCTCAAGAGGCTGATAAGGCCGCTCGCGGCGTTCGATTCGCCGGACATAATTGCGCGCGATTCCAAACGCAAAGGCTCCCACGTCGCCGCGGGATTCGCGATAACTTCCGCCTTCTTTCAACAGCGCGATGAATACCTCTTGCGTGACTTCCTCGGCGGCCGCTCGGGAATTGGTCATATAAAAGGCGTACCGGAAAATTCCGTTCTTCAGCCGGTCATAGAGCGCGACGAATGCGCTCTCGTCGCCGGCCATTGCCCAGCGCAGCAGATCCGGATCCGAACAGTTTTCCAGATTGTCCATGAAATGCGATCCGCTACGTTGGATGCCGGCCTCTCATTCTGTCTTCACTCGAACAAGGGAAAAAGTTCCACAAATTTGTGGAACGCTGGAAGTATGGGCCGGTTCCTGACAAAACAATTTGTATGGGACTAGAGACTCGGGGGATAAGAATCAGCCGACTTCCACCAACCCGTAGGTATGCTGCCAAAGTGCCCGCATGTGAACGAGCGCGCGGCTGATCTCTTCGGAGGAAATCTCTGAGTTGGGGCCGGCGAGCACGCCCGCGGCTTCGTGTTTTGCTGCCTCCAGCAACTGCCCGTCCCGGATGATGTTCGCGACTCGAAAGCTGGGCAGGCCGGCTTGCCGCGTGCCGAAGAATTCCCCCGGACCGCGGAGTTCCAGGTCAAGTTCCGCGATCTTGAATCCGTCGTTGGTGCGAACCATGGCGTCCAGCCGTTTCTGGCCCTCTTCGGAGACTTTCCCTCCGGTCATCAGGATGCAGTACGACTTCGCCGCGCCACGCCCGATTCGGCCGCGCAACTGATGGAGTTGCGCCAAACCAAACCGCTCGGCGTGTTCGATGATCATGGCGGTCGCATTCGGCACATCGACGCCGACTTCGATGACCGTGGTCGCGACCAAAATCTGCAATTCGCCTTTCTGAAACATCCGCATGACCTGATCTTTCAGATCGGGGTCCAGCCTTCCGTGGAGCAATCCCACTTTGAGATCCGCAAAGACGTGGCCACTCAGCTCTCGGTACATTTTGATCGCTGCCTTCAACTCGCTCTCTTCGTTCTCCGCGATCACGGGATACACGACGTACACCTGATGTCCCGCCGTGACCTGTTTCCGGACAAACTCCCAGACCTTCGGCGATTCATCATCGGAGACGCACTTGGTCATGATCGGAGTGCGTCCCGGCGGCAATTCGTCCAGCACGCTCAGATCGAGATCGCCATAAAGGGTGAGCGCCAGCGTGCGGGGAATCGGCGTGGCTGTCATCACGAGGACGTCGGGTTGCGCAGGCTCGTTACTTGAATGGGTGTTCGTGCTTGACTCGTCGCCTTCGGAACTCTTCTTCATCAGCTTCAGCCGCTGCATCACTCCGAAGCGGTGCTGCTCGTCGACGATGACCAGCCCAAGTTTGGAGAACTCCACCTTTTCTTCCAGCAACGCATGTGTGCCTATCACCAGTTGTGCGCTTCCCTGCGCGATGTGCCGTCGAATGTCGCGCTTGCGATCGTTCTCGAGCGAGCCCGTCAGCAGGACGATTCGGTACCCGGCGTTTTCGAGAATCCGCCTCGCCGAGAAATAATGCTGTTGTGCCAGAATTTCCGTCGGTGCCATCAGAGCCACCTGGCAGCCGTTCTCGATTGCGATGATTGACGCCTCGAACGCCACGATCGTCTTGCCCGACCCAACGTCGCCTTGCAGCAAACGCCGCATGGGATAAGGTTTTTCCATGTCCGCGGCAATTTCTTTCAGGACTTTTTTTTGCGCCGCCGTGGGATGGAACGGAAGAATCTTCTTGATCGCGGCGCGCACGCGATCATCCAGTCGAAAGGCAATCCCTGTTTGTGCCTTCTGCTGTCGGCGCTTCAACTCGAGTCCAAGTTCGACGAAAAACAGTTCATCGAAGATCATTCGGATATGAGCCGGAGTTCGGAAAGACTGTAAATCCTGGAAACTTTCGCCTGGCTCGGGCCAATGCGCATTCCATAAAGCAGCCCGTGGTGAAACCAGACCCAAGTGCGCGCGTACCGCGGCTGGAATGGGATCTGGCAAATCAGGCGTCAAGTTCTCAAGCGCAGTCCGAATAATTCTTCGAAACCACTTCGCGGTCAGCCTGCCCGTTGCTTCGTAGATCGGAACGATGCGTCCGATCTCCAGAGACTCCGCCGCCTTCTTCTCCGCATCTCCAGTCCCATCGCCCAGAACCTCATATTGCGGTTGAATAATCTGCAATTCCCGTGTGCGCTGATCCTCCTCCACCTTCCCGTACAGGGCGATCATCTGACCGGGCTGGAACTTGTCCTGCAAGTAGGTCGCATTGAACCAGAGGCAGCGCAGCCTCGACCGCCCTTGGCCTACCGTCAGCTGAAAAATCGGCATACTCCGGGTGCGAAACAGCCCTGAATTCCGAACCTCGCCGACGACGGTGGCCATTTCTCCTGGCCGCAATTCGGCAATGCCACGAGGGTTCAGGCGGTCTTCATAGCGAAAGGGAAGATAATGGAGCAGGTCGCCGACAGTGTGGATTCCCTTGCCCGCAAGTGCCTCCGCAATGCGCGGACCAACACCTTTCACAAACTGGACGGGTGTGGAGAGTTCAAGCATGGGCGAAAGTCTTCGGAATTTCGTCCTTTCGCAACCATCAGAAAGGATGTCGCACCGAAAAAGATAGCAGTAGCAAAGAATAGCAGGAGCGCCGCCGGAAGATCCCCGTACGATATGAAAACAGTCTGTAAGATCCACGATCCATCCCGATATGACACTCCCTCATCCCGAGGGGGGCGCCGCGGTGTCTAAACCATCGGTGGTGACCAATTTCCTACAGGCTTTATTGGCGATCATTCTGGGCAATGTCGTCTACTTTCTTCTTGTGCCCTCCTTGCCGCCCGTTGCCCGGCACTATCCCTATCGAATCGATCTGGGCACTCTGATCGACTTCTGTATCTGCGTCGTCGCTTACGGCTTGATCCGCACGGCAAAAAGGTGGCTCTGACCAGGCCCGTATCGGAACTCGGCTGTAGTTACTTTCGGAACCTCGGTGGTTACCACGCCGGGAGATAGAATCCGGTGAAATGCCGAAGATCGCGGTCCTATATGAAGCGGGCCAGGCCGTACTATCGACCTTTGATTCCGATGAGATCCTGCAGCGCATCCTGGCGATTGCCCGCGATTATTTTGATCTGCGGAACGTCGCCATCTTGTTGCTCGACAAGGAGGCGCAGCAGTTGTGTGTCCGATCGCAGATCGGGTGGGATTCAGGCAAGGACCAGATCTCTCTCGGAATGCATGAGGGACTGACTGGGGCAGCGGTATCCACAAAGAACCCCGTTTACGCCCCCGACGTAAACCGCGATGCGCGATATATTTGCGCTGCGGAATCCACGCGATCGGAACTCGCAATTCCCCTGTTGGTGCGTGACGAGGTATTCGGCGTCCTCGACTGCCAGAGCGACCGGCTCGATCATTTCGATGAAGAGACCATCGAACTGCTACGACTGTTTTCGACTCAGGCCTCACTTGCCCTTCAGAACGCGCGACTGTACTCGCTTGAGCGCCAACGCGCGCGCCAGTTGCAAGCCATCAATACCATTGCGCAGCAGAGCACGGCCGTAATGGAGTTGGAAGATCTACTCGCCCGCGCCTGCTCGGTGATTCAGCAGGCATTTCAGGTCTCGCACGTTTCACTCTGTCTGCGCGAAGAAGAGGAATTAGTTTTGCGGGCGCACCACGGCAACCTGACTCCATGCTTCACAACGACCGGCCGCTTCCCCGCCAGTCAGCCGCCATGGTCCGAAGTGATCGAGACCAGCAGCACGGTCATCGAAAGAGATCTCAGCGCCATCCCGGACTCGGTCCGCCTGTTCAAGGAATCTCTTTCGCGCATGAGCATTCCACTCATCTCGTTTGGCCAGACTCATGGAGTGCTCACACTGCATAGCGCCAGGCGCAACGCGTTTCGCGAAAGCGAACTGCAGTCGCTTGAGTCCGTAGCCGATATCTGCGCGAACTCCATTCAGAACGCGCACTACGTCGACCGGGTGAAGCAGCTCGCCTACCTCGATGGATTGACCGGGATCTTCAACCGCCGCTTCTTTGAATTGCGTATCATGGAGGAAATTGAGCGAGCCCGCCGCTATGGAACCGGAATGGCCGTCATCATGGCCGATATTGACCAGTTCAAGCAGCTCAACGACGAGTTTGGACACTTGCTGGGAGACGAAGTCCTGCGGCAGGTTTCATCGCTGTTTCATCAGCAATTGCGGAAAATCGACGTCGTCTGCCGGTACGGCGGAGAAGAATTCGCCATCCTGTTGACACAGACGAATGAACAGCAGGCCGTGACGATTGCGGAAAAGCTACGCCGTCTGGTTTCCGAATGGCAGTTTCCCGGCGTTCCACGAAGAGTGACTATTAGCGCAGGAGTCGCCGGATTTCCGACACACGGCAAGAATCGCGATGAGATGATTCGAGCGGCCGACAGCGGGCTCTACTCGGCCAAGCAGACCGGACGCAATCGGGTTGTACTGGCAAGCGCGTCGCAGGCCGCAGGGAACGGCCGCTGAGTTTCTAGACCCAGTCTCCCCTGAAGTGCGTCATTTCCCGGCGAAGCTTCTGCATTTCCTTCCGCATCTGCTCCCTTTGCTTCTCGGTCTCGTGACGGAATTCGCACTGCTCACGAGCAAATTCTCTCCGAATCTCTTCCGCCGCCTTCCGGGAGTTCTCGGCAGCCAACTCCATCTCC
This sequence comes from Candidatus Sulfotelmatobacter sp., assembly GCA_035277905.1. Taxonomy (GTDB): domain Bacteria; phylum Acidobacteriota; class Terriglobia; order Terriglobales; family Acidobacteriaceae; genus Sulfotelmatobacter. The sequence goes on from DATEJO010000068.1 coordinate 23,293, forward strand.
GGCCTCAGCTTCGCCATCTCGTTCCGCATCTCGGCCCTGCTCATCTCCAGAGCGGACTGAGCTTCTGCCCACGGCTGGCTGGAGAAACTCTCTTCTTCATAAACATCGCTTGAGTCTTTGTGCGTTGGCAACGACAAGGTCAGACTTTGCTCTTTCTTGTCGCGCATCACGGCAACGCTGACCGAATTGCCGTTGCGTGAGCGGACAGCATGTGAGAAATCGCTGGTGTCATGAATCGGCTGGCCATTCACCTTCACCACAACGTCTCCTGCGTGGAAGCCGGCGCGCTCCGCCCGGCTGCCCTTCTCTACCGACCGCACCAGTACGCCATTTCCGTTCTTTACTCCGAAGAACTCACCCAGTTGTGGAGTGATGTTCTCCACCATCAAGCCACTGCGCGCGGACGAAGTCACGACAACCATGTTGATGGAAGGAATGTCGATATCGGGAATGTGAATATCCGGAATGTTGACGTGGATGTCGCCTGGCCGCGGCCCAGTGAATGCAAACTCTTTTTGTTTGTCCGCCAATTGCAACTTGACCGTCATCGGCTGACCGTCACGGCTCAAACCAAGCGTGATGGTCCGTCCCGCAGGCGTTTCGTGAATCATCCGACGCAATTGTGCGCCGCTCTCGATAGCGGTCCCGTTCATCGACAGGATGACGTCGTGTTCCTTGATTCCTGCCTTACCCGCCGGGGCATCCTGGTCGACCATCGTGACTTCGACACCCTTTTCTTCTTTCAGCTTCAACGCGCCAAGCCGGTCTGTGGTCACGTCCGCAATGTCTACTCCAAGATAGGAACCTGTCCCTCCGTCCTCGCTGGAAAACACCCACGGTTGACCTGGGGAGTCGACCGAGTAATTCTGCGCCGCAAATGAGATTCCGACGAGCAACGGCAACAATGGAATAAACGCCCAAAAATGTGTACGCATATCGGTTATCTCCACATGAATTTCTGAAAGTACTTACTCAGCGCAGCCCGATGCCGTCGTTACTCGAACCGCGCTTCCGTCGAGAAATCAAACAGCTGCCTATAGGAAAAACCGCCCTCTCAACGGCTTGCCCGCTTGATGCAGATATCGCCGCTGGAGGTATGCACCTTCAACAACGGTCCACCGCCGTTCAACGACCCGTCTGCCGTAAGAGATTTGCTCCAGCGATCGCCCTCGCTGCTGACGTGAATGTCCGGAAAATCCGACGTGATCTTGTGTCCGTTGCCCATGTCGACGCTCGCACGAACATTGACGGCGACATCCGACGCAATATACACCGTGATATCGCCAGCTGCCGTTTCCAGATCGGAATCGTGGCGCTCTCCGCCGGTGTTGACGATTTTTACTGTGATTCCTCCGGCGCCGGTTTCCGCTCGCGCGGATGGAACACCGTACAGTTCGATCCCGCCTCCACCCGTTTCAGCATGCACGTGCCCCTTGGCGGAGCTCAGATGGATGCTGCCGCCACCAGTTTCAATATCCGCCGGGCCGCCAAGATCGCTCAGATCAACGCTGCCGCCTCCGGTCGAGACCTTCACAACCCCTCCGCACTGGCGCACTTCGACGCTGCCGCCACCGGTTTCGACGATCGCACCCTGCCCTCCGGAGTCGATCCGGACACCGCCTCCACCCGTTTCCGCCGAGATCTTCCCATTCGCGTGCTGAATCTCAATCCCGCCGCCACCCGTGTGCAGGGACAAGTCTCCGCTAACTGTTCCCACGCTGATCGTTCCGCCGCCAGTTTCAGCGCTGACGCCGCCACCGATGTCATCGAGGCGCATGCTCCCGCCGCCGCTCTCTGCTTCTAATCGGCCGGCAATACCTGTCGTTTCGACGTTCCCACCCTCGGTCTCAAGTTTCACGAGAGCGATTTCGCGAGGAACATTGATGTTGAATTCTCCGGAAAAATGCCGCGGATGCCTCCCGCCCTGCCAGTCTCCGACGATCCAGGCAGTATCTCCCTTCACATAGGCGGTCACTTTGAACTGATCGAAGTGACGGCGGGCTTCTTCCTCAGAACTATTGCCGAACCGCGTATGCACAACGTAACTGACGCCTGGCTGTTGCCAGCCGTGTACGACTACCGAGCCCATGTCGACTTTGACTCTGAGAGTCTTGACGGCACCCAACGAACCGGTAACTTCCTGGGTCCAGTTTCCGCCGTCGCGGGAAATATGTGTTTCTTGCGCCGTCAGCACCGGCGCAAGCAGGGCCAGCACACCGGCCAACCCGACGATTTGTAGCGCGCGTTTCAAATTCACACCTCTCTCTTCTTCCCCAGAAAATTCTGCTAATCGATCTCGGGCAACTGCGCCAGCATGGTTCGCGCCTGCGACTTGATATATGTGCTCTGATCCTTTGAGGCCAGCGCCATCAGCACGCCGCGCACGCTTCCATCAGCTTTCACCGGCTCAAGCAGCCGCAGCGCTTCAATGCGGACTCCGGAATTCGTGTCGTTCACCAGCGCCCGCAACACGGCATCGCGAACATTCGTGTCGGTCTTCACGTAATTGCCCAGCGCGGTCAGCGACTTCAGCCGTACGCCAGGATTCGTATCGTTCTGCAACGCGTAAATCAGCGCCTCGCGCACCTGCAAATCGCCCGACTTTTGCGCCAGCAGGTCGACGGAGTCCACGCGCACACCGGAGTTGTTGTAGTTCCGGGCTGCATAGAGCAGCAGTTGCTGGATTTCTTGATTGTTAAGCGATCCCTGTTTTTCCTGCGTGGAGAGCGTGTTGTACTTGATCGTGACCTGATCGGTGCCTGGGACTTGAGTGATGGAATCGATGCCGGCGATGGAAGTGTCGTTGGGATTCGGATTTGGATTGTTCGCAACCGTTGGTACAGCGGGAGAATTCGATCGGCCCTGGTTGAGCTTGTACGTGGTCCCAATTCCACCCGCAAAGCCTAGAATCAGAATCGCAGCCGCCAGAGCGGGCGAGAACCTTACCTGCCGCAGCCAGTTCGCCGGATCGAACGCCAGCCGGCTCCAAAAGCTGCCCTGCTGCGCCGTCTCCAGCGCTTCCTGCAGGCGCATGCGCGAGGACGCCAAAAGATTCGGCGTCGGATCAGCCGCCCGATCCTGCGAGAGCAGAGCGTGGAAATCCTGCTCCGCCTTCAGTTCGGCCGCGCAGTCCACGCAGCGGGCCACGTGCTGCTCCAGTTCATAACGAGCATCATCCGCCAGCTCGCCATAAACATGAAGCACGATATTTTCTCGTACCCATTCACACTTCATAGTTCACCCTTAAGCAATGAGCTTTGAGCGATGAGCAGTGAGCAATCCGGTTTGCAATTGCGAGTTGTTTTGCTCATAGCTCATGGCTCATAGCTCACTGCTATCTCATGTCCGCCAATGCCCCACGCAATTTCTGCGTGGCCCGGAAGAGCGTGTTCTTGGCGGTCTCTTCCGTCGTGTGCAAAATCTCTCCCACCGTCCTCAGCTTCAGCCCGTGATAGTGCTTCAACTCGAACACCATCCGCTCCCGCGGAGTCAGTTTCTCGAGCGCACCCGCGATCCGTGCTCCCAGTTGGCGCCGCATCAAATCTTTTTCCGGATTCGCCCCCGCCCGGCCATCCGCCACCTGATCGAGCAGGTCGTACTCGCCGCCATCGGCATCTTTTGCAACCGGCGCATCTTCCTTGCGCACGTTCTTTTTGCGCAGATGATCGAGACACAAGTTGGTCACGATCCGGTAAATCCACGTGTAGAAGGAGCACTCGAACCGGAAGCTGCCAATGTTCTTGTATGCCTTGAGAAAAGCGTCCTGATACACGTCCTGGGCGTCGTGTTCAGTTCCGGTGAGATGCAACGCGAGCCGCAGCACGGCCTGATCGTAATGACGTACGAGTTCCTCGAAGGCAGCGCGGTTGCCCCGCTGCGCCTCGCGAATCAGCATCGTGTCATCGATGCGGCGATCTTGCGTTTGACGATCTAGCCCAGCCATGCGGCCCCGCGCGGGGTCCTGGTCTTCCCGAGGTTCGGTGGCGCGAAATCGGTGCGCTCCGGTTTCGCGGCTGCTGACTCTCTGTTTTAACTCACTCTCTCTCGAGTGGGCCCGTCCGCCAACCGTCAATGGTAGTGCCCATACACCGGCCGGCATTGTGCGTCGTATCCTCTACCAGCCCGGATTTCTTCATGTCATTCCGGGGCTTGCACAGGAATAGACGGGGACCCAGCAGAACCGTGAGCAGGAATTATAGGCTTCGAAGAGATTTTTGGGAGGCCTAGGTGATTGTCTCCCAAAGATTTAGTAGTAAACACAACAGTCACCGAGGGTGAAGAGCCCTGCTTTGGCACGGGAAGTGCCTTAAAGCTGGTGCAAAAGGCTATCGCAAAGCACCCCGCGCTTAAGAACACCTAGAAAAACCGTTCCAGAGCCGCCATCCGAACCTGCTCCTTGGCGACGGCTGCGCCGATGCGTTGCAGGTTCAGAATCTGGTCAACCGCATCCATTTCCCTGACTTTTACCGGATCCACGTCCGAGAGTCCCAACTGGTCGAGTCTTTGTCGAGTCAGTCCGACCGTGATGCGCTGATACGTCAGCAGCTTCTGCGGACTCAATTCCGCGCCCACGCGCGTCAGAGCATCCTCGCCTGGAATACCTTGCGCCGCTCCAGAGGACGTTAATTCTTGTGTTGCCGAATGCACCACCGGCGGCCGTTGTCCGATGATGTGCAGCAGAAGATTTTGCTGCAGATTCGCGTCATTCATCATCTCTTTGACGACGTACTTCCCCCAGTCAATCAGGTTGAATTCGGCTGCTCTGCCGGATTGGATCGTGATCGAATTGAATCCGGTTCCCAACGAAAGAAGAAGCAGTTGATCGACGCCTGTTGGCCAGCCGTATCCATATTCTGGAATAGTCGCCTCCAGAAAGACCTGCAGCGCTGGATTGTTGTAACTGCTGATGCCGCCGTCGACGAATTCATACATCTGCTTTTTGCCTGAACCGTCAGGAACCGCAATGGTGTGCGGCGGGAAGTAGGTCGGAGCAGCCGTGCTCGCCCGCACCACCTGCCACAACGGCAATCCGGCATTGTTCTTGAAGTACTTGTTGGCCGGATTGTTACCAAAAAACCAATCGTTGCCGAGCGTCACATTCTTGGTGACGATCAGAATCTGCGTTTGCAGTGCGCTGCCACCGAGCGCCGTTCCTTCTCCTAGAACCTCCTTCAAGTGTCTCTCAAGAGGGCCGCTCGGATAGCTGTGCCAGAACCGCACCGGGAACCACGATTTGGTGAAAATCTCTCTTCCGAATTTCAGGTAGAAGTCCCTTAGTTCAGTCGCTCTCAATCCAAGAGCCAGACCTGCCGCGAGAATGGCGCCGGTGCTGGTGCCTGCGATCAGATCGAAGTGTTTGCAGAGGGGTTGAGGGCCGTTTGAAAGCAGATCCAGTTGCTGCTCGATGAGGATCAGGGCCTCGGCGGGAATCAATCCCGCCAGGCCGCCGCCATCAATGGCCAGGAGCCGATGCGGCCGATTCGTCGGAGTCGTATTCATGGCTCGCATTCCTCCGAATCCGCAAATCATAATCCCGAACACGAGATTTTCGGATTCCACTCTGACGTGTTACGGAAAACGGAACAGAATTGCATCGGGGTTGTTTTCCCGGTGAGTTTCTGTGCTACTATTCCGCCGCATGTCGCGACGCCGTCACGTCGTCTACGCTTGTTTGGCCGCTATTCTGGCCCTCTGTTGCACTTCGCTTGCGGGCGACGAAACTGGCCAGCCCGCTCCTCGTTTCCGCGCCAGAACGACCACCGGTCAGCAATTCAATAATGAATCGGTCAAAGGCAAGGTCGTTCTCTTCGAATTCTGGACAACGTGGTGTAAATACTGCGAAGAGGAAGCCGAGCTGGTGGATGACATCGCCAAGGAATTCAAAGACAAAGATCTGATCGTCTTGGCAGTGGACATTCTGGAACCAGACAAAACGGTTAAGAACTATCTTCTCCAGCATCCGCGCTCTGTGCCCATCGTGCTCACGAAAGACACGAATCTCGCGGCCATGTACAACGCGCAGGTATACCCGATCTATGTGGTCGTTGATCGCGACGGAAATATCGCGGGCGAGCAGCGTGGCGCTGCGGGTGATCGCGGGCTGCGGCGCATGCTGCGGCGTGCCGGCATCACTTCCGACTCCGAATAAATCTAGGATTTTTCAGAACAGACGCGTCACTCGTAGGCCAGCGCGTCGATGGGATCCTTCTGCGCCGCCTTGTACGCTGGATATAGAGCACCCGCCAGCGCTCCCACGATCGCCAGCACCGTCGCCCGTAGAACCCAGGCATAGCTCCAATAAAGCTTCTGGACGGGTCTGACATCCGCGATTACCTTGCGCGTGATGACAGTGATAATAATCCCGCCAATGATGCCGAGAATGGCCAGCACGAAAGCCTCGCGCAGAACCACATTCACAATATAGAACTTCGATGCTCCCAGCGATTTCAGAATCCCGATCTCGCGTGTGCGCTCCATCACGGCGGTATACATTGACTGAAAAATCACCAGGAAACCGACCACGATGGCGATGCCGATGACAATTTCGATCGCGACATTAAACCCCGGCAGATTGTCCGGCGTCATCATCGACAGATATTCCGCCATCGAACGCACGGCGTACTGCTCCATGCCCGGCGTCGACTTGATTGCATTTTCGACTCCGTCAATGTTCGAAGGATTATCCACCTTCACATAGAAAGCGGAAACACGCCCCGCGTCCCCGCGAAGTTCCTGCATGGTCGTGAGTGGGATGAACTTTCGTCCGCCTTTCCCGTGAGGCACAATGCCGGAAATTCGGAAGGGATGATTGATCACCTCGATCGTATCGCCGACCTTCTTGTGATACATCCCCGCGAAGTAATCGTCGACGATCACATCATCGGGCCCCTGAAACGGACCGCCGGAGAGATAGACGAACTTTGGAGGCAGCTGATTAAATGTCGTGAGGTCGATGCCGTAAACGATCTCCATCGGCTTCTGGCTGAATGCCCAATACACCGGCGCAGCCACGCTAATGTGCGGAACTTTGTCCAGCACGGTGCGAACTTTGACCGAGATCGGCGCCCCTGACATCGCGATCAACCCGGACGATCCCGGAGGCATAACGAGCAGATCCGCACCCACGCCTAGTTGGCTCTCTCTCGACTGGGTGAGATATCCGTAAAAGACCGCCACCACCAACAGGATCATTGCCACTTCGAGCGCAACCGCGCTCGTCGTGATCACCGACCGTGTCGGCCGGTGGGTCAGATTGGCGACCACCATTTTATTGACCATAAGAAGTCGGCAGCTTGGGAGGCCTTATTAGCCGCTCGTTCTATTGTTACTGTTTATCCCCGAGCGGCACGACCAGAGTTGACTGAGGCTGGTCGAGACGGACCACGGTTGCTCCCGGCGGCTGCGCCAGTACGAACTGATCATCTCTGAGTGGCAAATTGATATCTACCTTCAGCATGTTCAGAGTAATGTCGTATTCCTCGTCAGGCAGGTAGATCTCGATCCGTGAAGGGAAGCTGTAGTTGTTGTAGTCCTTATAGTCGGCGTAACGGGCATCGGTGGTGACCTTGCCGTCGTCCCCATAAATGTATTCCCGCTGAGGCTTCAGGTCGGTACGCGAAAAAATAATCTTCCGCTCCAGCTTTGGGCCATTCTTGTTGATGACGATCAGTTCGTAGTCATCCTGCAAGACCCGGTGCCCTTTGGAATCGTGCAGGATCTCGTACCCATTTTCCAGTACCGCGATCTCAGTCTCCGAGTCGATACGCTTGATCAAGAGCGCGTCGTAGATATTCTGCGGACGGATATTCTCCATCGGCTGGTCGGTGCTGAGCGATGTCACCTGGTTCTTTCCGACCACGAACTTATTCTTCGGCGGAATCCAGAGCTTGAAGTCGTTGCCGTTGCTGACCATGTCGAAGGCGGTAGTCCGGACGAACGGCATCAATCCGACCATATGGAGCCAGTCCGGCTTACGCGCCAGAACATAGCCGCGAATCTCTTTGTAATCGGTGACTTTGCCCTTTTTGATCCCGCCCGCCGAGCTGTCAATGTCGACGGTTGCCTTGAGTGAGTGGAGGGCTTCAGCCCGCTGATTGATGCTGTCAATCAGCTCTTGCTGCGTTGCGGTCCTCAGGGGGGCCTTGGAATACTGTTCTTCGACCGGACGTGTACGGAAAAGACAGCCCGTGGTGGGCAGCAGTCCCAACAATAAGATTACGGCCCAAAGCGAGCTACGTCTCATGAAGATAAAAAGATGCCTCTATGAACATTTGAGTATACCGGAATAGAAAGGGTTCAAAGGAACTGCTCCGGTACTTCCCTTGATAACCGCCTCCCCCTCTGCGGCCCAAAACCTTCAAGGGACAAAGGAATTACGTTTCCGGAAATCCCACTTCCTCGTAACCCTGGAGAAACTGCTCAACGCGGCGCCCCATCGGATCTGCTTGGGTCTGTAATTCTGGGCCGGGACTGAACGCCGCGCTTGCAGGCTACTTCAAAAGCGGCTGTCCGGGGGACAGGATAGCCAGCTTGTGCAACTTGGCCGTGATGGCATTGCGATCGGCGTCGGTCTTGGCCGCGGCCAGACGCTTCCGCAAGTGAACGATCTTATCTTTGCGGGTGCGGCGGCGGCGAATTTCCGGCCGGCGACTCGGTGCGGACATTTAGGGCTCCTTGAAATCGAAATTGTTTCAGCAACCCTGATTCCGGCTCCGAGCCGTTGCGGGTTACCAGCATGCAGATTATAGACAGGTAAGTACCTGTCCGGCAAAGGCCGAACAGGAGCGACGGTGGGCGAGGCAAAGGGTAAGGGCGGGCTACTAACCATCCACGCCCTATTTGCGAATTGCATCTGGGTCCGGCTGGCCAGCGCTCTTCAACGTGACCTGATCCTGCGCCACTTCGCCACTTTTGTGAACAGGCTGTGCCTGAGCCTGAGGATCGTGCCGCGGCTCTGCGGGCGTCTGCTGTATTTGCCGGACATCGACGGGCTGAACGTGAGTAATCGGGGTGATCATGTTGATCTCCTAACGTCGGGTCTTCTATGTCGACGATCGGCAGATCAGCGGCGGGCTTTAGCTCGCAGCCGGCAATCTTCGGTAAGTGTTACCTGAAGAGAAAAACTGAACAGCCGTCCTCATGGGCGATTCATGTCCGACGTCCGAATCAAAGACTCGTATGCGACAAGCCCAGCTTTCTTAAGCTCCGGTGACGAAGAATTTCTCCTCCGGCTTCGTCTCTTTCTCCGCCTCGGGGTTGGCCGCTACGTCCTGGACGAATTCTCGGCGGCGTTCGGGCTGGCCCTTTCGCTCGACCTGCCGCACGCGACGAGTCGGCATGTTGCTCGGCTCTAGGCTGACTATGTGTCCTTCGCGAACCACAATCTGCGAGCGAAACCAGTCGGTGCGGTACATACGGCCGGCAGCGTAGAAGGTCATCGCCGCGGCAATAGGCCCTTCAAACTCGTAGCCTGTACAGGCGAGAATCCGCTTGCCCATCTCGTCCGTCCACGTCATTCCTCCGACCAGAGGATCATTCAGGCGGCAACGCTCAAATGGCATCGCGTGCGACAGCTTGCGTAATTGCAGCAACTGCAGCAGGACCGACGTCTTCGCCAGGTTCGTGACAATGAGCCGCGCTTCTGTGGGCGAGACGCGCTCCAGCTTAATGTGCAGATCCGGATTCCATTCCCGCTCGAATTCTTCGCGGGCGAGCGCGAGTCCCTTGTCGGTAGCCTCGACATAGCGCAGTGTGGCTCGCGCAAGGATCACGCTGAAAAGCGTAGTCACGATCGTCGCAATAATCGGGATATAGCTGATCAACGTGCCCCACGGGACACGGAACGAATTCACCATCTGCATCGTGTGCATCGGACGAGTGGCTCCTCGCGGGCCGCGCATTGGGGGAGGGCGACCGTGGGAAGGAGTCTAGCGTCGCCGGGTTGCCTGCTCCTAGATGCAGGTCGGGAGTGAACGGTAACGCAGAGGTAATCACGACTTTGGTAATGCCGGCTTTCGGCTTTCGGAAAATCTTTAACGCAGAGGACACGAGGAACCCAGAGAAGCTTTAGCGGTGTTGCTGCCGGCCAGAATTGCCGGCGCGGGCGCCTGCGCCACGTTATTCGAGGACGCTGTCGTCCAACTTCTTCTTGCCCCAATCGGCGGCAGCCTGGACAAAGGCCAATACGAGAGGATGCGGATTTTTCTCAGTCGACGAAAGCTGCGGCTGGAAGAGCGTTGCCAGGTAGAACCGATGCGTCGGCGATTCGATGGCGCGGATCTCGCCTTGTGGCCCGCGCGCCACGACCGGGAATCCGGCTTCCATCGTGGTCCATTCGAAATCAGGATTGATCTCGAAATTGCAGAAGAACTCCTCGGTCACGACATCTTTGTCTTTGCCATAGAAACTCTGCAGGTACGAGCCGGGACGCAGCTTGATCTCCGGAACAACCCCGGACAATTTCGGAGCGTTGCCTTTGCGGTCCGGAACCGCGCAGGCCACGGGATAAATGATGATGTTCTTCGACCCGGAATTGTTCTCGGCGGAATCGGCGTCTTTGATATTGAGTACGTTGCGTGCGAATTCGATAAAAGCGTACTGGAATCCCGCGCAGGTGCCGAGATAAGGCCAGTCGCGGCGGCGTGCGAACTCGATCCCTTTCAGCATCCCGTCAAAGCTTTTGAAGGGACTTCCCGGAGAGCCCCAGAGTCCATCGTAACCTTCGAGCTTCTTTTCGGCGTCTGACCCGGTCAGCGAGGACGTGGGCACCCATTCGCTCTCGACTTTCATGTCGAGTTTGCGGGCCGCGTGCTGCAGAGCGTCGTTAGTGGCGTGGTGCGAACGGAACTCCGGGTTAAAGTCGCCCAGAATCCCGATGCGGACAGGGTCGCTCACGGGACTGATTGTACTAGAGCGAGCATTGAGGTCTCGCGTGACGAAGGGCTTGTCCGGTTAGAAGCGTGGTGCAGGTGAGAAGTGACCTAACGAGCGCGCGCCAGGGCTTCTCCCCACAACCCGGATTTTGACAATATCGTGACAAATGCCGGACGGCCGAATGGAAAGATGCTGCACGTCGGATTCGTCCGAGGAGGCTGCTATGAAAGCGCTGGGCGGGCTGCCTGCCGCAATTTGTCTCGTCTGCGCGTGCGCAATCTCGATTCCCTGTTCCGCACAAACGTCCTACTCAGTCACCGATCTTGGCACGCTCAACATGAACGGCTACAGCGTCGCGAAGAACGTGAATGCAACCGGCATAGTGACCGGATCTGCAGGAACCGACGCCAACAATACCAGTCAGGTATTTACTTTCAGCAACGGCAGCATGACCGGCATAGGTACGCTCGGAGGAAACTCGGGAATCGGCAATGGGATCAACACGTCCGGACAAGTAGCCGGATACTCCGTCAATTCGTCCAATGAATATCGAGCGTTTATCACGAGCGGCGATACTCTGATTGACATCGGCGATCTTGGAGGCGGATCGGCGGTCGCATATGCAATCAATGACGCCGGACAAGTTGTCGGTTCAGCCGTGACTTCAGATGGCAGCAATCATCCCTTTCTCTCCAGCAATGGAACCATGACCGATCTCGGCACGCTCGGATCTCCGAAAGGGACCGACTGGTGGAATAGCGCGCAAGGCGTCAACAAGGCCGGAGCCGTGACCGGAACTTCCTACGACGCGCAGGGTAACTTCTTCGCCTTCTTCTGGAAAAGCGGCAAGATGACGAAGATGGGCACTCTGGGCGGACTCTGGAGCCAAGGTTACGCCATCAACAACAAGGGGCAGGTGACCGGGCTGGCGTACACGAAAAACGGATCGGCGCATGCTTTCATCGCGAACTGCGCCACGTGTCCGCTTAGGGATCTGGGAACATTCGCCGGCAGCACGAGCACCGTTTGGGGATTTGGGATCAACGACTCCGGCGTGGTGGTCGGGCAGTCTACTTTTAAGGGCACATATCACGCGTTTGTTTACAGCAACGGCAAAATCAAAGACCTGAACACGATGATCCCCACGAAGTCTGGATGGGTGCTGAACGAAGCGAACGGAATCAACAATTCAGGCCAAATCGTGGGAACAGGAATGATCAACGGCCAGGAACACGGCTATCTGCTGACGCCGCAATAAGCCGCCAGACGCATGTAATGTTAAGTCGGATCCGGATCAGCTCATCGTAAGGACGACGCGGAATCTCGCTTTTCCAGAAATCATCTGGTTGTAGCCATCGGCGGCTTTTTCTAACGGATAGCGCTCGATCATCGGTCGGACTCCGCTGAAGGCGCTGAATTCGAGGGTGTCCTGGGAATCTCGGGCTGTGCCTGAGGCCCATCCACGAAGTGTCTTGCTGCCCTGAATCAGCTGGATCGGGGTGACGGACAGCGGATCGAATCCAGCGCCAACGACGATCAACGTGCCGCGCTCGCTCAGGCCGCTGAACACGGTCGACATCGCTTTTGAATCGGGCGCCGTCGCGAGGATGATGCGCGCGCCGCCAATCTTTTGCAGAGCCTCGACCGGGTCGGCGGTGGTGGTGTCGATGTATTGATGGGCGCCTAGCTTTTTGGCGAGCGGCTGCTTGTCTCCGCCGCGTCCAATGGCGATGGTATGGAATCCCATCTGGCGGGCGTATTGAATACCAAGGTGGCCGAGACCTCCAATGCCCTGGACGGCAACGAGGTCACCGGCGCGAGCGCCGGAATTCCGCAGCGCATTGAAGACAGTGATCCCGGCACAGAGGAGCGGCGCGGCTTCGTCGGATGGAAGATCGTCTGGCATGACAGCGACCGCCTCGGCGGGAGCGATCATGTACTTAGCGTATCCTCCGTCGAAGTCGATTGCGGTGATCTTTTCGAACTTGCAGTTGATGAAGTCGCCGCGGCGGCAGGGATCACAAACAAAGCAGTGTCCGCCATGCCAGCCGACGCCGACGCGCTGACCCGCTTTCCATTGCGAGACGTCGGGACCGACTTTGTCGATGCGGCCGGCGATTTCGTGTCCGGGGATGCGCGGGTATTGAAGGCCCGGCCAGTGTCCCTCTTTGACGAGGGCGTCACTGTGGCAGATGCCGCAGGCCTCGACTTTGATGCGGACATGGCCGCGTTGCGGCTCAGGAATGGGGCGTTCGACAACTTCGAAATTTCCACCTGGCTTGCTGATCTGGACGGCTTTCATGAGCACCTTTCTGGAAAAGTTTCAGGGTTTCAAAGTATCAATGGACTGCGTGCGGGAATGACGGCAAGGTTATAGATTCAGGATTGGCCTACGAGTGATGCAGAAAAAATCAGCGCCGACTGAGGATCGGTGTTACGGAAGCGGAGTCAGAGTTTTTCCATCGCCTGCTTCACCCGTTTCAGCGTTGTCTCTTTTCCCAGCACTTCCAGAGTTTCGAACAAAGGTGGGGCGTTTTTCCGGCCGCAAACGGCAACGCGGATGGGTTGGAATATTTGTCCCGCTTTGACTCCGAGTTCCTGGGCGGTGGTGCGCAGAGCCTGATCGAGCGGATCGTGCCTGAACTCGACGCCAGCCAGCACTATCTGCGCTTTGTCGAGAACCTTGCGCGCCATCGCGGCGTCGCCCTTTTGCGGAATGAGTTCAGCCGGATCGTACGGCGGCAGCTCGTCGACGAAAAAGAAGTCTGCTGCCGTCAGAACCTCACGCAGCAGCTTGATTCGCTCGCGGATGAGCGGAGTGATGCGCAGCACTAGTTCTGCGCTGGCATTCGGATACTCCTCGCGCACAATTGGCAAGAGCCGCTGACTCAGTTCTTCGATCGCGAGTGCGCGAATGTGCTCGGCATTGAGCCAGATCGCTTTCGGATCAAACGTCTCCTCCGGAGTGGCCGCGGGTTCTTTAAAGTTGACCACCGCGTTAGCGCGATTAATTCCCTCCAGCGAAAAAATGTCAGTCAGTTCCTGCAAGCTCATCTTCGTGCGGTCGTCCTTGGGCGACCAGCCCAACAGACACAGGAAATTGATGAAAGCTTCGGGAAGGAATCCAGCATCGCGATAGGTGGTCACGCTCACGACTGGCCCGTGGCGCCGCTTGGAGAGCTTAGTACCGTCAGGCGCGACCAGCAGCGGAAGATGCGCAAACTGAGGAGGAGTGAATCCGGCTGCCTCGAAGATGAGGACGTGCTTAAAGGTGTTCGAGAGATGGTCTTGGCCGCGGATGATATGGCTGATGCGGAGATCGGCATCGTCGGCGCACGAGGCGAGGTGATAGGTGGGCATGCCGTCGGAGCGGAGCAGAGCGAAATCTTCGATGTCGGCGCAGGCTTTTGTCTGTTCCCCGTAAACGGCGTCGGTGAAGTGGACTGATTGCCCGCCCTCTCGCGGCACATGGAAACGTAAGGCGAAGGGCTCTCCGGCTGCGGCGCGGCGGTCGCTTTCTTCGCGGGAAAGTTCGCGCATGCCGGCATTGAAGAGCCATGTTCCCTGCGTGCCAGACTTTTCGCTGTCCCCGCTGTGAGCAGGCGTGAAGTCCCGATAGGCGAGGCCCTTCTGAAAAATTGTCTCCGCCATCTGCCGGTGAAGGTCTCCACGCTCAGATTGCTTATATTCCTCGTCCCAATCAAGGCCAAGCCACTTCAATCCCTCAAAAATGGAATTCACCGAGGCGTCACTATTGCGCTCGACGTCGGTATCGTCCAGACGCAGGATCATCGTCCCTTTGTTCCTGCGAGCGTATAACCAGTTGAAAATAAATGTCCGGGCGCTGCCCACGTGTAGAAAGCCGGTGGGCGAGGGGGCAAAACGCACTCGGGGCTTACCGCTGGAAGCTGAATTCATGGGATTGGACATAAGGTCTTGCCGGAACTTCGATGGTACGGGCCGCGAAATGCGAGCGTCAAGCCACCGCAATATCGATATTCATTCCATGCAACCCAATGATTTGGCAAGGAGATCGAAACGGGTAGGTGTACTTAAAACCTATTGAACTTCGGGCTTTCGATGTGAAACCATTAAGAAACTGTTTCCCCCCGAAACTGAGCCAGAAGGTCTGGCCAGAGGTGTCTGCTACGGCCCTATGAACAGTGTCGTCATCACCACCGTCTTAATCCCGGGATTCGTTTCAGTACTGCTCTTTCTCGTCTTTACTTATCTGCGCGAGCAGAGCCGCCAGCAATATTTCCGGGCATGGCAGTTGGCTTGGGCGGCTTATTCCCTGCACTACGTTCTGGACGCGTTCCCGACCTCGTCGCTGGCTTTCTTCGTCAGCGAACTGTTTCTCGTGGCGATGGCGCTGTGCATCTTCGTTTCTACGCGCATGATGCGCGGACCTTCGCAATTCCGCTGGTATGACGCGGCGGTAGGAGCGATCGGGGTCATCCTTGCATTACTGACTCTGCACGGCCACATCGTCAACGGTGCTTTCCATCCGGATGCGCAACCTGCGGTGCGCCTTGGGCTGGGACTGGCCATCGTGCTGCTTTATTGCTCGGCGGTGTTTTACGTCAACGGCCACAGGCGCGGCTCGCTTGCGTTTCAGGTACTGGCGCTGGCCTTGGCATTGTGGGGCGTGCTGATGGCGGTTGGACAGATCCAGCAGCCCTGGACGGAAACTTTCGGCAATGCATCGCGGCTCTTTGGCCCGGTTCCGCAGATGTTGCTCGGCATCGCGATGGTTATGGTGCTGTTCGAAAACCAGCGCAATGCGGTACAGGAAAATACGCTGGCGCTTTCGACGCTGGGAGTCGATCCAAGAAAGCTGCTTTTCGCGGAAGACCTGGTGCCCAGCATGCAGTCGGCGCTTGAGCGATTGCGCGGCGCTTTGAACATGGATTGTGCGGCAATCGTCATAAGCGAGCGCTGGCGCGGCCTGCTGCCCTCGGTACAGCAAGGTTTTTCAGATGCATTTCTTGCCGCACTCGAAAGAAGCGGTGCGGGAGAATACATTTCGGAACTCGCATATCGCCGAAGCGGAATCCTTACCGTGCAGAACCTCGAGGAGATGGGAGAGCCGCTGCCGGTGACGTCCGTGGGAACGTTCGCCGAGTTTAAACGCATCATGCTGGAGACGAACGTCCGTCATCTTACGGCGATAAATCTGCAGACACGCGAGCACAACTTCGGCGTGATCCTTTTTCCTCACGCTGAACGCCGGGCATTTGGCTCATCCGGGCCACACCTGATGGTGGGCCTTACGCTTCAACTCGGTCTCACACTCGAGAATTATGTCGTTACCCACGACGCCCATCGCCGGACGAAAGAGTACGAGCTGCTGACTGAGATCGGGAAGGCCATCAGCTCGCGTCTCGATCAGGACGAGATTTTGCGCACCATCCAGATTGAACTCGGACAGATTTTCGACACGAGCCACTTCTACATCGCATTCCAGGACGCGGAAGAAATCCGTTTCGAGCTCGAGGTCCGCGACAATCGGGAACTGCCGAAACGTACGCGCGAGATTCGGAACGCCTTCACAGAATATGTGATTCGCACTGGCGAGCCTTTATTGATCCGCTCGGACCTGGAGGCAGCGCGCAAACGGCTCGGAATCACGCACGTGCCAAAGCGTCCGGCGAAATGCCTGATCGCCGCGCCGATTTTCATGGAGAACAAGTCCGCCGGCATTATGGTGGCGATGAATCCTGACCGGGAATTCGTCTTCGAGCAGCGCGACCTGGATGTTCTCGTCACGGCAGCCGGCCAGGTTTCGGTTGCCATGGAGAACGCGCGGCTATTCGCGGACGAGCAGCGGCGGTCGCGCCAATTGGCGTTCCTGAACAATGTTTCGCGGACCGCTATTTCGAGCGATGATCCGGTGCACATGCTGAATCAGATCGCGGGAGAGATTCAGAAAAACTTCAGCTTCGATCACATCGGCATCGGCTTGCTCGATTACGGAACGAAAGAAGTCGAGATCAAGGCGGAAGCGGGAATTTCCACCCATGCTACCGGCAAAAGAATTCCGTTGGGAGCCGGCATCCTGGGCCGGGTCGCAAGAACCGGCGAGCGGGCGCTAGTGCAGAATGCGTTGCCGGGAAATCTGACCGGAATTCTGCCGGACTCCAGGGCTGTCCTGTGCATTCCAATTACGTACGGCGAATCTCTGCTCGGCGTGTTGAATATCGAAAGCCGAGACGAAAATGCGTTTACGCCCCAGGATGTTCTCATTCTGAATACGCTGGCCGATCTACTGGCCACCGCGTTGCACAATGCATTCGTATTCCAGAAGTTGCAACAGCAGTCGATCACCGACGGACTCACCGGCATCAAGACGCGGAGGTTCTTCTGGGAAGCATTGTCAGCGGAGTGGAAGCGCGCGTCGCGCTCGGGACGGCCGTTCTCGGTAGTGCTCATCGACCTCGATAAATTCAAAGAAGTGAACGATTCCATGGGCCACTTCGAAGGCGACCTGGTGCTGGCCCGCGTGGGGCGGCTGCTGGAACAGAAATCGCGACAGTCGAACGTGGTCGCGCGTTATGGTGGCGATGAATTCATCGTCCTGATGCCTGAAACCGGAGCTGAACAGGCCCAAGTGCTGGCCGAACGCCTTCGGCAATGGCTGGCTACCGATCCCATGCTCTCCGAGCACAACATCACCGGCAGCTTCGGCGTGGCGAGCTTTCCAATGCACGGCTTTTCGATTGAAGACATCATCCGCGTGGCCGATGCGGGCATGTACGTTTCCAAGCGATCCGGAGGAAATCTCGTTTCAACCGCGCAGGAGTTCGTCGAAGGGCAGGATTTTGCCCGGCAGCGCCAGCAAATCTCCGCTTACATCGAAGGATTCCTGCAGCGCGAGCGCTCGGGGCCTGAGCAACTGGAGGAATTGACGGCCACGCTCTATAAGCTTTGCTCAGGTGACGAAGGCTGCAATGCACCGCTGCTGAAGGAAGCGATCGAGTCTCTGAGCCGCGCAGCCGAATCGCGCGAGATGCAGACTGGGGGACATGGAGATCTGGTCGCACGCTACAGCGAAGTGATCGCGCGCGCGTTGGGACTCTCATCCGAAGAGACCGCGGATCTCGTCTATGCAGCTCGTGTTCACGACGTTGGAAAAATTTTTGTTCCGGAGCACAT
Source organism: Candidatus Sulfotelmatobacter sp. (assembly GCA_035277905.1). Lineage (GTDB taxonomy): Bacteria > Acidobacteriota > Terriglobia > Terriglobales > Acidobacteriaceae > Sulfotelmatobacter. Next base: position 41,320 of record DATEJO010000068.1, read on the forward strand.
TCTGAACAAACCCGGTCCGCTTGGAGAAGAGGAGTTCTTCCAGCTTCGCATGCACGCGCATGTGGGAGCGGAAATTGTTGGGACAATTCCGCACTCAACGATGATGCGCGAGGCGATTGAACATCATCATCAGCGGTTCGACGGTTCTGGTTATCCCGACGGATTGCGGGGCGAGGAAATCCCGCTTTGGGCGCGGATCGTCGGGTTGGCCGATGCCTACGCGAATTTGGTGACGGAGCAGTCGTTCGCGGCGGCACGTACGCCGGAACAAGCGCTCGATGAACTCGCCAACATGAGCGGGACGCGCTTCGACGGAATGCTGGTCCGGCTGCTGATGCGCGGCTTGCGCTCGGAAAGAACGTCCTCGGGTTCAGGAATTTGACCGCACATCTGCTTTTTTATCCCACGCCTTGACGGGCTATGCTAGACGATGCCGTTTGCGCTAGCCTAGTCAGCTATGTCCGTTCCTCTTTCACTTGCAGGCAAAGTAGCGTTGATCTCCGGCGGATCTCGTGGCATTGGAGCCGCGACAGTGCGGCTGTTCTCGGCGGCGGGCGCGAAGGTCGCATTTAGCTATCGCGCGGCCCGGGCCCAGGCGGAGGCGCTGGCGAAAGAATGCGGCCCATCGAACTGCGTTCCGGTCGAGAGCGATCTCAACAATCCCGATGCCGGCCGCGCGCTGGTCGCCGAAACCGTCAAACGGTTCGGACGGCTTGACATCCTCGTTGCCAATCACGGAGTGTGGCCGGTTGAAGACGTCGGAATCGATTGCATGTCCGTCGAGCAGTGGCGATCCACGCTATCGATCAATCTCGATGGAGTCTTCGGGCTGGTGAAGCATGCGGTGGCGCAGATGAAGGCGCAGCCGAGAAAGGGGCCCGCAGGGCATATTGTGCTGATCAGTTCAACCAGCGGACAGCGGGGTGAGGCATTTCACTGCGACTACTCTGCTACTAAGGGAGCGCTGATTAGCCTGACCAAGAGCCTTTCGAGCGAGCTGGCTCCCGCCGGAATCTATGTGAATTGCGTTGCACCGGGCTGGGTCGATACCGACATGAGCGCCGACGCGCTCGCAGATCCCCGGACCGGAGAAACAATCCGCAAGACGATCCCTCTCGGCCGGGTGGGTAAGCCGGAAGAGATTGCCGGCCCAGTGCTTTTCCTGTGCACGGAACACGCGGCTTTTATTAGTGGTGAAATCTTTAACGTCAATGGTGGCGCGGTCCTGGTCGGGTAGCGCTGCCAATAGAGGGCGAAAATTCCATCGGGGTGGGCTTGCATTCCGGAGCCTTTGTGCATCCAAGCAAGGAGAGGAGTTATCGCTACTGCGGGCAGGAAATCCACAAAAGACGCTACAATTCTGATTGCACGCACTCACTCTCACAGGTGGAATGAAAGAGTTTTTCCCGATACTTCTTTTAGTATGGTCGGTGGGCTTGCCCGCCCTGGGACAAGCACGGTCCGTTGCGTCCACAAGGCAGACATCAACCTCATCTACGCCGGCTCAACCAGCATCGACTGCATCCGTGCCTCTCGTCGACAAAGATGCTCTTGAGAATGCGGACAAGGCGAAATCGATCGTTGAGCAAGGAATAAAGGCGCTTGGCGGCGATACCTATCTGACCATTCGCGATCGCGAGATGCAGGGCCGCGGATATGGCTTTCATGCAGGTCGTGCCACCGGCAGCGGCGCGGTTTTCTGGAGCTTCAGTGAGTTTCCCGACAAAGAGCGGGTAGAAGTAACGAAAGAGCGCGATATTGCCGAACTCTACGTGGGGAATCAGGGCTGGGAGATCACCTACAAGGGCCCACATCCGATTGAGCAGAAGGATCTCGATGATTACCTCCGGAGAAGGCGATTTTCGCTCGATACCGTCTTGCGGACCTGGGTGAACGATCCCGGCGTCATTCTCTTATTCAATGGCAATGCCATCGCCGCGCAGCATCCTGCCTATAGCGTTACGCTGGTGAACTCGAAAAACGAGAGCGTCACTATCTATTTCGACACCGACACTCATCTGCCTGTTAAGAAATCGTTCGAGTGGCGGGATCCAGTCGATCGGCAAAAAAATCTTGAGGAAGAGATCTACGACGACTACAAGGCCGTGTCCGGCATCATGGCTCCCTTCAATGTCACGCGCTATTTCAACGGCGACATGGCCAGTCAGCGGTTTTTCAACGCTGTGACCATCAATCAGGGACTCGATCCGGCCATGTTCAATCCGAACTCCGGCTACAATCCCAACAAGCCTGAAAAATCGAAGAAGCACTGAAGTGTTTGTACTTGAGGTTCCTTCCTAAAACGGTTCTCACCAAAAACAATTCATGTAATCGATTGTAAATAAATACCTTAGATTAATTATGGAGTGTCCTCCGGAGCCGTCCTGCCTTCCGGATTCTGCTACGGACTGTGGCGTTTTTGCCACAGACAGTTTTCTGGACGGGGCGATATGCTGTGGGTTCATCGGAACATTTGCTGTTTCTCATTTGACCTTCGAGCAGACAATCCGCTCCACGGTTGGTTGCACTGGCGTTGGCTTGCACAGCGGCGCACCGGTGTCGATGCGCATGCTGCCGGCTCCCTCCGGAACCGGGATCGTCTTCCGCAGGACCGATCTCGACGGCTTTGAGATCGAGGCCGTCAGCCGCAATGTGGCCCGCGTCAGCTACGCGACCAGCCTGATGAAGAAGGGCGTGCTCATCTCCACCACCGAGCACGTGCTTTCGGCGATCATCGGCACGGGCATCGATAACGCCATCATCGAACTTGACAATCTCGAGTTGCCGATTCTCGACGGCAGCGCCAAGCCGTTCGTGGACATGATCCAGAAGGCGGGTGTCCGCAAACAGCGCAAGGCGCGGAAATATCTGAAGATTCGCCGCGAGCTGGAACTGCGCGAGGGAAACAAGTTCATCGCGGTGTATCCGTCCGACTCCTATTCCGTTTCCTATTCCATTAATTTCCCGCATCCTCTCATCGGCAAAGAAACCTTCCAGGTTGAACTCACGAACGGCAGTTATGTGCGACACGTCGCTGCGGCGCGGACCTTCGGATCGCGCGAAGATGAGCAGGCCATGCGCAATATGGGGTTGATCCGTGGGGCGTCGCGCGAGAATTGCATCGTGCTCACCCGCGATGGAGTTGAAAACGGTCCGCTGCGCTATCGGGATGAGTTCGTCCGGCACAAGGTACTCGACCTTGTCGGAGATCTGGCGCTGCTAGGGAAGCAGGTTCTTGGGAAGATCGTTGCCGACCGCGCCGGCCACGCCATGCACACCGCTCTGGTCTCGCGCATTCTGCGTGACAAGTCGATGTGGGAGGAAGTCACGGTCACTGGCGAGGATCGGCACGAAGTTTCCGTGCCGACAGCCCACGCTGCCGCAGGATCGGCTCTCTAAGACCAGATTCCGTCAAAGGGCACGCTTTCGCCTTGCCACCGACGCCCTATCAAGGTGCGCGCTTTAGGCCCGTGAGGTTTCTAGTCCGCCGGTTCACACGGCGGTTCTGCCGACTCTTCTTCGGCGGGCTGCTCCCGGAGTAATCGCTCCAGTTCGGCGCGTGTCTCATTGATCACCGCAGCGGCAAATTTCCGCGCGGATTCCTGCCGCTCCCTGGAAAGCTCCTTGACCCGCATATTCAGCAGCGGGACGTCATTCTCAAAATACTCGAGTGTGCGTTGCACGCGGGCAATTCGGAAATCGCGGGTCGCCATGTTTATTCTCCAGAGCTAATAGTGTT
>DATEJO010000069.1:0-25902 GCA_035277905.1 Candidatus Sulfotelmatobacter sp.
CCTGGCAACCCCTCCCGCTCCGAAATTCCTCTTCGACCAACTACAGCGAGAAGGCATCGCCGTCGACATCCTGATCAACAACGCCGGCTTCGGCGCCCTCGGCGAATTCGCCCAAATGCCCGAAGAACAGATCCTCGGCCAGATTCAGCTCAATGTCGCCGCGCTCACGGAACTCACCCGGCTCTTTCTTCCCCCGATGATTGCCCGCCGCACTGGACGCATCATGAACGTCGCTTCCACCGCCGGATTTCAGCCCGGCCCCCTCATGGCCGTCTACTATGCCACCAAGGCCTACGTAATTTCTTTCTCTGAAGCAATCGCCAACGAACTTCAACACACCGGCGTGACCGTCACCTGCTTCTGCCCTGGCGCCACACATACCGGCTTTGCCAAACGTGCAGGAAACGACATGTCAAGGGTGTTCCAAAAATTTGGCGCGATGGATGCCAGCAAAGTCGCGCTCGATGGCTACCGCGCCATAATGGAAGGCCGCACTCTCGCCATCAGCGGCTTTCACAATTGGGTCGTCGCCGAATCGACTCGATTCGCTCCCAGAAAAATGGTCACCGCCGTTTCCCGCTGGGTCTGCGAAACCACTAAGACCAAGCGTTCGTAGAGACGTAGCTTGCTAGCTCTTGCTGACAGCATAGTGAGGGCTCAGGAGTAAGAGAATGTATAAATTCCTGAACGGCGCCGTTCTCGAACTGGAGGCAAAAGTCCTCAGCGCAGCTCCGGTGCACGACACTAACTCTCAGCGTTTACAAATCGAGACGGACTCTTTGCACACTTTTACCTGCTTTCAGGAGACCTTTCGCATCGCAGGCGAGTCCATATACAGGAAAGCGGGTTCCCCCAAATCAACCCGCTGCGATTCGAAAGCGCGCCATGTAGGCTTTCGAGGGGAGGTGCTCATGCTGTGCCTTCGCTCCTGCCGTTCGGACGTCCCCCTTTCAACTCTCATCCCAACCAAAACTCTCATCCGCATCGCAACCGCTGCGCTGTTTAGTGTGTCCATCTTCTGCCTTGCGCAGGGTCAGCCGCAAACGATCGCGCCACAAACGAGTCAGACTCAAGCCGCCAACACGAATTCCACCGTGACGATTCCCGCAGGCACTCAGCTGGCGATGGTGCTTACGCATCCTGTCCAGAGCCGCGACATCCACCGCGGGGACGACATTTACGCGCAAATCATCTCGCCCGTGAATTCCGGCAACCAGATGGTCATTCCGCCCGGCGTTCTCGTTCAGGGCAGGGTTGAGAGACTCGTCCAGAATCACGACCGCGGAGAAATCCATCTGCAGGCGATGTCGATCACTTTCCCTGACGGCTACGTTGCGCCCGTCGCAGGGCCCGTCGTTCTCGAAGGCAATGAGGGATATACGATCAAAGACGTGAGCCCTCGGCGCGGCATCGCCGCGTTTGTCCTGCCCGCCGCTGGTGCAGGCATCGGCGCTCTGATCGGGCACTCGATCGGGCGCTCAGACTCTCAAACGATTACGACTCTGCCGCCCGGATGTGTCGGCGCGCCGCCCTACTGCCTCTCCACAACGACACCCGTTTTCGGAACCAAAGCGAGAGATGCCATCATTGGAGCCGGTATCGGCGCGGCCGTTGGAGCAGTCGCCTCCCTGACGGTCGTCTTCAGTTCACATCACTTCTTCATGGACGTAGGCTCGCCTGTCGACATGACGCTTGCTCGCCCACTCACGTTGCAGCAAGGCGAGGTTGACTCTGCTGTCCAGCAATCCGCACAACATCCGATCGCACAGCAGTTCGTCGCTCCGCGCCCCGTGCCGCCGCCGTTTCAGCCTGGCACGGCCGGAAATAACGGAACGTGCTACACGCCGGGAACTCAAGGCACGCCTCCGACCACAATCCCGGGAGCGCCGGGACCGGACGGCATCCCCGGTCCACCGACAATCATTCCAGGAACGCCGCCGACGCCAGGCATGCCATATCCGTGCCCGTAGTGTTAGGGGCCAGGGATCAGAGGCTAGGGATTAAAGTCAAGAAAACGCCGTCATTTCGACCGTTGCGGAGAGAGCCTCATTTTCCCCGAGGCAAATCCCTTCACTCTAGCTTCTAGCCCCTAGCCCCTAGCCTCTAGCCCCTAATCCCTCTGCTAATCTGTGTGCACATGCCAACGCTCATCGCCCACCCCACGCGCATCCAATCCGCCGGCAACAAACCGAAGCTCATCGACGAATACGTCGGACGAGTCAACACGAAAACTTCCGCCGCAAGCGTCGCTCACATGCGCAGTCCCGGCGGATGGCTCGAGCCCGGCCAGACTCCTGACTTCGACGAATTCACTATCATCCTGAAGGGGACACTTCGGGTCGAACACAAAAGCGGCGCGCTCGACGTCCGCGCCGGACAGGCCGTCATCGCCCATGCCGGAGAATGGGTGCGCTACTCCACTCCCGAAACTGAGGGCGCCGAATACATCGCCGTCTGCCTGCCCGCTTTCTCGATGGAAACTGTCCACCGCGACCAGCCCTGAGCCGCTTCCAACAGTGCTCGATCCGATAAAATTAAAAAGATGAAGAATCGTTCGGTCGCAGTGTTCGATCTGGGCGGAGTTTTGATCGATTGGAATCCGCGCTACTTGTACCGCAAGCTCTTCGGCTCGGATGAGGCCGCCATGGAGCATTTCCTCGCCAACGTCTGCACTTCCAACTGGAACGTCCAGCAGGATGCCGGACGCACTCTGGCCGAAGGATGCGCGCTCCTGAAGAAACAGCACCCGGAATATTCGGAGTTTATCGACGCGTGGCTGGAACGCTACGACGAAATGCTGGGCGGAGCAATCCATGGCTCGGTCGAAATTCTTGCCGATCTCCGATCCCGTGGCGTCCCCATTTACGCCCTCAGCAACTGGTCGTCAGAAACTTTTCCCGCCGCGCAAAAGCGTTTCGATTTCCTGACCTGGTTTCGAGGAATTCTGCTCTCAGGCAACGTGCGGCTGATCAAGCCCGACCCGCGCATCTTCCACTTGTTCTGCGAAACCCACGCGGTGAATCCTGCGCAGGCGGTGTACATTGACGATCTCCGCCACAACGTGGACGCAGCCACAGCCTGCGGAATGCACGGCATCCAGTTCACCGATCCGGCCGCGCTTCGAACGGAACTCGTGAATCTCGGCCTGCTGGAAAAAAAATGCGAGAAGAGGTTTGAGCCAACGACCGACGACTAACGACTATCGACTCTCCTCACTCCCACTCAATTGTCCCAGGCGGCTTCGACGTGATGTCGTAGACCACACGGTTCACGCCTTTCACTTCATTCACAATGCGGGTCGAGATAATCTTGAGCACTTCATGCGGCAGCGGAACCCAGTCCGCGGTCATGCCATCTTCCGAGGTCACGGCCCTAATCGCGCACGTGTAAGCATACGTGCGTGCGTCGCCCATCACGCCGACCGACATCACCGGCAGTAGCACGGCAAATGATTGCCATATCTTCTTGTACAGTCCGGCCTCTTTGACTTCGCTGACCACAATGTCATCACATTCGCGCAGCAGTGCCAGGCGCTCCGGGGTTACTTCGCCGAGCACGCGCACCGCGAGCCCCGGTCCCGGAAACGGCTGCCGCTGCAAAATCTCTTCCGGCATGCCAAGATCGCGCCCAATCCGGCGCACTTCATCTTTGAACAAATCTTTCAGCGGCTCGATCAGCTTCAGCTTCATCTTCTCGGGCAATCCGCCGACGTTGTGATGCGACTTGATCACCTGCGACGGCCCGCGCACCGAGCGCGATTCGATCACGTCCGGATAAAGCGTTCCCTGCACCAGCCACTTCACCTTGCCCTCGGTCTTCTCGATTCGCAGCGCTTCTTTCTCGAAAACTTTGATGAACTCGTTGCCGATAATCTTCCGCTTCTTTTCCGGATCGGTTACGCCCGCCAGCTTCTTGAGAAATCGATCGCTGGCATCGACCGCGTCGAGGTGCAGTCCCAGCTTGTCCCGCAGCGTGCTCTGTACTTTTTCGAATTCGTTCTTGCGCAGCACGCCATTGTTCACGAACACGCATGTCAGCCGCGACTTCCCTTTCGCATCGCGCAGCGCCCGATCTACCAGCACCGCGGCTACGGACGAATCCACGCCGCCCGACAACGCGCAAATCGCGCGTCCGCTGCCGACCTGCTGCTTGATCTGCTCGATGGTTGAATCGATGAACTGCTGCGCAGTCCACGTAGGCTTTGCCCCGCAAATCTGAAATACGAAATTCTTCAGGATCTGCGTGCCCTGCGGCGTATGGTGCACTTCCGGATGAAACTGCACCGCGTACCACCTCTTCGCAACATTCTGGATTCCGGCCACCGCGTAGTGTGTCTTCGCCATCAACTCGAAGCCGGGAGGCAGTTCCAGCGCCTCGTCGCCATGCGACATCCACACGGCCAGCTTCTTCGCCAGTCCCTGAAACAAGACAGAATCCGAAACGATGTCGATCTCTGCCGGGCCGTACTCGCGCTTGTCCGCGGGACGCACCTTGCCCCCCAGCGTGTGCACCATGAACTGCAGCCCGTAGCAGATTCCGAGCACGGGAACTCCCATGTCGAAAACATGCACATCCGCTGGCGGAGCGTCTTTGTCGTACACCGACCACGGCGCACCCGAAAGCACAATGCCGACAGGGTTATAACTTTTGACTTCTGCCAGCTTCGCCGTGCAGGGCAGCACGACCGAAAATACATTTTGTTCGCGGATGCGGCGCGCGATGAGCTGCGTATACTGCGCGCCAAAGTCCAGGATGACGATGGATTGATTTTGCAAAGGATTGTGCGGGGATTTGGATTCCACGAATGAGTTTCTCAAATTCGCGGACGAGGTGTAAAGGATTTCGTGGTCACGTTACTCGCAGCGTTACTCTGAGCATCTTGTGCAATTAAGAGCAAGACATAACAAGTTACGTTCCCGGAACCAGGCCGGGCACATCGCTCAGAATTAATTCGTCGCGGTCGATCGTCGTTTGCTCTGGTGGAACAACGGGCGGTGTTGGAATCGGAGGTCTCAACAGCGATTCTGGCGTCTCGGCAATGAAGACATATCCCGCCAACCGCGCCAAGTACAGCCAATCCGCGAAGGCGAAATACACAAGCGTGATGACAACGATGCCCAATGCGACAGCCCGCCAAGGCAGCGCGCCCGCGAGTCCGACCAACATCGAGACCGCACTGGACCCGATCACGAACGCAGCCAGATGAGCCAGTCCAGTCCAGGCGCTAACGGCGAATACGGAGCCAGCGCGCTCTTCGCAGAAACTTGCCGCCACAGCAAGCGCTCCCAAGGCATCTTCGCCATCACGAACGACGAATATCCCCGCGAGCGACAAAAACCAGTTCAAAACCCATCCAGCGAGAAAGATGAGCGCGGCAATGGGAAGAAAAACGACAAATCCCACACCGGGCGCGGAGCCATTCGAGGGAGCGACGGCGCCAGCCAGTCCAGCGGCTCCGCAGAATCCAATTCCCACGGCAATCAAAACTACGACGCGTAAGAAATTCAGATTCAGCAGCGGCCACCAGTAACCGCGAACTTCGTTTGATCCCTCCCTGCGAAAATAGTCAACCAGCGCCCGGACCGTTACAGAGCGCCCGAACGATGCAGCAAAGAGCCAAAACACCATCAGAAGCAACCCGGCGACGGTCAGCGACATAACTCCGCGGCCAAGACTCCCGCGCAATATATGCGCGATGGCCTGCTCGACGAGAAATGGCTGCTTCGTGCGCAGGAAGAAGAGTTCGCCGCTCGTAACCGGAAGAGTATTGAAGAATTCAACCAGGCCAAAGAAGAGTAAGACGATCGCAGTACCGCCAAACGTCCAACGCCAACTGATCTCCGCAAACGAAAATAACGGTCGCCGGAACGCGGTGCGGAATCCTTCAGCCGTAGGCGAGAGCGACATGCGCTGTCAGGATAACTCACACGTGCATGCCGCAAAAGAGAACATCACCAAGCAGTGTCATTCCGAGCGAGGATGCTCGTTCACGAAGGGAACGAGCACCGCAGTCGAGGAACCCTGTGTTCCGGCCCGCACCACTCCGCGGCCCTCACTTGACAACCAGATTCACCATCTTGCCCGGCACATAAATCTTTTTCACAATCTGCTTACCGGCGATCGCCGTCTTGACTTTCTCATCGGCCAAAGCCTGCGCGGTCACGAACTCCTCGCTCGAATCTGCGGGCACAACAATGCGGCTCCGCAGCTTCCCATTGATCTGCACCGGGATCTCAATCTCTTCTTCCTTCGCAAGCGCCGGATCAAACTTCGGCCATGCCGCCCGCAACAGACTCCCCGTCTCCCCAGTCATCTCCCACAACTCGTGCGCCAGATACGGAGCGAACGGCGCCAGCAACAAAACCACATCGCGCTGCACTTCGGCTAAGAACGCCGCCGGTACAACATTCCGGGCGATTGCCTCCTCAGCGCCGTAGAGCACATTGACCAACTCCATAATCGCCGAGATGCATGTATTAAAGTGCCAGCGCCCCTGAAAATCATCGCTGACGCGCTTGATCGTCTGGTGCAACTTACGCTGAATCGCGCGCGCCTCCGGCGACAACTCAGCAGGCACAACTCCCCTCGCATCAGGACGAACATTGCGCACAAAAAATCGGTAAACGCGCCCAAGAAAGCGCTGAATCCCCTCAATTCCCGAGTCCTGCCAGTCCAAATCCCGATCCGGAGGAGCTGCAAACAGGCTGTATAAACGCGCGGCATCGGCCCCGTACCGCGCCACCATCTCGTCGGGCGACACAACGTTGCCCAGGTTCTTGGACATCTTTCGCCCTTCTTTGATCACCATGCCCTGCGTAAAGAGGCGTTCGACGGGTTCGTCGTTGGTGATCATGCCCATATCGCGCATGAACTTCGTCCAGAATCGCGAGTAGATCAAATGCAAGATCGCATGTTCGACGCCGCCAATGTATTGATCGATTCCGCGATCGCCAAACCAATACTGCGCGGTTTTGCTGTCGAAAGGCGCGCGATCGTTGCGCGCATCGGTGTACCGGTAGAAGTACCACGACGAATCGACGAACGTATCCATCGTGTCGGTCTCTCGCCGCGCCGGTCCTCCGCACTTCGGACACGTCGCATTGACGAACTCAGGCACATCAGCAAGCGGCGATCCGCCAGCGAGTGTGATTTTTACGTTCTCGGGTAAGATCACGGGCAAATCTTTTTCCGCCACCGGCACAAGGCCGTCCTTCTCGCAATACAGCATCGGGATCGGCGTTCCCCAATAGCGCTGCCGCGAGATGCCCCAGTCCTTCAGCCTATACGTCACCGTCGCCTTGCCGAATCCTTTTTCCTCCGCATAAGCCGACATCTTCTTAATTGCGTCGGAACAGCTCAATCCGCTGAACGGTCCGGAATTAATCGTCATCCCGTCGTGCGCCACGAAGGGCAACTGCGGCTCCGTCATCGTTTCTTCCGGGTCGTTCGAAATCGGAAGAATCACAAGCCGGATCTCCAGCTTGTACTTCTTCGCGAAGTCATAGTCGCGCTCGTCATGCGCGGGCACGCTCATAATTGCGCCCGTGCCGTAATCCATCAGGATGTAATTCGCAATCCAGATCGGGACCTTTTCCCCGCTGAACGGATTAATCGCGAACCGGTGCGTATTGACGCCGTGCTTCTCGATCTCCCCGATATCGCCCGCTTCTTTCGCCTTGCGCTGCTCCGCGATCATCTGCTTCACCGCGTCGCCGAGCGGCTGGTTGTAACGCGTAAAGTCGGCGACCAACGGATGCTCCGGCGCAAGTTGCACCGAGGTCGCACCGTAAATCGTGTCGACGCGCGTCGTGAATACGCTGATCGTCGATCCCGCCGGGCCCGCGTTGCCTTCGAGCTTGAAATCGACCAGCGTGCCCTCGCTGCGCCCGATCCAGTTGCGCTGCATAGTCCGCACTTTCTCGGGCCATCCGTCCAGTTTGTCGAGATCGCGCAGTAGTTCTTCGGCGTATTTCGTCGTGCGCACAAACCACTGCTCCAACTCACGCTGTTCCACGAGCGTGTCCTCGTGACGCCAGCAGCACCCATTACCCAGAACCTGTTCATTCGCCAATACGGTCGCGCACTTCGGACACCAGTTCACCTTGCTCTTCTTGCGGTAGACCAATCCACGCTCATAGAGCTTCAGAAAGAACCACTGATTCCAGCGGTAGTATTCCGGGAAGCATGTCGTAACTTCACGCGACCAGTCATACGCGAATCCCAGCCGCTTCATCTGCGCCTTCATGTTCGCGATGTTGCGCAGCGTCCATTCGCGCGGAGGCGTGTTGTTCGAAATCGCGGCGTTCTCCGCCGGCAATCCAAACGAATCCCATCCCATCGGATGCAGCACGTTATAGCCGTTCATCCACATGTAACGCGCCAGCGCGTCGCCGATCGAGTAATTGCGCACGTGTCCCATGTGCAGCGCGCCCGAGGGATACGGCAGCATTTCCAGCACGTAATATTTTTTCTTCGTCGAGTCGGGCTCGGCGGCGTAAAGCGAAGCATCCTGCTGCCAGCGCTCGAACCATTTCATCTCCACGCGCTGGGCATCATAGCGTTCGTCATTGGGACGATCAGCTTGAGTCATAGTGGCTTTGGTTTTTTCTTCGGATGGCATACGAGTCTGCGATGAAAAGCTGAAACTTAGATTCTACAATGCCCCGCACAGAGAGGCGGCAACCTATGTTTCCACTACCAGTTTCTTCAGCGCCTCGACATTCCTTCTATCGTCTCCCGGACGATCAATCGGCGTCTCGGCAATAAACGCCGCGTGCGCCAGCCGCAAGTCATTCAGCAGAATCCGGAACGTCTCCTTCCCGATCGTTCCCTTCCCGATGTGCTGATGCCGGTCGAGTTTCGATCCGCGCGCGGCCTTCGCATCATTGCAGTGCCATACCTTCACACGGCTAAGGCCGATCGTTGCGTCCAGATGCAGTAAAGTCTCGTAGATTCCGTCCTTGCTGACCATGTCATACCCAGCCACATGCGTATGGCAGGTATCGATGCACGCGCCGACCGGCACAATCCCGTCCAATCGCTGCATTACTTCCGACACCTGCTCGAAGCTGCCCCCTAGTGAAAACTCCGCCCCAGCCGTGTTCTCGATCAAGATCGTCAACCCGCCCTTCGCCAGATCAAACCCCCGCGTCGAAGCCGCAAGCGCCGCTGCAGTCCGCAGCAATCCCTGTTCACGATCCGCCCCGCGAAACGATCCCGGATGCAGCACCAGATAATCCGCACACAACGCCAGCGCCCTTTCGACTTCGCCTCTAAACGCCTCCATCGACTTATGCAGAAACAATTCGTTCGACGACGCCAGATTCACCAGATAATTCGTATGAATCACCAGCGGCTTCAAATCGTACCGAGCGCGCAACCGATTCATCTCGTCGCACTGCGTTACCCCAAGCTCATACGGAGCCCACTGCCGCGGGCTCGACGAAAAAATCTGCAGAGTATTGCACCCCAGCCGGTACGCGCGTTCCGCAGCATTCTGCACGCCTCCCGCAGACGACGTATGAATTCCAATCCGCCGACTCGTCACCTTCGGCGTCCGTCTCGGCGCCGGCGATTTCAGAATGTCTTTTTCCCCCATCATGAATGTGCCCACAAAAAATCGTGGGGACGTGAAACGCCCCCACGATCCATATCGTACGACGTCTTGATTTTACCGCTTCACGTCCGCCAGCTTGCGAAACTCCTTGCTCGTCAACCGCAACGATGCCGCGGCCAGGTTCTCTTCAAGATGCTTCACCGAAGACGTCCCCGGAATCGGCAGCATCACCGGCGACCTCTGCAACAGCCACGCCAACGCGACCTGAAGCGGCGTCGCCCCGTGCGCTTTGGCGACTGCTGTCAGTGCTTCATGCGCCGTCTTGCCCGCTCCCAGCGGGAACCATGGAATAAACGCAATCCCCTTCTCCGTGCAATAGTCGACGAGAGAATCCCACTCGCGATCGGCGAAGCTGTAGCGATTCTGTACCGACGCAATCGGTACAATCTTCAACGCCCGCTCCACATGCTCGCGCGTCACATTCGACAGTCCCACCAGCCGGATCTTTCCTTCCTTCTGCAAATCCGCCAGCGCACCCACCGAGTCGTCAAACGGAGTCACCGGTGCCGGAGCATGCAATTGATACAAGTCAATCCTCTCCAGCCGCAGTCTTTTCAAACTCCCGTCAATCGCCTGACGCAGATGCTCTGGCGTCGCGTCGTGCGCCCACAAATTCGGCCCCGGACGCACCCATCCACCCTTGGTCGCGATCACCAGATCCTTCGGATAAGGAAACAGCGCTTCCGCGATCAACTCCTCGCTGACATCAGGGCCGTAAGAATCGGCTGTGTCAATAAAATTGACGCCCAACTCCACCGCCCGCCGCAATACAGCAAGCGCCTGCGCCTTATCTTTCGGAGGACCCCATATCCCATCTCCGGTAATCCGCATTGCGCCAAACCCGATGCGGTGAACGGTCCTCTGCCCCAGCAACGACACCGAACCGGCGTTGCTAGCCGAAACATCCTGCACGTGAGTGCTCATCAAAACCTCCTTGCCAATCATAGGAAAAGGTTAAAGACAGCCGAACGAAGAAGCTGAAGAATACATCGTTCGTTTCGAAGCAGCATTAATGCAATAGATGTGCTTTCGGCGCAGCCCGATTCACAACCAGTTCTTCATTGCCCGCCTTGCGCCCACCGGATAAACTTGATGGTTTGACGCAAGGGCGGACCCCAGTCCCAGCTACCGCCCGAGGAGAAGTCATGCTCGTTGTCATGAAGGCGCAGGCCAGCGAAGAGCAGGTCCGCGCCGTTTGCGAAAAAATCGAAACCCTCGGATACCGCGCCCACCCCATGCCGGGCGCCACGCGCACCGCCATCGGCATCACCGGCAACAAGGGCGAAGTTGAGCAAGGCACGCTCGAAGAAATGCCCGGCGTGCAGGAAGTCATCCAGGTCTCAAAACCCTACAAGCTCGTCAGCCGCGACGTGAAGGAAGAAAACACAATCATTCGCTTCCCCGGAACCAACGCCACGATCGGCGGACCCGCGTTAGCCGTCGTTGCCGGACCTTGCGCCATCGAGAGCCGCGAACAGGCTTTCTCCGTGGCCGAGCGCGTGCAGAAAGCCGGAGCCCAATTCTTCCGCGGCGGAGCCTACAAGCCCCGCACCTCTCCGTATTCATTCCAGGGACTCGGCGAAGAAGCCCTACGGATCATGGCCGAAATCCGCCAGCAGTTCGGCATGAGGATTATCACCGAGGCGATCGACCACGAGTCGCTCGATCTCGTCGAAGAATACGCCGACGTAATCCAGATCGGCGCCCGCAACATGCAGAATTTCTCTCTGCTGAAGCGCGCCGGACGCGCCCGCAAGCCCGTTCTCTTGAAGCGTGGCATGTCGGCCACGCTCGAAGAATTTCTCATGGCCGCGGAGTACATCCTGAGCGAAGGCAACTACAACGTCGCGCTCTGCGAACGCGGAGTCCGCACCTTCGCCGACCACACCCGCAACACACTCGACCTGAGCGTCGTGCCCGCGGTGCAGCGCCTGAGCCATCTGCCGATCCTGGTCGACCCCAGCCACGGCACGGGCAAGCGCAACAAGGTCACGCCGCTGTCCCGCGCCGCAGTCGCCGTCGGCGCCGACGGACTCATGGTCGAGGTCCATCCGGCACCGGATCAGGCCCTCTCCGACGGCCCGCAATCTCTGTTCCCCGATCAGTTCGACGAACTGATGAAGCAAGTGCGCCAGATTGCGCCGGTCGTCGGACGCACGGTCACGGCGATTGAAATCAGCGAACCAGTAGCGGTCAGCAAGTAGGTTGTGGGATTTCGATCTCCCTTCTGAGGGAAATATGCCGAAAGAGCGAGTCCATCTCCTGTTCGCCTTGAAGTTTGTCATCGCCGCTTTTATTCTCGGCTGCAGCCTGGCCGCACAGAATTCATCCGCTAACAATGACGAAACCATCTATGAACTGCACAATGCGCATGAGAGCGGAATTCAGGGTCCGAAGGCAATTTACACGCCGGAACCGGAATACACCGATAAGGCGCGCAGAAAGAAGATCAATGGAGTCGTGCTGCTCTCTTTTGTGGTCGCGAAAGATGGCACAGTGCGCGATCCTGCGGTGACCCGCAGTCTGGAGAGCAGTCTTGACAAACAAGCCCTGGACACAGTGAAAAAGTGGAGATTCGAGCCTGCAACTAAGGATGGGCAGCCCGTTGCCGTGCGAATCCAGGCTGAGATGTCGTTCCACATACGGTAGTGCAGGCGGCGTTGTTGACCACAAGTACTGATTCGCGGTCCCCCGCTTGCCAGCCTCACCGTTCTTTCTGCTAATCTTCCTTCTTCTTCAGACTCGGAGCGCCTTGCGCAAAGTCCTCTTCATCGCTGTCCTGCTCCCCATCCTCGCCGGATTCGGCTGGTGGTACTTCCGCGAGCAGTCCCTCACCGACTACAGCCCGGCCTTCCGCGAATTCGCCTACGTGACCAACGGCAAAAGCAACACAGTCAGTGTGATCGACCTGCGCACTTTCGCGCTCGCCAAGACGCTCCACGTCGGCAGCGAGCCCACCGGAGTCGCCGCAAACAGTAAGAAGAACGAAATCTACGCGGTGAACACCGGTTCCGACAACGTCAGTGTCATCGACGCCGAAACGAACACGATCGCCGCCACAATCGGCGTTCACGCGCGACCTTATTTCATCGATGTATCCGAAGACGGCAAGCGCGCTTATGTCGCCAACTCCGGATCCTCCAACGTCAGTATCATCGATCTCGAGAAGCGCATCGTCATTGGCAACATCCGCGTCGGCGCTTCCCCGGGACTGGCGCGGATCTCGCCCGACGGGTCCACGATCGTCGTCTCCAATCGCGGAGACAACACCGTCTCGATCATCGATGCCAAACTGCTCCGCGTCCGTGCCACTCTCCCGGTCTGTCAGCAACCCGAAGACATCGCCATCGTTCCCGATTCCAGCAAGGCCTTCGTCTCCTGCTCCGGATCATCTCAGGTCGCATCGGTCCAACTAGCCACGCCCGCTCACAATGAAGACCGCGTACTGGCGCTCATCGACGTCGGCCGCACGCCCGCCAGTCTCGCCCTCAAACCCGACGGCGGCGAAATGATCGTCTGCAACTTCGCTTCCGATAGCATCTCGATTATCGAAACCGGCAACGACGAAGTCGGCAGCAGCCAGGAGATCGGACACAATCCTTCCCACGCCGTCGTCACCCTCGACAACTCCCGCCTTTATGTTTCGAATTTCGGGTCGAACAGTGTCGCCGTCTACGACATCGATATGGGACGCCGCATCGCAACCTTACCGGTAGGAAGCCGTCCGGATAGTCTCGCTCTGACGCCCGACCAGAATTATTTGCTTGTCGTGGATTCGGAATCCGGAGACGTTACGGTGATTCAAAAGCGCAAGCCGCGTCGTACGCTGGAAACATCAGAATATTCCCTGCTGACGTTGATCCCGGTAGGCGTGCAACCGAATGGAATTGTGGTAAAGACGTTCTACGCAACAAAGCCCGGCAAGTAAGCTCGACGTGCTTCGTATCAGGAACGCCGTATCAGGGCACCGCTTTAGCGGTGCCGCCACCGACGGAAGAATGGAGTAGCCTTTAGGCGCTGCGTCATGAAAACGTTCGTAGAGCCGTGCCCGCTACCATCTCTCCAACGAGCAATTACGATCGCGCCGCAACTTTCCCGCAATGCTGCTCGAACGCCGCCTGCAAATCCGCGGCAATCGCCGGAGCCTCGCGCGATTCGATATCCCGCCGCGGCATCATGTACACCAGCTGCCCGTCGCGCAAGATCGCAATCGAAGGCGAAGACGGCGGCTGTCCCGTGAAATAACTCCGCGCCCGCTCGGTCGCCTCCGTATCCTGCCCGGCAAACACAGAGAACAAGTGATCGGGCTTCACGGTACTCTGCAGCGCCATCCGCACCGCCGGACGCATCCTCCCGGCCGCGCATCCGCAGATTGAGTTCACCACAATCATCGAGGTCCCCGGCCGCTGCTTCACCGCGCGGTCCACGTCGTCCGCGCTGCGCAACTCTTCAATTCCCAGGCGCGTCAACTCCTCGCGCATCGGCACAACCATAATCTCTGGATACATCGGCATGATTGGAAATTCCCCTTCCCCAAAGTTAGCTCCATTGTACCGTGTCTCCTCCGTAGAGACGTGGCTCGCAACGACTCTCCGGCCGCAAGCAAATTCGCCGGGGGCATTTCAGCTGTGTATATTGAAGGCGGTCCATGCATCTCCAGGAAAATGTCCCGCTCGCTCCGCTGACTACCTTCCTCATCGGAGGAGCCGCGCGTTTCTTCGTCGAAGCAAAATCGAGAAACGAGGTGAAAGCGGCGGTCGACTTCGCCCAAGCCGGCAACCTGCCTCTCTTTGTTCTTGGCGGCGGCAGCAACCTTGTCGTCTCCGACGCAGGCTGGCCTGGGCTCGTACTGAAAATCGCGATCACCGGAATCGAGCGCCAACCTGCCGAAGTCGATGGCAAAGTAGTTTTTGACGTAGGCGCCGGCGAATCATGGGACGACTTCGTCGCCGTAGCCGTCGCTGCAAATTGCGGTGGAGTCGAGTGCCTTAGCGGAATTCCCGGCAGCGTCGGAGGCACGCCGGTGCAGAACGTCGGCGCCTACGGGCAGGAAGTTTCCGACACCGTCGAGTCCGTCGAAGTCTTCGACCGCAAAGAAGGCCAAGTCCACGAACTCTGCCGCGAAGCCTGCGGCTTCGCTTACCGCTCCAGCATCTTCAACACGACCGAGCGCGGACGGTTCATCATCCTCCGCGTCACCTACGGGCTCATCCCAGGGGCAGCGCCGCATCTTGCCTATGCTGATCTGAAGCGGCATTTCGACGGTCGCACAACCGCGCCAACGCTCCCGGAGACTCGTGAGGCCGTCCGCCAGATCCGTGCCCGCAAAGGAATGTTGATTGTCGAAGGCGACCCAGACTGCCGCAGCGCCGGATCGTTCTTCAAGAACCCCGTCCTCTCGGAAGAAGCGCACGCCGAGCTGAATAAACGCGCGGCGGCCAAGGGACTCACGGTTCCGAGCTATCCCGCGCTTGAGAAGAACAAGAAGGTTTCCGCCGCGTGGCTGGTCGAACATTCCGGATTCACCCGCGGTTACACTCTCGGCCAGGCAGGCATATCGAGCAAACACGCACTCGCACTCATCAACCGCGGAGGAGCCACCTCCGCCGACATCCTCGCCCTCAAAGACCAGATTCAAAGCCGCGTCCGAGAAACCTGGGGCGTGCGTCTCGAGCCCGAACCAGTCTTTGTCGGGACAAAGGGGCTAGGGGTCAGGGGCTAGTAATGCGTCCAGCTAATTCCGCGTTCCGCAACCTTGCAGTTTTTGAAGTTACTAACCTCTAACCTCTAGCCCCTGTCCCCTTGACACCTTCCCGCAAGCAACTCCTCGTCCGCCGTTCTTCCAACGAATATTCCTGAACGAATCGCACTCCGGAGCGGTCTTCATGTTTGAGGGCAAACGAGTGGTGGCGGGAGAGGCGATCCTGAGCGGCGTAACCACGATCAACGGCAGCGCCGAAACCAGCGACTCCGATCAGACGGACGCCACGCTCGAATCCCTTGTACGCCGGCATTCGCGGCTGGTTTACAGGATCGCCTATGCGGTGCTGCGCCGGCATCATGACGCGGAAGACGCTACGCAGGAGACGTTTTTGCGCGTGCTGCGCTACGGCTCGAAACTGACGTCGGTGGATGATCCAAAGACGTGGTTGGCGCGGATTGCCTGGCGGGTCGCCGTCGATCGCAGCCGTCACCTGAAGAACAAAGGAGAAATTCCGCTCGACGATCCCGAGAAGCCGCCGATGGAAATCGCCGATTCCGGCGCACCGGCCGATGACAGCATGCAAGGAGCGCAGATCGCAACAACCGTCGAGAGGATGATCGCGGCGTTGCCGGCAAAGTTGCGCGAACCGTTGATTCTGTCGACGATCGAAGGGATGTCGCCGAAAGAAGTGGCCGCGACCCTGGGGATCAATGAGGCCGCGGTAAGGTCGCGAGTGTTTCGGGCGCGCCAGATTCTGAAAGAAAAGCTGTCGCAAACGTTAAACCGGAAGTAATGCCTATGCAGACAAATCAAAAACAAGATTCCAGCGGGAATGATGTCGATCGTTTGCTGGATGCAGCCCTGGCAAAGTACGCCGACGCGGCTCCGCGCGACGGAATGGAAGAACGAATCCTGGTCAGCCTGCGCGTCGAGCAAACTCGCGAGTCCACGCGTTCGTGGTGGCATTGGGGATTGGCCGCCGCTGTAGCGGCGGCTGCGGTGTTGGCAATCGCGATCAGTTTGCGAGTAGGAAGAACTGATCAACCGGTGATCGCGAATCGTCCGTCGATGTTCACGCGGGATTCATCGCATCCGGCAGTCATCCCAGAAGTTGAGCCGCAGGGCCGTGAGACAACGGCCCACGTGCGCCCAGCGCGGAGAAGATTGAGACATCCTACGCGGCCTGCAAACGTTGTCGCCGACAATCCGAAGCTCGATCATTTCCCATCGCCGCAGCCGCTGAGCGAGGAAGAGATTGCTCTGGCCCGGTACGCCCGATCGTTTCCTAAAGACGCCACGATGATCGCCGAGGCACAAGCAGAATTCGATCTCGAGGCACAGCGACAAATGAATGACGGCGCTTTACAGAACCAGTCCTCCGATTCGATTCAACAGGAAAGGTGAGCAAACATGCGAAGAATGATTCCACTGTTCGTTGCTGTAATCTTCATTGGACTCGGCTGCGGCCTAATCTCGGCGCAGACCCAAGACGAATCGAAAAAAGAAGCACCTGCGCAAACCTCAAAAGTGCAGCCGGTAGATCCGTATCGCCTGGATTTTGCATTCAAGGAAGTGGCGGATGGAAAAATCGTAAATACCCGGCACTACTCCCTGGATCTGACCGCCGGCGAATCCAACGAAATCAAGATCGGCACGCGGGTTCCGGTAGTTACATCCAGCAGCCCGGGCTCGACGTCCCTGCAATATCAGTACCTGGATGTGGGTACCAACATATGGGCTCAACTGCGGGAGCGCGGTGACGAATGCGTGTTGGTTGTGCGCGCCGACGTCAGCAATCTTGATACGAGCGACACCTCCGAACACTCGGGAGAATCAAAACTGGGGCCCATCGTTCGGCAGATCAAGATCTCGGGTAGCACATTGCTGGTTGTCGGCAAGCCGATTCTCATTGGCAGCATGGATGATCCCAATTCGAAGCGGCAGTTTCAGCTCGAGGTTACCGTCACAAAGCTGCGGTGATTCGTAATCTCGCTGGCGGCGCGGGCGCGACGCCCGCGCGACAGCCGGGCGGGGCGCCGGCGCTACTGTCCGCTACTTCTTTCCTTCGGCCTGCTTTCCCTGCGCTAGTTTTCTTGCTTGCTGGAAAATTTTTACGAACATTTGCCGAGTCAGCTTTCCCGTCTGCGTGTTCTGGTTTGACGGATGGTAGGACGCCAGCAGCATCTTGCCTTCCGGCATCACGTAGCTCAGACCGTGTCCGAAGACGAAATCTTTTTTGCTCTTCAGCAGGCCGCGGCGCTTCAGGTAGTTCAGATAGGCGTCGAATCCGATTTTGCCGAGCGCAACGATCACGTTTACGCGATCGAGTCCGGCCAGTTCGCGATCGAGAAACGTCGAACAACTCGCCAGTTCCGAGGGCAGCGGCTTGTTGTCTGGGGGAGCGCAGCGGACGGCGGCGGTGATGTAGAGGTCGTGGAGCTTCAGTCCGTCGTTGCGGTCGGTGGCGTTCGGCTGGTTCGCGAATCCGGTCTCGTAGAGCACGGGATACATGAAGTTGCCGGACGAGTCGCCGGTGAAGGGACGTCCGGTGCGATTCGATCCGTGAGCGCCGGGAGCGAGTCCCATGATCAGCACGCGCGCCTTGGGATCTCCGAAGCCGGGGACGGGCTTGCCCCAATAGTCCCAGGCAAGGTAGGCGCGGCGCTTCTCACGCGCGATCTTCTGGCGATACTCCACCAGCCGCGGACAGCGCGTGCAGGCGATTACGTCGTGGTTGAGGACGGTTAGCCAGGACATTGGGAAGGCGGTCGTTGGTCGTTCGTCGTTCGCTGTTCGTTTTCGATTTTAGCTTCGAGACGAGTTCTTCGCATTGCCGGCTGGTGCCAACAATCAAAAAATTTTGATGATTTCGCAAAATCTTGGAAATGCTAGACTTATCGCAATTTTTACGTTTTTGTCCTCGCAAGATATTCAAAACAAATATTTTAAACGTAAAATCTTCCAAGATAACGAGTTAGCCTCACACGTTCTGCGGAATATTTTTGGATGTCGGCCCGCAAAATCTTGCATTTAAAGCACTTATCGACGAAGAGTCGACTTTGGTCACCGCAAAATATTGTCAAAGAAGGACTTACACGCAAAATCTTCTGAAATAAGGACTTACTTAGTCCTGAGTTTTGAGTCGCGGGTCCTGAGCTTGCGGCCTCGGACACGCGACCGGGACGCCTCTTCCAGAGAGTTTTTGCGGTGCAATGCGCACGCCGCGATTGTGCGCTTTTGCCGGCTGTGGAAGTCAAGGTTGTACGTCACAATGGAGCGGATTTTTCTGTGGAAAACTTCTCGCCCCGCTTCGAATCGAAAAGTGGCCGAAAACGTCCCGTCTATCCCGCGGAAGGGATTACCGTGCTCTAGAAGATTTTGCCACTATTGCCATAGCGCTCACCCAGCCCGCCCAGAGGACAAACTCTATCTACTGCAACAGGTTCCATAACTTCTTTTAGCGACGGCACGAAGAATGCTCTATCTAGCTCGTCCCTACCCCCAAGGGTCTCTCTAATGTTCTCCCAGTGCCAGTCGGCTGAGGTTCTGCCATGTATCGATCCGCTCTATGTTGCACGTTTGTGGTTTCGCTCGTCTGCACGCTTGTTCTTTCGGGTTGCGGTAACGGAAAATCGTCCACTCCAAACGGCGCGTTTGTAAACGTCCGCGTAAGCGATCCCGCAACGTGTTCGGGGCCCAAAGGCGCTTTCAGTCACATCTACGTCACGATCACTGATGTTCAGATCAACGCCAGCGGGAGTGCGGGAAACAACGACTCAGGCTGGATCGATCTCACGCCATCCCTTTCGCAGAACCCGCAGCAGGTAGACCTTCTGGGACAAGCCAGTAATCAATGCTTCCTGGCGACTCTCGGTGCGACTACCGCCCTGCAACCAGGGAGTTACCAGCAGATCCGCATCAATCTGGCAAGCAACGCCACGGTCGTCGCCAACAATCTCTGCGGCAGCAGCGCGAATTGCGTAATGCTATCGAGTGCTCCGAATACAGCGCAGCCGCTCTTGCTTTCCAGCGAAGCAACGACGGGAATCAAGATTCCGTCCGGCCAAATTGCCGGCGGGCAGTTCGTGATCGCGAGCGGACAAACGAAAGACCTCGACATCGACTTCAATGCGTGTGAGTCCATCGTCACCGAGGGCAACGGTCAATTCAGGCTCAAGCCCGTTCTCCACGCGGGCGAGGTCACGCTGACATCGACATCGATTAACGGCACGGTTGTGGACAGCGTGACCAGCCAAGCCATCTCCGGTGGAACCACGGTGGTGGCTCTGGAACAGAAAGATAGTTCGGGAGTTGATCGCGTGATCATGGAAACGGTCACGGATGCCTCGGGCGCATTTTCATTCTGTCCGGTTGCGGCGGGCACCTATGATGTCGTGGTCGGAGCGGTGAGCGGGACTCAAGTCGCGTACGCGGCCACTGTTATTACCGGGGTACAACCGGGCAATGCGCTTGGCATGGTTCCGGTCGTTGCGCAGATGGGCGCGACCACTGCCCCAGCGTCGATAACCGGGCTTGTAAGCACGAGCACAGGCAGCGCGGGGACGGCTGCGGACATTTCTCTTTCTGCGCTGCAACAGATCAGCTCAGCCTTGATGGTGACGATCCCCTTGGCTGGACAGTCGGCGACTGCGGCCAATCTCACTACCGCGCCCGGACCGAGTTGCCCGGCGAACACGGATTGCGTGAGCTACACGCTCTCTGTTCCTGCACTGAATCCCAGCATCGGTTCATTTGTAGCGAGTGCCGGTCAGAAACCCGCCGCGCCGATCTCGGGACCAGTGAACTACACGATCGATGCCTTTGCGTTTACGACGGATGGAGCAAGCACTCCTGACTGCAATCCTTCGGAGCTTAAGACAAGCTCGACAACGACGAATGCTCCGTTGAACGTCACCTCAGGGATGAGCAGCGCGGCAGCGACTCTGGCGTTCTCGGGATGCCAGTAACGGGCCAGAAGTGAAGGGGATTTTCTTGTGGGAAACTTTGGGCGGGAGAGCGTGCCTGCATCAAACTTCGCCACCTCACCGGAGGTTCGTCCGTGACAGCAAATCAATCCTGCCGCGGTCGAAGAGCAGCTTGTAGGCGAACCATCCTAAGAAATTCGCCACGAACAGTGCCGCAACCGAGCACGTCTGAACCAAAGGTGTAGGCACGATAAACATCATGAACGCGGCAACGAGCATAATGATGAGCAGCACTAATGCAAACGCGAAAAACGAGATCGTCTGCCAGTTAACCTGTCGTGTGTCGTTCGTTCCTGAGGAAAAGTGCCCAGCGATGAGCACTGGCTGCAGCGCCAGAACTATACACACAACCTCGATCCCGATGGTGGCTCCCAACCCAAACGGGGAGTTGAGGCGATGGGCAAGAGCTGCGGAATAGAGAACTGCAAGCGGGGCCCATGTAAGAGTTCGAATATAGTTGGTCTTCAGGATTACCTTTGAGATCTCGGTGTAGCTGAGCGGAAAAACAGAATAGGCGGGAAGCGAAAAGCCAGAGGTCGAAGGTCCTTTGAAGGCGGCCCAAGAACCACCGAGAATGGGCGCGCTCATAAAACCGGCGACGATCATTGGTAGAAAGAAAAACCACGATGGCAAGGATGACATCGCCAGCGTCAGAGCGACGCCTACAAAGGTAATTATCGCAGCGGATCGCCAGCTTTTAGACCAGGATCGCATGCCGTCTGCCAGCATGAACTCAGCGACGATCTTTTCCCTATCTCGCAGGGCTCCCGCAACCAGTCGTTCGATCCACCCCAATTGAGCCCAATCGATTCTCTTCGAGTTGAGCGAGATTCGATCTTCTACCGCAATAAGGTGCCATTCATTCATCCCTTCGGCTGTCGAAGTGTCTCTCTGATCCTCCACCTCGTCGTAACCAGGAGCGAAGACCTCGTCGAAAGCGTACTCGGGAGAAGCGATTGCAGACAGGACCCGTGAGCGAAGAGCACGCAATGCGAGCGGAAGCATCGCCGAGGCAATGAACGAGGGCACCAACCACAGCTGTTCGACTTTATCTGCGCTGCCCACCAAAGCTGCAAAACCATGAGCGACCCAACCTGCGGGTGTGAACAGCATTGCCGACCAGAGGAATTGCAATGTATCGGCCGGAAGCCGTACGGCCGAACACAGAATCATCAGCCCGTAGAAAGGGACAATAACGGAAGCCCCGGCCCATTTCGGCCTAAAGGCAATCAATGCTGCTCCAACGGATAAGCTGGCTAACGTTTGAAGAATAGACGCTGCCAGCATTGGTGCGAGATCGTGCAAGAAATTTCCGTAAACGACCGCATAGACTCCGTAAAACGCTCCGAAGATGACAAATGCTCCAAGCCACGAACGGAACAGACTCCTGAATTCATGCCTTACAAAATCAGTGTCCGAAACGGGCAAAGCGATAAGCACCGCGCGATCGTATCCCGTTGTGGCGCGCGCGTAAAAGTTCTTACATCGAACCAAGGCAGTACCAGATGCATACAAGGTAACGACGGTGAGCAAAGCGATCGGTTGGCCAGTGCGAACAACGGCTGCGAAGAGAACTGCCAGAAGGTAGAGGGAAACGAAGCCGATCTCAAGGTTGTGATTTCGTCTCCACCATCTCGCCCTATGTTGCCGGTAATCTTTCCAGAGCAAACGGGAATTACGAAGTTCTCGACGCGCTTCCCGTCTGAGACGGCGCTCCAATACCGGTGAGCTCAGCTTCACTGGATTGCGCTCCGTAGTTGCTGAAACACTTGCTCAAGGATGCTGCCACCCGCGTGGCCCGCCGTAACCGCTTGAAGTTCATCGAGCGGAGCATAATAGCGAACCTCTCCTCGGTCAATTATCAAGACTCGATCTGCGAGGTCTTCGGCGATATCCAGTATCTGGGTTGAATAAATTATGGTGCGGCCACTCGCTGCCCCTGCCCTCGCTTCCTGTTTCAAAAAGGTAATGCCGTTAGGGTCCATACCTGAGGCAAAAGGCTCGTCAAGTAGCAGAACGTCGGGATCGACGGCCAGCAGAGCGGCCAAAGCAGCCTTGTATGCCTGACCGCGCGAGAGCTTAGAAACAGGCGTGTCGATGAGAGGCAGGATGTCGAAACCACGAAAAAGATCCAGTATCCGCGATTCCTTTACATGCTCGTCTACACCGTACAACCGGAGGACCATTCCAACATGACGCATGACCGTATAGTGCGGAAAAGCGATTGGAAAATCGGGAAGGAAGGCAATCCTTCGCCGGACTTGCATGTTTTCCCGTGTCAGCGGCACGCCATCGTACAAAATTCGCCCTTTGCCCGCGACGATGCCGCACAGGCAGCGCAAGAACGTGGTTTTACCAGCGCCGTTGATGCCAAGAACAGCAACGATCTGACCAGCGTCCACGGCGAGATTGACGTTGTCCAGTGCATGCACTCTGCCGTACCGCTTCGAGAGCGACTCGACCGAGATTCTCATAGATGGGGAATCTAGCGTTTCCTTGACGGAAGCGCAACCAACCAGTCGGCCTTTCGTTCTGTCGCGACTGTTCTGACTCGTTAGGCGTTCCGACAGTACAAACATAAGGTCCCTCCACTCCGCAGATCATCGCGTTTTGCGATGATCTGCTCCGGTCGGCATGACAGGAGGGGAGAAGATGCGAAGATTTATTGGCTCGCGTGAGGACGGTCCGGTCCGCCCGCACAAATCCTGAAAGCATCGAGAGCAACATCGTTACCGGCTCTCGAGGATTACGTGCAGGCCATGGGGCGGCTAAGTGGTTGGCACGCCCTTGAAGGCGTGCCCTGATACGAAGCTATGGCTAGCGCGAGTTCCCACTCAAGCGGAACCGTAGTTCGGTTGGCGAACTGCACATCGCCCAACTCAAGCCAAAATCGGGCCACCCGGGGCTTCGGCCGGCCCTGCGAGGTCCTACTGTTCAGGAACGGACATCTCGATCCGGGACCGACCAGTTTTGAGGGAACTGGATTGCGCTTTCTTCCGTAGAATCCTGTGTTTTGCCGCTACTGGCATGGCACACCGATTGCACCAATTGTCGAAATTAGTATCGGTTCTGTCGGCCATCGCAATCGGATTGGGTTCAATTCAGGAGGCTCTGTGGGGTTCTTTCCTGGTCAGCTTAGGCAGGTCTTCCGACGTCTGGGGCGGTCTCCTCTTTTTACGGCGATCATCCTGATCACGGTGGCCGTGGGGGTCGGAGCCAATACGGTTGTCTTCAGCGTTGTCGAGGGCGTGCTTCTGAAGCCGCTGAGTTATTCGCATCCGGAGCGCCTGATTGGCGTCTGGTACAAGGCTCCCGCGATTAATATTCCAAGACTCCATATCGGGGCGTTTGTTTATTTCATGGACCGCGAGCAAAACAAAACGCTCGAAGACATTGGAATGTACGACGGCAGTTCGTTCAGCCTGACCGGGAGCGGACAACCCGAACAGCTGGACGGCGTGGAAGTAACGGATGGCACGCTTCCGATTCTTGGCGTTCATGCGGCATACGGGCGGCTCTTCACCAATCGGGACGATTCTCCCAATGCGCCGAAGACGGTACTGCTGAGTTACGGCTACTGGCAGCGTCATTTCGGCGGAGATCGTTCGGCTGTGGGGCGCACGCTTTCGCTCGACGGCGAGCCGCACGAGATCATTGGCATTCTGCCTCAGGGTTTCGATTTTCTGGGATATCGTGCCGACCTTTTTGTGCCCATGCAGATCGACCGCAGCAAGACCACTCTCGGTCAGTTCAACTACGAAGGAATTGCGCGGCTCAAGCCCGGAGTGACGCTGCAGGAGGCCAGTGCCGATCTGCAGCGCCTGATCCCTGTCGCGCTTCGCAGTTTCCCTCCGCCCGAGGGTTTCAGCCTGGAACTCTTTCAGAAAGCAAATTTCGGGACCGACCTTCACCCACTTAAGGACGATGTGGTTGGTGACATTGGCAGTGTGGTTTGGGTGCTGATGGGCTCAATCATGCTGGTTCTTCTGGCGGCGTGCGCGAATGTGGCGAACCTGCTGCTGGTGCGCGTCGAAGGGCGGCGGCAAGAACTCGCGATCCGGTCGGCGCTTGGCGCGGACCGCAGAAACATCACCGCGAACCTGCTGCTGGAGAGTCTTGTGCTGGGATGCTCGGGGAGCGTGATCGGCCTGGGGCTTGCGTATGGCGGGCTGCGGGCGCTGATAGCGGCCGCGCCTACGGGCTTGCCGCGATTGCGCGATATTGGCATCGACGTGCCCGTACTTTTGTTTACGCTCGGTCTCGCGCTTTTTGTGAGTCTCGTTATCGGGATGATTCCGGTGCTGAGGTACTCCGGCGTAAGGGCGGGAACCGGATTGCGCGAGGGCGGTCGATCTTTGAGCCAGAGCCGCGAACGGCATCGCGCGCGCAAGGCGCTGGTCGTGGTGCAGGTTGCGCTGGCGCTGGTCTTGCTGATTTGCTCGGGGCTGATGATCCGGACGTTCCGCGCACTGGCCCATGTCTGGCCGGGATTCCAGGATCCCAACACGCTGCAAGCGTTCGATATCGACATCCCTGAAACGCAGATTCCCGACACGCAAGGGGAGCGAGTCGTGCGCATCGATCAAGCCATCCTGAACCAGGTAGCTGCGATTCCGGGAGTCACGTCGGCGGGCATCACCTCGAGCGTGCCGATGTCGGGGGGCGGGGGCTTCGACCCGGTCTTTGCAAACGATCACGCTTACAAAGACGGCGAGATGGCACCGATGCGACACCAGAGATTCATTTCGCCGGGATACTTTTCAACGATGGGCATTCCGCTGGTGGCGGGGCGGGACCTGACCTGGCCGGAGGAGTTCGAGCAGCGACCGGTCGCGATCATCTCCGAAAATTTTGCGCGCGAGTACTGGGGCACCCCGAACGGCGCGATTGGCAAATTCATCCGTATTGGCTCGTCGGATCCGTGGCACCAGATCGTTGGGGCAGTCGGGAATGTGTACGAGGAAGGCGTCAGCCATGACCCAACGAGTGACGTCTACTGGCCGATTTATCAGGCGAACTTTGAAACACAGAAGGTGATGCTGCGACGGTATGTGAGTTTCGTGGTACGGACGCCGCGGGCGGGATCGGCGGCGTTGATGAATGAGATCCAGCGGGCAGTCTGGTCGGTCGATCCGGAACTGCCGCTGGCGAGTCCTACAACAGTTGGTGCGTTGTACACGAAATCGATGGCGCGCACGTCGTTCACGCTGGTCATGCTTTCGATCGCAGGAGCGATGACGCTGCTGTTGGGCATTGTGGGGCTTTATGGCGTGGTCGCCTATGCGGTGTCGCAGCGGACGCGCGAGATCGGAATCCGGGTGGCGCTGGGTGCGCAGCGCGATTCGCTGACGAGAATGTTTGTGCGGCAGGGATTAATGCTCACGGGCATTGGAGTGATCTGCGGCGTTTTGGTTGCGTTTGGGACGATGCGTCTGATGCGGTCGCTGCTTTATCACGTGAGCCCGGCGGATCCGTGGACGTATGCGGGGGCGACGGCGGCGATTCTCGCGATCGCTTGGATGGCGACGTATGTGCCCTCGCGGAGAGCGGCGGTGGTGGATCCGGTGCAGGCGCTGCGGGCGGAGTGAGGGCGGTCG